>JANMDK010000145.1:0-6268 GCA_031376265.1 Pseudomonadota bacterium
AGACCCTTCTCGTCCTACCTGATCCGCCAGAGGAAGATATTGTGGCTGTTGCCGTCCAGGTTGAGCTGCGATTGCTCGTCCGGCGCCCAGCCGGGGATGCCGAACTGGTAGGCGACGATGCGCGCACCCGGCTTGAGGCTCGAGCGCAGCCGCGGCGCGAGTTTTTCGTTGAGCTCGGCGAACAGGAAAAGCGTGACGACCGTGGCCGTGGAGAAATCCGTCTTGAAGAGGTCCTCCTCGCGGAAGCTCACGCGCCCGGTCACACCCGCGCGGCGCGCGCCGGCCGTCGCCTCCGCCAGACGCTTCGGGTCAAGGTCGATGCCTACGCCGCGCGCGCCGAATTTCTCGGCCGCGGTAATGACGAACCGGCCATCACCGCAGCCCAGGTCATAGACATTGTCCCTGGGGCCGACCTGCGCGAGCCGCAGCATTTCCTCGACCACCGGCTGCGGGGTCGAGACGTAAGGCGCATCGAGCTTGAGCCCGGACGTTGAGCACCCGGCGAGCAGGGCCGGCAAGAAGGCGGCGGGCATCGCCGCCATGAATTCCCTTCGCTTCATTTCGTGCCCTCGCCGCTCGGCTTGATCATGTCCTCGGCCTTTACCCACTTGTCGAAATCCCCGCCGCTCACGAAGCCCAGTTCCAGGGCGGCCTCGCGCAGCGTGCCGCCTTTTGCGTGCGCATGCTTGGCGATCTTGGCGGCGCGATCGTAGCCAATGTGGGGCGCGAGCGCCGTAACCAGCATGAGCGAATTGCCGACCAGCTCCGCAATTCGCGCTTCGTTGGGCTCGATGCCTCGCACGCAATGCTCCTCGAAGCTTTCCATGCCGTCGGACAGCAACCGGACGCTTTGCAGGAAGCAGTTGACCAGCAGCGGCTTGAACACGTTGAGCTCGAAGTTGCCGGACGCGCCGCCGATGTTGATCGCCACATCGTTGCCGAGCACCTGCAGGCACAGCATGGTCAGCGCCTCGCACTGCGTCGGATTGACCTTGCCCGGCATGATCGAGCTGCCGGGTTCGTTCTCCGGGATCGAGAGCTCGCCGAGCCCCGAGCGGGGACCTGAAGCGAGCCAGCGAACGTCGTTGGCGATCTTGACCAGCGCCGCGGCCAGCGTCTTGAGCGCACCATGAGAGAAAAGCAAAGCCTCATGCCCGGCCAGCGCCGCAAACTTGTTCGGCGCGGAAACAAACGGCAGGCCGGTGTCGGTAGCAAGCGCCTCCGCGATCTTCCCGGCGAATTGCGGATGGGTGTTCAGCCCGGTACCGACCGCGGTGCCGCCGGCCGCAAGCTCGCAGAGGCCAGGCAGCGCCGCTCGAATGGCGCGATCTGCAAACTCCAGCTGCGCGACGTAGCCGGAAAACTCCTGTCCCAGCGTGAGCGGCGTTGCGTCCTGCAGGTGGGTGCGGCCGATCTTGATGATCGAATCGAAGGCATCGCGCTTGGCCGCCAAAGTCCGGCGAAGCTTTTCGAGCGCCGGCAGCAGGTCGGCATCGATTGCGATGACCGCTGCGACGTGCATCGCCGTCGGGAAAATGTCATTCGACGACTGGCCGAGGTTCACGTCGTCGTTCGGGTGGACGAGGCGCTTCTGGCCGCGCTCGCCGCCGAGCAGTTCGGAGGCGCGGTTGGCGAGCACCTCGTTGACGTTCATGTTGCTCTGGGTGCCCGAGCCGGTCTGCCAGACCGACAGCGGGAACTCTTCATCGAGCTTGCCGGCCAGCACCTCTTCCGCGGCGGATTCGATCGCCTGCGCCTTGGCCGCGTCGAGCAGCCCGAGCGAGAGGTTGACGCTCGCCGCGGCGCGCTTCGTCCTCGCGAGCGCTCGAACGACCTCCATAGGCATTCGCTCGGTCGAGATGCGGAAGAACTGGCGGCTGCGCTCGGTCTGTGCCCCCCAAAGGCGGGCAGCGGGAACCTCGATCGGGCCGAACGTGTCTTTTTCGGTCCGCGTGTCCTTGCCCATCGACTTGGTCCTGGCCTACTGCTTCTGCAACAGCGAGCGCAGCATCCACGCGTTCTTCTCGTGGATCTGCATGCGCTGCGTGAGCAGGTCGAGCGTCGGCTCGTCGCTCGCCTTGTCGGCCAGCGGCAGCACCGAGCGCGCGGTGCGAACGATCGCCTCCTGGCCCTCGATCAGGAGCTCGATCATCCGGGTGGCCTTCGGGACGCCGTCGGTTTCCTTGATCGAGGCGAGCTTCTCGAATTCCTTGTAGGTGCCCGGGGCGTAGTGACCGAGCGAGCGGATGCGCTCGGCCACGAGGTCGATCGCGTTCCACATCTCGGTGTACTGCTCCATGAACAGGATGTGCAGCGTCTGGAACATCGGCCCTTCGACGTTCCAGTGGAAGTTGTGCGTCTTGAGGTAGACGGTATAGGTATCGGCCAGCAGGCGCGACAAGCCATGGGCGATCTTCGCGCGGTCTTTCTCGCTGATGCCGGTATTCATCGGGATAGCCATCGCAATGCTCCTTTTGGCGTTTGTGTCGCGGACAGTTTACCTAACGCAAACCAAGGGGCCACTTTCGTTGTCATTTCATTTCCTTTGTCAGGCCAGATCGAAGAGCAGGACTTCCGCGTCACGCCCCTGCCCGAGCGCGACCTCCGCAACTTCGGAAACCTTTAGCGCGTCGCCGGCCTTGAGCGCCGTGCCGTTTACGCTCACTTCGCCGCGCGCGACTTGCACATAGGCGCGGCGTCCCTTGGCGAGCGAATGCGTCGCCTTCTCGGCCCCGTCGATCAGCGCCGCATAGATGAACGCATCCTGGTGGATCTTCACCGAGCCCTCGCGCGAGTCCGGCGAGGCGATCAGCGTGAGGCGCCCGCGCTTCGATGCGGCGTCGAAATGCTTCTGCTCGTAGCCGGGCGGGATGCCGCGCTCGCCGGGCTCGATCCAGATCTGCAGGAAATGCGTGACCGCCTTGGCGTGGTTGAACTCGCTGTGGCGCACGCCGGTCCCGGCGCTCATGCGCTGCACGTCACCCGGCACGATCGTCGAGCCGTTGCCCATCGAGTCCTTGTGCGCGAGTTCGCCCTCGAGCACGTAGCTGATGATTTCCATGTCTCGGTGGCCGTGCGTGCCGAAGCCGGTGTCCGGGGTGATGCGGTCCTCGTTGATCACGCGCAGCGCGCCGAAGCCCATGTGCTCCGGGTCCTGGTAGTCGGCGAATGAAAAGGTATGGAAGGACTTGAGCCAGCCGTGGTCTGCATAGCCCCGCTCGTCGGATTTGCGCACTTCGTTCATCTTTGCCTCCGTAATCAGTTCAACAGGTTTGAATAGCGTGGATCAAGTCTAGGATTGCCTCGCAGGCAAGAAAAGCGGAGACTTCTGAACAATTAATTCAAATTTATTGACCTATGTCCCTCAAGCTCTCCCTGGACGCGTTGGCGACGCTGGATGCCATTGAGCGCAAAGGCAGTTTTGCCGCGGCGGCGGCGGAGCTTTTCCGCGTGCCCTCGGCGCTCACTTATACGATGGCCAAGCTCGAAGAGGATCTTGGCGCAAAACTTTTCGACCGCAGCGGCCGGCGCGCATCGCTCACCGCCGCCGGGCGCGAGCTGCTCGAGCAGGGACGCGGCCTGCTTTCGATGGCCGGCGAGCTCGAGCGGCGCGTCCAACAGGTCGCGCGCGGCTGGGAAGTGGAGCTGCGCATCGCCATGGACATCACCCTCGTGGCCGAAGCGCTGCTGCCCCTGGTCGCCGAATTCGACGCCGAAGGAAGCGGCACGCGGGTGCGCCTTTCTTATGAAGTGCTCGGCGGCACCTGGGATTCGGTGCAGTCCGGGCGCGCGGACCTTGCGATCGGCGCCGGCGGCGAGCCCGCGAGCCAGGCGGGCTACAGCGTGCGGCGAATGGACCCGCTGCCATTCCTCTTCGCAGTGGCGCCGGAGCATCCGCTCGCGGCGGCCAAGGAGCCGATCGCACCCGCGGAAATCCAACGGTATCGCGCAGTGGCAGTCGGCGATTCTTCCCGCAGCCAGCCGGCGCGCAGTTCCGGCCTGCTGCTGGGGCAGGACCTCCTCACGGTGCCGGACTTCGAAGCCAAGGTCGCGGCGCAACGTGCAGGCCTTGGCGTCGGCTACCTGCCCGAAGCCATTGCGCGCGATGAACATGAGGGAGGCCGCCTGGTGATCCGCCAGGTGGCGGAGCCTAAACTCGAATCGTTCCAGTACCTGGCATGGAAGAGCGCGAACAAGGGCAATGCGCTGGCCTGGTTCCTTGCCAGGCTCGACACGATGACCTGCGGATCCCTGCTGCGCAGGCGGGTAGCGGCTTAGGACTTGGCCTCGGAGGTGGCGCCGGCTTCCGATTCGCCCTTGCCTTCCTTTTCCCGCGCGGCGATTTCCTTCTGCACTTCGGCCATGTCGACCTGCCTGGCCTTTTCGATGAGGTCGATGAAGGCGCCCGCCGGCAGCGCGCCGGCCTGCGAATAGAGGATCACCTTGTCGCGAAACACCATGAGCGTCGGGATCGAGCGGATGTCGAAGGCGGCGGCGATCTCCTGCTCCTCCTCGGTATTCACTTTCGCGAATACGATGTCGGCATGCGACTCGGAAGCCTTCTCGAAGATCGGCGCGAACCCGCGGCACGGCCCGCACCACGGCGCCCAGAAATCGACGATCACCATCGGATGGCCGGTAACGACCTGCTCGAAAGTGTCTTTGGTGAGTTCGACGGTCGCCATGCAGAAGATCCCTTCGGTGCAAAGCACAATGGTACCCCCAGCGTCCCCGCGAGGTTCGTTATCGAGCTAACACAATCGCGGGAATATTTGCGCGCCGGGGAAATTCGCCGATGACAGGCAAGCGCATCGGGCGATTCGCGCCCTCGCCCACCGGCCCGCTGCACTTCGGCTCCCTGGTCGCAGCGCTCGGCAGCTACCTCGACGCCCGCTCGCAAGCCGCCGGATGGATCGTGCGCATCGAGGACGTGGACGAGCCGCGCACGCAGCCCGGCGCGATCGATTCGATTCTGGCAGCGCTCGGGGAGTGCGGCTTCGAATGGGACGGGCCGGTGCTGCGCCAAAGCCAAAGGAAAGCGCGCTATCGCGAAGTCCTCGATCGACTGATCGCTTCCGGCGACGTGTATGCCTGCGGTTGCACGCGCAAGGAAATCGCCGACTCGGCGCTCGCCATCGACGGCGCGCGCATCTATCCGGGCACCTGCCGCCACGGCCTCGCGCCCGGACGGGCGGCCCGGGCGTTTCGCTTGCGCACGAACGCAGTGCCGATCGAGTTCGCCGACCGGGTGCAGGGGCGCCTGGTGCAGGACGTCGAAAACGAAGTCGGCGATTTCGTGCTTCTTCGCGCCGACGGTTATTTCGCCTACCAGCTCGCCGTGGTGGTCGACGACTTCGATCAGGGCATCACCGATGTCGTGCGAGGCGCGGACCTGCTCGACTCCACCGCCCGGCAGATCCATCTGCAGCAGCGGCTCGGGTTCCCGGTCCCGCGTTACCTGCACCTGCCTGTAGCGGTGAATGCAAAGGGAGAGAAGCTATCCAAGCAGACTGGCGCGCCGACCGCGGGACCGACTTCGTTGCCCGCGGCCTTCAGTTTCCTCGGCCATCCGCTTCCGGACGCGTTGCACGGCGCCCCGGTTGCGGAGCAGCTTGCATGGGGCATCGCGCACTGGGACGCAGCACGCGTGCCCGAGGCCCGCGCTATTCCCGCTGCTTCGCCGGCAGGTTGACCGCGAGCACCGCGAGCACGACGCACGCAAGCGCCGCGTATTCCTGCAGGCTTGGCCGCTCGCCGAGGAAAACGAACCCGCACAGCACGCCCACGATCGGCACCGAGAGCACGCTGATCGAGGACACAGTCACCGAGACGGTCGAGGCGATCTTGAACCAGGCCCAGTAGGCGAACGCAAACGCGATGAAGATGTTGTAGAGCAGCGCGAGCCAGGCCTCGGTGCCCACCGGCTGCCACGCATGGCGCTCGAAGACGAACGTGCCGAGGATCACCGGCAGCCCGCCGAGCCACATCGTCCACGCGGTAAAAGTGCCCATCGGCAGGCCGAGCGGCCAGCGCTTCTGCAGCACGGTGCCGATCGCCCAGGTGAATGCGGCGCCAAGCACCAGCAATGCGCCGCGCGGCGCGCCCTGGAGGCGGTGGAATTCGTCCCATACCAGCAGCACCATGCCGGCCATGCCGAGTACGAGGCCAAGCAGCTTGCGCGCCGTCAGGCGCTCTCCCAGCAGCAGCACCGAGAGCGGGATGGACCACGCGGGCATGGTGTACGCCAGGATCGCGGCGCGCCCCGAGG
>JANMDK010000155.1:0-13397 GCA_031376265.1 Pseudomonadota bacterium
TCATGTAGCCGTGGTTGCGGCTCATGTACGCCGTGGTCCAGATCGGGTCGATGATCGCGAGGTTGGAGTGCGGGACGATGCGCAAAGTCTTGTCTTGCGCCAGCGCACTGCCTGCGCCTGCAATCGCCGCGAATGCCGCGAGCGCGGCAAGCTTTTTCGAGAACGCCATGGAAATCCCCCTGTTGGATTTGTGCGCTGCCACGATAGCCGATGGACCGGGGCGCAGCAAGGCCCGCGCCGGTCAGTCCTTGCGAATATTCCAGTAAAAGTCGCCGGGGCCGACCACGAGGCCCCTGATGCCCTTGCGTACCGCCGTGGGCGCCACGTATTCGCCGACGGGGGCATGGGTGCCGATCTCGAAGCCGCGCGACTGCAACTCGCCGGCGAGCTTTTTCTTTTCCCCTTCGTCGACCGAGCGTGCAAACCGGCCGCGCAGCTGCTCGAGCTTCTCGTCGCAGGACCAGCCGAACCAGGCTTTGTCGCAGGCGCCGGAGAGGCCGAAGTTGGCGATCGGGTTCCAGCTGTCCGGCGCAACTACGGCTGTGAGGAACATATTCCAGCCGCCCTGGGCGACCGGCTCGCGCTTCGCGCGACGCCCGACCAGCGACTGCCAGTCCATGGCCTGCACGTCGACCTTGAAGCCCGCCTGCCGCAGCAGTTGCGCGGCCACGTCCGGCAGCTTGTTGATCGTCGCGATGTCGGTCGGCTTGAGGATCACCACCGGGGTGCCGTCGTAGCCGGACTCTTTCACCAGGGCCTGCGCCTTGCGCATGTTCGACTTCGACTGGATCTCGCTGCCGGTGGACGACGAGTACGTCGTGCCGCAGGTGAACATCGACGGGCAGGTCTTGTAGAGGTCCTTCACGCCGATCTGCGCCTTGAGGAACGCCTCCTGGTCGCCGAAAGCCGCGATCGCCGCCTGCCGGACCTTGGCGTTGTTGAAAGGCGGGTGCAGGTGGTTGAAGCGCGCGATGTACTGGAAGCCGATCGGATCCTTGATCACCAGCTCGATGCCTTTTTCGGCGCGCAGCGGCACGACCTGCTCGAACGGCACGCGCTCGATCATGTCGATCTCGCCCTTCTGCAGCGCGATGACCTGGGTCTGCGCATCCCGCAGCGCGAGCACCCATTCGACGCGGTCGACGTAGACATTCTTGCCGCCGGTCGTGCCCGACGGCGGCTCCTTTCGCGCGACGTACTTTGGGTTCTTCAGATAGACGACCAGCGCGCCGGGCTTGAACTCGTCGCGCTTGAAGAGGTACGGCCCGGAGCCGACGTGCTCCTCGATCTGCTTGAACGCGTCCGTATCGGCGACGCGCTTGGGCATGATGAAAGGCACGTTGGACGAGGGCTTGCCCAGCGCCTCGAGCACGAAGCCGCACGGCTCCTTGAGGAACAGGCGGAAGGTGTCCGCGGAAGGCGAATCCATGCGCTCGATGAAGGTGCCGAGCATCTGGCCGAGCGTGTCGCGCTTGGCCCAGCGGGCAATCGACGCCACCGCATCCTCGCTGGTGACGGGCTTGCCGTCATGGAATTCGAGGCCGCGCCGCAGCTTGAAAGTCCACAGGCGCTTGTCCGGCGAGACCGACCACTCCTCGACCATCTGCGGCTTGATCTGGCCTTTTTCGTCGGTGCCGAAGAGCGTGTCGTAGATCATGTAGCCGTGGTTGCGGCTCATGTAGGCGGTGGTCCAGATCGGGTCGAGCACTGCCAGGTTGGAGTGGGGGACGGAGCGCAGGACACGTTCGGACGACTGCGCCTGGGCCTGTGCCGGTAGTGCCGCAAGTGAAAGTAGAAGCGCGAGTGCGGTTGAGGCGAAGCGAAGCACTTTCATCTTGAAGCCCCCTTGGAATAGTTATGCGGGAACGATAGTCCTGATGGAGGAGGGCGGCAAGGGGAGCGCTCGTCTAGGATTTCGGATGGCAGCATTTCGCCTGAAGAGGGAGGAAACAATGGCATCTGATGAAGAAAGTGGCAGCATTACCGCTCGCCCGATGAGGCTGGCGAACCTCTACCTGATGCTCGCGGACGGCTATGCGCTGACCGCGCAGGCGTTGGCGGACGCGACCGGCGTGGGCAAGCGGACCATCTACAGGGACATAGAGAAGTTGAGGTCGGCGGGGCTCGAGATCCAGGGCACGCCGAAGTTGGGGTACGAGCTCATGGAGGTGCCGGAGCTGACGCCGCTGTTCCTGAGCAAATCGGAAAGGGCGACGCTGGTGAGCGTCGCGCCGGCGGGGCTGAAGGCGAAGCTTCGCGAGCTCTGAAGCAAGTTCAGGCAACCCACTTCACGTTGGGCTGCAAAAGGACGCACGGTAGATTTCTGCATATAGGGTGGGTGGTAGCATTGACAAGACTTCCGAACTGGAGACGCCATGAGCAATCCGAAAGCCGAAGCCAAGTCAATGATCGAGGGGTTGCCGGAAGACGCGAGCTTCGAGGACATTCAGTACCACTTGTACGTCCTCGAGAAAATCAAGCATGGAATTGGGCGCGCGGAAACCGAGGGGGTGATTTCTCACGAGGACGCTAGGGCCCGCCTCGGAAAATGGCTCGAGGCCTAGTCTGGTCGCCGGCGGCGATCGAAGACGTCGAATCCATTGCTTCGTACATCGAGCGTGATTCGGATTGGTATGCCAAAGCGGTTGCGACGAAAATCGTCGAGACTGCCGAATCAATTCCCGAGTTTCCGGAACTAGGACGCGTCGTTCCGGAAGTCGGCGATCCTGCAATCCGAGAGCGGTTTGCGCAGAAATCTAACCCCTAGCTCCTGCTTACGGGCCGCCAGCGTCGCGCCGGCCCCGCCGCCGTCTCGACAACGGCAAACTCCAATGACGGCTCGGGAGGAACGGTTATGAAGCCTCTTAACCAAGTATTCAATGCGGTCCTGGCCGCACTGCTTCTCGCCGTGCCGCTCGCCTCAGAGGCGCAGCGAAAGGAGCAGGCAGTCCACACAGTGGGCGTCCTGATGCCGCAGCGCGTGGAACACACTCCGTCGTACCCGGTTTTCCTCGAATCGTTGCGCAAGCTCGGTTACCAGGAAGGCAGGAATCTGCGAATCCTGCTGAAATCGGCGGACGGGAAACCGGAGCGCCTTCCCGCGCTCGCCGCGGAGATCGTGCAGGCCGGGCCGGGAGTCATCGTCGCCCTCAACACCCCGGGGGCGAGCGCCGCAATCCTCGCGACGAAACGCATTCCGATCGTCTTTGCCGCGGCCGGAGACCCGGTCGGCTCGGGTTTCGTTTCGAACCTGGCCCGGCCCGGGGGCAACGTCACGGGCATCTCCAACATGGCTGCGGAGCTGGCGCCCAAGCGTCTGGCCCTGCTGAAAGAGGCCGTGCCGGCTGCGAACCGGATCGCCGTGATGTTCAATCCGACAGATCCCATCACCGAGCCGCAGGTGCGCGACGCGGAACGCCTCGCACCGAAACTGAAGGTCGAGATCCGTTTTTTCCCCGTGACCGCGACGAGCGGCCTGCCCGATACGTTCAAGCAAATGCTTGCGTGGCGCGCGGATGCGGCATTGTGGCTCTCCGGTCAGCAGCACCCATTCCAGCAGGGAAGCATCGAGCTTGCGGCCCGCCACCGCCTTCCGCTGATGGTCGATTTCAACTATCACGTCGAGACCGGCGGCCTCATCGCGTACAACCCGGATATCGACGAGCTCTACAGGCGTGCCGCGAGGTACGTCGATCTGATTCTGAAGGGTGCGAAGCCGGGTGACCTGCCGGTGGAACAACCGACCAAGTTCGAACTCGCGATCAACCTCAAGACCGCGAAGGCTTTGGGCCTCGCTGTTCCGCAGTCCGTCATTTTGCAGGCGAGCCAGGTCTTCAAGTGAGGCTTGCGAGTGCCCTGGCTGTGCTGCTTCTCGCTACGCCGTTCTGCGTGGAGGCCCAGCCGACGAAGCAAGTGACGCGGATCGGTTTTCTGGGTTCGTCCTCGGCGGAAAGCGACGCGAGCCGTCTCGCGGCGTTCCGGCAAAGGCTGCTGGAATTGGGATACCGGGAAGGCCAAAACGTCGTCATCGATCAGCGATATGCCTCGGGAAAGTACGAAAGCCTCCCCAAACTGGCAGCCGAGCTGATCCGTGCAAAGGTGGACGTGCTGGTTACCGAAGGCACACCGGCAGCCCGTGCGGCAAAAGCCGCCACGACTGCCATCCCGGTCGTCATGGGGAACGCCGGCGATCCGGTCGGCACCGGACTCGTTGTTAGCCTGGCGCGGCCTGAAGGAAATCTCACCGGGCTGTCGGACTTCAGCTTCGCTCTCGTAACCAAGCGGCTGCAACTCCTCAAGGCGCTGGATCCCTCCATATCCCATGTCGGCGTGTTGTTGAATCCGCTCAATCCTACCAACCCGCTCGAACTCAAGGAATTGCAGTCCGTAGCCCCAACGCTTGGCGTGACGATCGTCCCGTTCGACATCAGGGGTGTTGACGACATCGAGCGTGCTTACGAGGCGACAAGGAGGCTGCGGCGCGGGGCCGTGCTGATTGCGGGAGACGCGCTATTCGGTCTCCACCGCAATCGGATAATTGCGCTCGCCGCCAAGAGCCGTCTGCCCACGCTCTATACCGCAAGACTGCATGTTGATTCTGGCGGTCTGGCGTCGTACGGGACGAATTTCGACGACCTGTTTCGCCGCGCGGCTTCCTACGTGGACAAAGTTCTCAAGGGCGCGAAGCCCGCCGACCTTCCAATCGAACAGCCGACGAAGTTCGAGCTGATCATCAACCAAAAGACTGCGAAGGCGCTCGGCCTGACGATCCCGACTTCACTCCTGCTGCAAGCGGATCAGGTGATCGAATGATGAACGGCTCCCCACAGCGATAAAACGCCAGAAACTTCCGCCCCGCAGGGCAGTCCTACCGATCTATCCCCGCTCAGAACAAAGGCACTCCATGGCACTCAAGACCTATACCGGAAGCTGTCATTGCGGCGCCGTGAAGTACCAGGCGGATGTCGATCTCTCCAAGGGCACGTTGCGCTGCAACTGCTCGCTGTGCAAGAAGGCCCGCGCGTGGTTCGCGTTCGTCACCCCGGACCACTTCCGCCTCGAGAAGGGGGAAGACGCCATGGCGGACTACCAATGGACGCCGGCCGGCAAGCCGCGGCCCAACCTGCATTACCGCTTCTGCAAGACGTGCGGGGTGCGCGCGTTTGCCACCGGCCAGGATCCGAAAGGCGGGCAGATGTACGCGATCGCGGTGGCGACGCTCGAGGGCGCCGATCCGGACGAACTCGCCAAGTCCGTCAAGTACGTGGACGGAAAGCACGACAAGTTCAGCCAGGCGCCAGCGGAGGATTGCGCCTCGCTGTAGGCGCGGATTGCAGGCGACCCGCCTAACCCGCGCAGAACATGAAGCCCGTCCCGCCCGCCTGCTTCGCGTTGTACATGGCCACATCGGCCTTCTTGAGCAGCATGTCGCGCTCGTCGGCATCGCCGGGGTAGATGGCGATGCCGATGCTGGTTCCTATCCTGACCGTTCGCGCCAGTTCCAACGCGAAAGGCATCTCGAGCGCGCCGACGATCTTCCTGGCAACGGCTGCGACATCCTGCCTGTTCGATACGTCGGGCAGGATCACCGCAAACTCGTCTCCCCCGAGCCGGGCGACCGTGTCGGATTCGCGAACCTGGGCGCGGATCCTTTCGCCTGCGGACTTCAGCAAGTCGTCGCCCGCATCGTGCCCATAGGCGTCGTTGACCGGCTTGAATTTGTCCAGGTCGAGGTAGAGAAGCGCGAACTGCCCGGCTTCGCGCTTCGTCATCGCGATCGCCTGGCTCAGCCGATCGTTGAATAGCATCCGGTTCGGGAGGCCCGTAAGGCTGTCGTGGTTGGCCATGTGCCAGATGCGCTCGGCCGCCTGCTTCTGCTCCGTCACGTCGATGGCCATGGAGTAGCAACCTGGAATTTCGCCTTGCACCGCCGCCCGCGGTACGACCTTTACGTCGATGCAACGCAGTTCACCGCTTTTCACCCGGACGGTCCGTTGATAGGCGGCGGTCTGGCCCGCCAGCGCCCGCTTAAAATGCGGCTCTATTTCCGGGTAGGCTTCTTGCCCGACGACGTCCGAGAGCGGCCTGCCGGACAGGTCCAGCGCGCCGATGCCGAAGAAATCGGCATACCGCTTGTTTGCAAATATGCACTTCAAGGTCCGGTCGACATAAAGAATCATCGCGGGAACGTTGTCGATCAACGAGCGCAATTCGGCTTCGCTGTGCCGCATCGCCTCCTCGGCCCTGACCCTCTCGGTTTCGTCGTCGAACACTGCGATTTCGTATTGCGGCTCGCCGCCTGCGTCACGGACCAGGGCGACGCTGAGATCCACCCATACAGAGGCGCCATCCTTTCGCAGATATCGTTTTCTTGCGCGCATCGACTCGAGTTCGCCGGACCGGACTTTTGCCCGCGCCGCGTCGGTCACATCCCTGTCCTGCGGATGGGAGAAGTCCTTCACCGTCCGGCCGACCAGCTCGTGTTCGGAAAAGCCGAGGATGTCGCAAAGGCTTCGATTCACGCGCTGAAAGCGCCCGGCCAGGTCGACGTTGGCGATGCCCGAGCCGGCGAGCTCGAACGTAAGGCGAAAGCGCTCTTCGCTTTCAAGCAATGCCTGCTCGAACTGTTTTCGCGCAGTGATGTCGCGAGCAATGCTGACGATGATCCACCCGTCGCCGGTGCAAAGTGCTCGACGGTGTAGCTCCGTGATGGAATCACGGCCGTCTTTTGTCCTGGCGGACGATTCGACGGTGGTCCCTTTTTCGCCCGCCTGGATGACCTCGTCATACATTCGCTCGATGACTTCGCGGCTTTTGTTCAGCAGGTCTTGCGGCCCCATGTGCAAAAGCTCGTCACGGCTGTATCCCATGCGCTCGCAAGCGGTTCGATTCACGTCGAGGAATCGCATGGTGGCGCGGTCCACCAGGTAAATGGCGTCGCCTGAAATGTCCATGGCTTCGCGGAACCTGGAAAGTTCTGCCAACGATTGCCTGGAAGGGTCCCGGGTTGCCATGCCGTCGATTGAGGGCCAGATACTTGTGAACTCCAAGCATATCCAAATATCCCGCCAGGTGGCATGTGCCGGCAAAATTGGGCGGCCTTTTCTCCTGCCCGAGTCCGGGGACGGGTATGTTCGATATCGCACAATAGGCGACCATTCAGTCGACAAAGCTCTGCGGCGCCGATAATAGGATTAGATTCGGCAATCGTCTGCCTCAGCGATCACCCATGAAATCCACGCAACGCCCGCCTTTGCCATCCGGTTCCCTTTCCGGGAACGACATCCTTTCCGCCCTCTTGAACTCCGAATACCGGCGCCTCGAGCCGAAGCTGGATATGGTCGAGCTCTGGCGCGGCCAGGTCATCTACAAGGCGGACCAGCGCATCCGGCACGTTTATTTCCCGCAAGGCGCCGTCGTCGCCATGGTCGACACGCTGGATAGCGGCGGCACGGTCGAAGTCGGGGTCATAGGAAATGAGGGAATGGTCGGCATCAATATTTTCCTTGGCTGCATGGTTACGCCGGACAAGGCGATCGTGCAGATCGCCGGTAACGCGATGCGGATGAAGACCAGCGACCTTCGCAACGAGTTGCGCTTCGGCAGCCCGCTCCAGCGATTGCTTCTGCGCTATACCCAGGCGCTGCTTGCCGTCATCAGCCAGTCTGTCGCGTGCAGCCAGCACCACCTGATCGCGCCCAGGCTCGCCCCCTGGCTTCTGACGATGCGCGACTATTCGAGGTCCGGCACGATCGAAATGTCGCAGGCGCACATCGCGGCCATGCTGGGTACTCGCCGCGAGGGTGTTACCGAGGCGGCCCTGAAATTCCAGGCAGAAGGCTTGATCAGCTACAGCCGGGGCAAAATATTCATCCTCAACGATGCGGGTCTGAAGAAGAAAACCTGCGAGTGCTACCGCTTTATCAAGAAACAGTTCGGCGGCGTCATCAAGGACGTGCCGAAAGTGCTGGGGGTGGCGGGCCAAGCCGTTGTGCGCGCCGGGAAAGTGAAGGCACATTGAGCATCGGGTCGCCTGATTCAACCGGATTTGACGATCCCGGCGGCTGACCTGCCGTACAGCTAGTCGAAACTTATTGTTCGACCGTCTGGACGATCAGCGCGAAGTCCTGCAGACGGCTTCGAAGGATAGGGCAGCTCACCCCGGCGGCGCAGGAGGCGACTTCCTCGTGGGTGAACGGAAGGCACATCGCGGCTTGCCCGGCGGGTTTCACGATCAGCAGGACGTAAAGGCCTTCGATGACCTGCTCGGTCCAGTCGTCGCCCAGCATCAGCGCGCCGATTGAGGCGCGGATTTCCGCAATGCCGAGATCGAGCTCCGTGCCTTCCACCATCGCCCCCCTTTGCTGCTATTGGCAAGCGTAACGGGCGAGGGGGGATCGGTCAGTAGCCCAGAGTGTTCAGAAACTTGGCAAACGCAATTATCTGGCCGTCCTGCCGCTAGAGGCCCAGCATCATTGCGCAGGCCCAGAGCACTGCTGCGGCGAGGAAGATCGCTTCCAGTCCATCGAGCCCTTCGGTCCGGCTGCCCCGCGGCGAAACCTTTGCCTCTGCTTGCATGGCGCACTCCTCGATTGAGTCGAGGATGCTGTGCTTCCGCCTGGCGCCCCTCTGTACGGTACCTAACATATGGGGGATCCCACAGGGTTGTCCTACACGCCTCTTCCGTTTTTCCTACAAGCACTCTGCATAACGCCGTGTCGCAGACCTGGTACTGAACCATCTGCCGGTCCTCGCCGAGCCCGTGGGCCGGTCTTTCATGATCGGCTGAGCGCGACCGGCAACCCGACGAGATCGGGCTCGGAATCGCATTGGCTACTGCCCGGCTGCAATTGAATGGCGCGATACGGGGATCGTCGAAACGATCCAAGGTAGTACAATCCGACTACCCGCAACGATTCCGTGGAGGATCCCGATGGCCGTCATCGCCACCAGCCTGAAGCTGCCCGAGGCGCTAAAGGCCGAGCTGGACAAGCTCGCCCGCCGGTCGGGCGAAACCACCCACGCGATTATGGTGCGCGCGTTGAGCGAGCACGTTGTCGCGGCCAATCGGTATCGCGGGTTCCTCGACGACGCCCGGCGCGCCAACGCGAAGATGGTCGAAAGCGGCATTGGCTACGCGGCGGAGGACGTGCGGGAGTACATTTTGGCCAAGGCGCGCGGTGAAAAGGCGAAGCGGCCGGCGCCTGTGAAGTGGCGCAAGTAATTTTCTCGGCTGAGGCGCTCGAGGACCTCGAGCGTCTTGCCGAGTTTCTTGTCGAAAAGGCGCCCGAAGCTGCCGCTGACACCCTTGCCCACGCACTCGATGCCGCTGGGATCCTCGCCGGCCACCCGCTTGTCGGGCGGCGAGTGGAGGGAGAACTGCGCGAACTGGTCGTTTCGCGCGGACACTCCGGCTATGTGGGTGTGTATGTCTACGACGCGGCCAGCGATGTCGTGCGCATCCTGCGCATCCGGCACCAGCGCGAAGCGGGTTACCGGGAGTGAATTCCAATTATCGACTTTCTCCCGCAATGCGCCCGTTCCAGCCGCCGCGGGCTTCGAGCGTGGCCGCCAGCCGCAGGAGGTCCGCGTCGCGGCGAAACCGCCCGACCAGCTGCACCGCGAGCGGCAACCCGTCGCTTGCGAGGCCCGCAGGCAGCGTGATCGCCGGGTGGCCGGTGAGGTTGAAGGGCATGGTGTAAGGGAACCACGCCGCGCGCACCTCCGGCATCGCTTCGCCGTCGATCTCGATCGGGTCGTAGAGGTTGCTTTCGATCGGCAGCGCAGTGCGCGTGAGCGTCGGCATGAGGAGCGCGTCGGCCTTTTCGAGCCAGCCCTGCACGGTCTTGAACAGGGCGCCGCGCCTGAACGCGGCGAGCTGGTAGTCCTCGGCGGAAAAGGCGCCGGCTTCCTCGACCTGCTTCACGAGCGTGGGCGTCATGATCTCGCGATGCTTCCTCACCAGGTCGCCGAAGCGCGCGCGCCAGGTCGAGTGGTTGATGATCCGCCAGAGCGGCTCGATCGGCTCGAAGTCGATCTTCGGCGTCTCGACGATCGCCCCTGCTTCGGCCAGCAGGCCGGCGCAGCGGTCGAGCGCAGAGAGGACTTCGCGCGCCACCACGCTGTTGCCGAGGAAGGGCATGACGGCGATGCGCACGCCCTTGAGGCTTTCGCGGGGTGCGGCGTTCGAGAAATCCTCAGCAGGGCCGAACGACCAGGGATCGTTCGCGTACGGCCCGGCCATCGCCTGCATCATCAGCGCGGTGTCCGCGACCGTGCGGGTCGTCGGCGTCACATAGGTGTAGCCGCCAAAGAGGTCCGGGGCCTGGCTGTGCGGGATCACCCCGATGGTCTGCTTGATGCCGACGACGCCATTTGCGGCAGCGGGAATGCGCGTCGAGCCGCCGCCGTCGGTCGCTACGGCCAGCGGGGCGAGGCCGCTGGCGACCGCGCAAGCCGCGCCACCGCTCGACCCTGCGCACGACCGCCCGGCGCTCCATGCGTTGCGCGTGCGGCCGAAGAGCGGCGCGTCGGTGAACGCCTTGTGGCCGAATTCCGGCGTGGTGGTCTTGCCGACCAGGATTGCGCCTGCCGCCTTGAGGCGCGCAATCGCGGCGGCGTCGGTCTTGGGAATGTTTTCGGCGAGGATCCTCGAGCCGAACGTCGTTCGCACGCCCGCCGTGTCGACGAGGTCCTTGGCGGTGTACGGGATGCCTTCGAGCAGGTGAAGCGGCTGGCCCTTGGGCGTGGCCGCGATGCGCTTTTCGGATGCCTTCGCCGCCTCGCGCGCCTGCTCCGCGCAGATCGTGATGAAGCAATTCAGCCCGGGTTGCAGCCTCTCGATGCGCGCGAGCACCGCTTCGACGATCTCGACCGGCGAGGCTTCACGCGCGGCGATTAGCGCCCGCAATTCGGCCGCGGTCCTGAGGCTGAGCGCTTCGTCTGCCACTGCGGCCTCAGTTCTTGCGCACGTTCCAGTAGAAGTTGCCGGGCCCGGTCACGATGCCGCTGACGTTCTTCTGCATCGCGCCCGGCTGGCGGTATTCGCCGATCGGCGCATGCGTCCCGATCTCGAAAGCGCGCGCCTGGATCGTCTCGGCCAGTTTCTTCTTCTTCGCGTCGTCCGTTTCGCGCAGGAACTGCGCGCGCAAGGCTTCGAGTTTCTCGTCGGTCGGCCAGCCGACGCCGGCCGATTTTTCGCCGCGCGCGTCCAGCGCCGCGTTGTTGATCGGGTTCCAGATGTCCGGCGAGTCCCACGCGGCGAAGATCAGGTTCCAGCCTTCCTTCTTCGCGCGGCGTCCGAGCATGGTCTGCCAGTCCATCACCTGCAGGTCGACCTTGAACCCGGCCTGGCGCAGCATCTGCGCGCCGACGTCCGGCAGCTTGTTGATCGAGAAGATGTCCGTCGGCTTGAGCAGCACCACGGGCGTGCCGTCGTAGCCGGTGGCCTTGAGCAGCTCCTGGGCTTTCTTGAGGCTCGACTTCGCCTGGATCTCGCTGCCCGCGGTGTTCGAATACGGCGTGCCGCAGGTGAACATCGAGGGGCAGGTCGAATAGAGATCCTTCGAGCCGACCTGCGCCTTGAGGAACGGCTCCTGGTTGAAGGCCGCGATCGCAGCCCGGCGCACGGCGGCATTGTCGAAGGGCTTCTGCAGGTGGTTGAAGCGCGCCATGAACTGGCGCCCGAGCGGCGTGTAGAAGAAGAGTTTGACGTCCTTGAGCGCTTTCACCGCCTCGTACTGGTCGAACGCCACCTGCTCGATGAGGTCGGTTTCCCCCTTCGCGAGCGCGTTGACCTGCGTCTGCGGGTCGCGCATCGCGAGGTTCCATTCGATGCGGTCGAAGTGCGCCACCTTGCCGCCGGTGCTGCCCGAAGGCGGTTCCTTGCGCGGCACGTACTTCGGGTTGCGAAGGTAAACGGCCTTGTCGCCGGGCTTGAAGTCGTCGCGCTTGAAGATGAAGGGGCCGGAACCGGTGGTGTCCTCGATCTGCTTGAAAGCGTCCGTCTCGGCCACGCGCTTCGGCATGACGAACGGCACATTCGACGAAGGCTTGCCCAGTGCCTCGAGCACGAAACCGCACGGCTCGCGCAGGAAGATGCGGAACGTGCCGGCGGCCGGCGCATCCATGCGGTCGACAAAAGTGAAGAGTGCCGCACCCATCGAGTCGCGCTTGGCCCAGCGCGCAAGCGATGCAGTCACGTCTTCGCTGGTGACCGGCTTGCCGTCGTGGAATTCGAGGCCGCTGCGCAGCTTGAAGGTCCACAGGCGCTTGTCCGGGCTCACCGTCCAGGTGTCGACCATTTGGGGCAAGATCCGGTTCTTCTCGTCGGTGCCGAAAAGCGTGTCGTAGATCATGTAGCCGTGGTTGCGGCTCATGTAGGCGGTGGTCCAGATCGGGTCGAGGATCACGAGGTTGGAGTGCGGCACCATGCGCAGCACTTTGTTGTCGGCGCTCGCCGTGCCCTGCGCGCCCGCGATGGCCATGGCTACCGCAAACAGGAGGGCCTTCATGCCGGCTCCGGCCAGGGCTTCTGCGCCGGGCGCAGTTTTTCGAGCAGGCGCGAAAGGCGCAGCACGCCGAAATCGTCGAATCGCCGGCCGATGACCTGTACGCCGATCGGCAGGCCTTCCTTGCTCGCGGTCCAGTTGATCGACGCTGCAGGCTGCTCCGACATGTTGTACGGCACGGTGAATGCAATATGCGGGAGCGCATTGCGCGGATCGTTTCCCGGGCAGGCGAGTTCTGCTTCGTACGGCAGGATCGGGGAGGTCGGCGAGATCACGAAGTCGTAAGGCTGGCAGGCATTTACCGCCGCTTCGCGCATCGCCATTACCTGGCCGTAGGCCGCCATCACGTCGCGACCGGAAAAGCCTCCGGCGCGCCAGGTGCACCATTCGGCGATGAAGGGCAGCACCTTGCGCTTGCGCTCTTCGGAGAGCTGCAGGAAATCGTTGTGCGAGCGCGCCTCGAAAAATCTCGTCATGCCTTCGAGCATGTCCGGAGTGAGGAAGGAAGGTATTTCCATGACGCTTGCGCCGGCTTCGGCCAGGGCTTTCGTCGCAGCCTTGGCCGCGGCGGCAACTTCCGCGTTGACCGGCAGGCCGGTCTTCATGTCGGGCAGATAGCCGATGCGCAATCCTTTTGCATCGAGGCTTTCGAGCCCGCTCGAGTAATCGCGGTTTTCCGGCGGAAGGTTCATGAAGTCCCGCGCGTCCGGCCGGCTGAGCACGTTCATGAGCAACGCCGCGTCCCGCACGGTGCGCGTCATCGGCCCGGTCACGCGGCCGAGGTAAGGCGGACTGACCGGCACCCGCCCGAGGCTCGGCTTGAGCGCGAAGATGCCGCAGTGGGTGGCGGGCAGGCGCACCGAGCCGCCGATGTCCGTGCCGAGGTTC
>JANMDK010000204.1:0-2352 GCA_031376265.1 Pseudomonadota bacterium
CAATACTTGTTCCGCGCGTAACCCAACATCCACGGGCGATGGTTGCCCTGTTGGGTTACGCGCGGAACAAGTGTATCGCCATGACCGCAGCAGCGTGGCCGCGCTAACCCAGACTGTATGTCCCTAGCTAGAAAGAGGCGACTCGCCCACGATGTGGGGTCGAGGGTTACCCGGACGGGCCGGGCAGAGCCTCACACAAGGAGGGCGAGTCATGGGACAGCATAGCGAAGCTTTCATCGGCATCGATACCTCGAAATTGAAGAATGCGGTGGCGGTTGCCGAGAGCGGGCGCGACGGCGAGGTGCGCTATCTCGGCGAGTTCGACACCACGGACGCGGCCACGCGCAAGTGGATCGGCAAGCTGGCCGCGAAGTACAGCAAGCTGACGTTGTGCTATGAGGCGGGGCCGACCGGCTACGGGCTGCACCGGCTGATCGAGGGCCTCGGCCATCGCAATATCGTGGTGGCGCCGTCGCTCATTCCGAAGAAGGCCGGCGACCACGTCAAGACCAACCGGCGCGACGCGGAGAACCTGGCGCGGCTCAACAGGGCCGGCGAGCTGACAGCGGTGTGGGTGCCCGACGTGCGCCACGAGGCGATGCGCGATCTCTCCCGGGCGCGGGGGGCCGCGGTCGACGATCTGAAGAGCAAGCGCCAGCAGATCTCCTCGCTGCTGCTGCGCCTCGGGCTGCACTATCCGGGCAAGAAGACGTGGGGCAAGGCGCACCGCAACTGGCTGGCCTCGATCAAGCTCGAGCAACGCGAGCAGCGCTTCGTGTTCGAGGAGCAGCGGCTGGCCGAGCGCCAGGCGCAGGAGCGCATCGAGCGCATCGAAGCCGCGATCCGCGCGGCGGTTCCCGAGTGGTCGCTGCACGAGGTCGTGGCCGCGCTGCAGGCGGTGCGCGGCATCGACCTGATCAACGCGGTGGTGCTGCTGGCCGAGATCGGCGACCTGACGCGCTTTGCCGACGCGCCGGCGCTGATGGGCTATCTCGGCCTGGTGCCGAAGGAGGACTCCACCGGCGACCGCGTCAAGCGCAGCGGCATCACCAAGGCCGGCAACACGCGGGCCCGCACGGCCCTGGTCGAGGCGTCGTGGAGCTATCGCCATCCCGCCCGTATCGGACGCGAAAAGCAGGTCAAGGTCGATGCCGCGCCGGAAGCGGCACGCGCCATCGCCTGGAAGGCGCAGACGCGGCTGAGCGCCCGCTTTCGCCACCTGACGCGCAAGAACAAGCGGCCGGTCGTGGTCGTGACCGCCATCGCGCGCGAACTCGCCGGCTTCATCTGGGCGATCGGGCAGGCGGTGAAGGTGGGGCCGGCTCAGGCTCAGGCTGGCCCGACGGCCGGTGCCTGCTGAGAGAGAAGGGGCTCGGCAACAGATCGAGCCGGCGGAGCCACCGCGACCAACCGCAACACAGGAGCCAGCGGAGAGCGTTCAGTGCGTCGAGAGATCATCATGCACATGAATATCGTGCAGCGGAGGAGGCGGAGCCACGGTGTGGGGAATCCTCGGGTAGGTTGTGTGGCCGATCGCAAGATCGACGCCCGTACCCAGACAGAGGCAGCCCCGGACGGACATACGGACATGCGGTGTCGACCCGCGAATCAGAGCTTGCCAACCGACGTCTCCGGCTCCGCCTCCCCTTCTGCACGATCCACCAGAACCACCCGCCGCAGCCGTCGCGTTGTGACGTCGACAAGTTGCGCCGTCAGTGCTTGACAAGGGACATCAGAACCTACACCACACCACCCGATTGCGTCGCTTCAACGCGGATCACCCATGTCCTCCATCGCAGCCTTCTTCGCCGATCTCGGCGCCTGGAACTGGTTCATCATCGCCGTCGTCCTGCTGGGCCTCGAGGTGATGGCGCCTGGAGCCCATTTCCTGTGGTTCGGCCTCGCCGCCGTGATCACCGGCTTTCTCGGCCTGATCACGGGCTTCACGTGGCAGTGGCAGCTGATCGCCTTCGCGCTGCTGTCCATCGTCACCGTCATGTGGGGCAGGCGTGCCATGGGCCCGCAGGTCGAGGGGCCGGGCGATTCGAGCCTCACCAACCGTGCCGAGCAGTACGTCGGGCGCACTTTCGAGGTCGCGGAGCCGATCCAGAGCGGCCGCGGCAAGGTCAAGGTCGGCGACACGCTGTGGCTGGCCGAAGGGCAGGACACGCCTGCGGGCGCGCACGTGCGCGTGACGGGCGCGCGCGGCACGGTGCTCACGGTCGAGCGCGACCGTGCCTGACCCCGCTCTCGACCTGGGGGCATTGGGTTTCGTCACTGCATCATGCGAACGCCAGCTGCACCTTCATGGCGCGTGATCGGTCGGACGCGAGGTCGAAGGCGGCCCGCGCT
>JANMDK010000227.1:0-16136 GCA_031376265.1 Pseudomonadota bacterium
CTCGACGAAAGCCAGCGCGAAGCCGCGGCGCTCGAGCCGGTCGCCGAAGCGCCTGAGATCCTGGGCCAGGCGCCGGCGATGCAGGAGGTGTTCCGCGCGATAGGTCGCCTCTCGCAATCGACGGCCACCGTGCTGATCACCGGCGAATCCGGTTCGGGCAAGGAGCTTGTTGCCCGTGCATTGCACCGGCATAGTGCACGGGCATCGAAGCCGTTCGTCGCGATCAACACGGCCGCGATGCCCAAGGACCTGCTCGAATCCGAATTGTTCGGCCATGAGCGCGGTTCTTTTACCGGCGCGCAGGCGCAGCGCCGCGGGCGGTTCGAGCAAGCGGAAGGCGGCACGCTCTTCCTCGATGAAATCGGCGACATGCCGGCGGACCTGCAGACGCGCCTGCTGCGCGTCCTTTCGGACGGGAGCTTCTATCGCGTCGGCGGCCACCAGCAAATCAAGACCAACGTGCGCGTGATCGCGGCGACCCACCAGAACCTCGATTCGCGAGTGAAGGAGGGGAGCTTCCGCGAAGACCTCTACCACCGCCTCAACGTCATCCGCATCCGCTTGCCTGCAATGCGCGAGCGCCGCGATGACATTCCGTTGCTTGCGCGCCATTTCCTGACGCGCAGCGCGGCACAGCTTGGCGTGGACCCCAAGCGGCTTTCGGACGAAGTCGTCGAGCACATCGCGCGGCTGGATTTTCCGGGCAACGTCCGGCAGCTCGAAAACCTCTGCCACTGGCTCACCGTCATGGCGCCGGGGCAGGTCATCGACATCGGCGACCTCCCGGCCGAATTCCGCGAGCAGGCTTCGGCCGCCGTGGCTTCGGACTGGATCGCCGCCCTCGAGCAGGAGGTCGAGCGCAGGCTCGGCCGCGGCGAGAGCGGCATCCTCGACATGCTTGGGCGCCAGTTCGAAAAGTCCCTCATCGTCAAGGCGTTGGCCCGGACCGGTGGGCGGAGGATCGAAGCGGCCACGCTGCTGGGCATGGGCCGGAACACGATTACCCGCAAGATCCAGGAACTCGGGATCGAGGACAAGGACGCCGCCTAGCCCGCCGATGCGCACTCCGCCGATTTCACAATGCGGAATCGCGAGGTACAATCCCGCTTCCTTTTGTGCATAGCAATAAAGGATTGTCCATGGCTACCCCGTTTCCCGCCGGCGTGCAGATCAGTGCGCCGATCACGCCTGAATTTGCTGAGATTCTGACCCCGGCCGCGCTCGAGCTCGTGGCCTTGCTGCATCGCAATTTCAATCCTCGCCGGCTCGAGTTGCTGGCCCGCCGTGCTGCACGGCAAAAAGAGTTCGACGCTGGCAAGCTGCCGGACTTCCTGCCCGATACCAAGTCGGTGCGCGAATCCCAATGGTCGATTGCGGCGCAACCGGCCGACATGCTCGACCGCCGCGTCGAAATCACCGGCCCCACCGACCGCAAGATGGTCATCAACGCGCTCAACTGCGGCGCTTCGACCTTCATGGCCGATTTCGAGGATGCCAACTGCCCGACCTGGTTCAACATGATCGACGGCCAGATCAACATCCGCGACGCGGCCCGGCGCACGATCGCGCTCGACCAGGGCGGCAAGCAGTACAAGCTCAACGACAAAACCGCCGTCTTGATTCCGCGCCCGCGCGGCTGGCATCTCGACGAGAAGCACGTCACGGTCGACGGCCAGCCCGTCTCCGGCGGCGTCTTCGACTTCGCGCTGCTGTTCTTTCAAAACGCCAAAGAGCTGCTCAAGCGCGGCAGCGGCCCCTACTACTACCTCCCCAAGATGGAATCGCATCTCGAGGCGCGTCTCTGGAACGACATCTTCACGACGACGCAGAAGCACGTCGGCGTCCCGCACGGCACGATCCGCGCGACGGTGCTGATCGAGACGGTCGTCGCCGCGTTCGAGATGGAAGAAATCCTCTGGGAACTCAAGGACCATTCCTCGGGCCTCAACATCGGCCGCTGGGACTACATCTTTTCGTGCATCAAGAAATTCCGCTCGAACGACAATTTCTGCCTCGCCGACCGCTCGCAGGTCACGATGACTTCGCCGTTCATGCGCGCCTATGCGCTGACGCTGGTGAAAACCTGCCACAAGCGCGGCGCGCCCGCGATGGGCGGCATGGCCGCGCAGATCCCGATCAAGAACGACCCGGCCGCGAACGAGGCTGCGATGGAGAAGGTGCGTCAGGACAAGCTGCGCGAAGTCACCGACGGCTGCGACGGCACCTGGGTCGCGCATCCTGCGCTGGTGCCGATCGCCAAGGAAGTGTTCGACAAGCACATGCCGCAGCCGAACCAGTACGGCAGGCAGCGGCCCGATGTGAATTTCGGCGCGAAGGACCTGCTCGACTTCAAGCCCGAAGCGCCGATCACCGAAGCCGGGCTGCGCAATAATATTTCTGTCGGCATCCAGTACCTGGGGGCATGGCTCGCCGGCAACGGCTGCGTCCCGGTCTTCAACCTCATGGAAGACGCGGCGACCGCGGAGATTTCCCGCTCGCAGATCTGGCAATGGATCCGCAGCGACAAGGGCAAGCTGGACGACGGGCGCAAGGTCACCGCGGATCTCTTTCGCAAGCTGCTGGCCGAAGAGCTGCCGAAGGTGCGCAGCTATCTCGGCGAGGAAGCCTGGAAGCAGGGCAAGTATGAAAAGGGCGCCGAATTGTTCGCCGAACTCACCACCGGCGACTACGTCGAATTCCTCACCCTGCCGGCCTACGAAGCGATCGACTGATTCGTTCCGAAAATGTCAGCAAGTTGGCTGGAGAGCCAATGCTTGCGCGGGGTTTAGACTGAAAATGTCAGGAGAGCTCGACCACGACCGGGGTGTGGTCGCTCGGCCGCTCGAGCTTTCTCGGCGCCTTGTCGATCACGCATGACGCGCATCTGGCTGCGAGGGCGGCCGAGAGCAGGACGAAGTCGATGCGCAGGCCCGCATTGCGCCTGAAGCCCAGCATCCGGTAATCCCACCAGGAAAACGATTTTTCCGCCTGCTCGAATAGGCGGAAGGAATCCTTGAGGCCCAGATCGAGCAATGCGCGGAACTCGGCGCGCTCGGGCTCAGACACATGGATCTGGCCTTCCCAGAGTTTCGGATCGTGTACGTCGCGGTCCTCGGGCGCGATGTTGAGGTCGCCGAGCACTGCCAGCTGCGTGTGGCGGGTCAACTCGTCCTTGAGCCAGGCCCGGAGCGCGGCGTACCACTCGAGCTTGTACGCGTACTTTTCGGAGCCGACGGCCTGCCCGTTCGGCGCATAGAGGCAGACGATGCGAACGCCATCGACCGTCGCCGCGATGACGCGCTTGTGCTCATGGACGTAGCCGGGGATGCCCATCTGCACGTCGTCCAGCGGCGAGCGCGAGAGGATCGCCACGCCGTTGTACGTTTTCTGGCCTGAGCAGGCGCTGGCGTATCCCGCGGCTGCGAGCTCGTCGCGCGGAAACTTGGCGTCTTCCAGCTTGAGTTCCTGCAGGCAGACCACGTCCGGCTGCGCCGTGTGCAGCCAGTCGGTCAGGTGCTGCAGGCGGATCTTGAGCGAATTGACGTTCCAGGTAGCCAGTTTCATCCGGCAATGGTACCCGGACTACGCAGGGATCATCCCGTTGTGCCGGAGCAGGGCATCGACCTGAGGATCGCGGCCGCGGAACGCACGAAACGATTCCGCCGCCGGGCGGCTGCCGCCGACTGCAAGCACCTCGTCGCGGAAGCGCGCGCCGGTTGCCCCATCGAGGACGCTGTGCTCGTGGCGCACCTCTTCGAACGCGCTGAAGGCATCCGCAGAAAGGACTTCCGCCCACTTGTAGCTGTAGTAGCCGGCGGCATAGCCGCCCGCGAAGATGTGCGAAAAGTTGTTCGGGAAGCGGTTCCAGGACGGCGGCATGATCACCGCCACTTCCTTGCGCACCTCGTCGAGCAGGTCCTGCGCGCTGCGCCCGGCTTCCGGGTCAAAGTCGAAGTGCAACTGCATGTCGAACAGCGAGAACTCGATCTGGCGCAGCATCGCGAGACCGGACTGGAAATTCTTCGCGGCGAGCATTTTCTCGAACAGCGCGCGCGGCAGGGGCGCGCCGGTGTCGACCTGCCTGGTCATGTGCTCGAGGACTTCCCACTCCCAGCAGAAGTTCTCCATGAACTGGCTGGGCAATTCGACCGCATCCCATTCGACGCCGTTGATGCCGGATACGCCGAGATCTTCGACCTGCGTGAGCAGGTGGTGCAGCCCGTGGCCGGTCTCGTGGAAGAGCGTGATCACGTCATCGTGCGTGAAGAGCGCAGGCTTGCCGCCGACCGGACGCGAAAAATTGCAGTTGAGATAGGCCACCGGCGTCTGGATGCCTTTGGCAGCGCGCCGGCGGGTGATCGCGCCATCCATCCAGGCACCGCCGCGCTTGGTCTCGCGTGCATAGAGGTCGAGGTAGAACTGGCCGATGAGCCCGCCCGATCCGTTGCGGATATCGAAAAAGCGCACGTCTTCGTGCCAAACCGGCGCAATCGACTCCTGGATCTGGACGCCGTAAAGCGTCTCGACCAGCTTGAACATGCCGGGCACGACCTGGCTCTCGGGGAAATACTGCTTCACTTCCTGGTCCGAGAAGGAATAGCAATCGGCGCGCAGTTTTTCCGAGGCATAAGTCAGGTCCCAGGCCTCGAGCGTTGCGAGGCCGAGCTTGGCCTTGGCGAATTCGCGCAGTTCGGCGAGGTCCTTTTCGGCGAACGGCCGCGCGCGATGCGCGAGGTCATGGAGGAAATCCAGCACTTCCTTCGGCGTCTGCGCCATCTTCGGCACCAGCGACACCTCGGCAAAGCTCGCGTAGCCAAGCAATGCAGCGTCTTCCTTGCGCAGCTTGAGGATGCGGGCGATCAGCGGCGTGTTGTCCCATTCGGCCTTGCCGAATTCGGACGCGCGGGTGGCGCTCGCACGGTAAAGCGTCTCCCGCAGTCCGCGGTCCTCGGCGTATTGCATGACCGGCAGGTACGAAGGCATCTGGAGCGTGAATTTCCAGCCAGCCTTGCCGTCTTTCTCGGCGGCCTCGCGCGCGGCCTGGATTGCGTCCTCCGGAAGCCCGGCCAGGCGCTTCTCGTCTTCGATGACAAGGGCGTAGGCGTTCGTGGCGTCGAGCACGTTTTCCGAAAACTTGGCCGAAAGCGAGGCGAGCTCGTCCTGGATCGCGGCATAACGGGGTTTCACCTCCGCCGGCAGTTCTGCGCCGCCGAGCCGGAAATCGCGCAACGCGTTCTCCACCAGTTTCTGGCGCGCGGGCACCAGCTTCCCGAATTCCGGGGAACCCTTAAGGGCACGGTACTTGTTGAACAGCGCCTCGTCCTGGCCCAACTCCGTCCAGAACTGGGTGACTTTCGGCAAACCCGCGTTATAGGCGGCGCGCAGCGCGGGGCTATCGAGCACCGCATGCAGGTGCTCGACCTGCCCCCAGGCGCGGGACAGGCGCTCGGTCGAATCTTCGAGCGGGCTCACGAACGCATCCCAAGTCGCAGGGACTCGGTCGGTGGCAATGGTGTCGACCACGGTGCGCGACTCCGCGAGCAATTGGTCGATCGCCGGAGCGACATGCTCGGGCTTGAGTTCCGAAAATCGGGGAAGGCCGGAAAAGTCGATTAGTGGATTTAGAGTCGGGTTCATCGGGTCTGTGTCTCAATCCTTGGTTCGCCGTGCGGCGGAACGCAGCGTGTTCGCCACCAGCATTGCAACGGTCATCGGGCCGACGCCTCCGGGGACCGGGGTGATGCTGCCGGCCACCTTGGACACCGCGTCGAATTCCACATCGCCGCGCAGCTTGCCTTCGGCCGTGCGGTTGGTACCCACGTCGATCACGCAGGCACCGGGTTTGACCATGTCTGCGCCGACAAGATTCAACCGGCCGACGGCAGCGATGAGGATGTCCGCGTTGCGGGTATGGGAAGCGAGGTCGCGCGTCTTCGAATGGCAGATGGTGACCGTGGCATCCTTTTGCAATAGAAGAAGCGCCATCGGCTTGCCGACGATATTGCTTCGCCCGAGCACGACCGCATTGCGGCCGGCCAGAGGGATATTTTCCTTTTCCAGCAGGTACATGATCCCCGCTGGCGTGCAGGCCACGAAGCCCGGCGAGCCGACCAGCAGCGCGCCAGCGCTGAGCACGTGGAAACCGTCCACATCTTTTTGCGGGGCGACCGCGGCGAGCACACGCGCTTCGTCGAAATGGGGCGGGAGCGGGAGCTGCACGAGGATGCCGTCGATTTCGGGGTCGGCGTTCAGCGCATGCACGCAATCGATCAGCGCGGACTCCGGCGCATCCGCAGGAAATTCGTGCGTCCGCGAATACACGCCCGCTTCCTCGCAGGCCTTGAGCTTGTTGCTCACATAGATACGCGAGGCGGGGTTGTTACCGACGATGACCACCGCGACGCCCGGCCGGATTCCGCGTTTTGCGAGTCCAACGGCGGTCGTTTTCAGTTCGGCGCGCAACGCTGCGGCGTGCGCCTTTCCATCGATGATGCGAGCGGTCATGCGCGAGTCACGCCACGAAAAGGGGCCGAAGTTTAGCATTCGCTAAATTTCATAATACGGAACACTATCTTGTAATGCGGGAAACGCGGTAAACTCGAAACCGCACGATGCGCCCCGCCAACGAAGGTGTGTTGTTTGTGCGGGCTACATGAACGTATTAAGCTTCGACGAAGAATCGCAAGCACTGCGTCGCGAGTAACGCGGATCCATAAGATCCCGCTTTCCTTTCCGTTCGGAAGCAAAAGCCACAAGCTGGAGGAGTCATGTCCGCCGTTCCCCAATCCCCCGCGGCAAACGATGCCGATTCGCAGGAAACCAAGGAGTGGCTTGACGCGCTCGAAGCGGTCATCGAGCGCGAGGGTCCTGAGCGCGCCCACTTCCTCCTGCAGAAACTGATCGACACCGCGCGGCAGTCCGGGGCCTACCTGCCGTTTTCGGCCAATACCGCTTACATCAACACGATCCCGCCGCACATGGAGGAGCGCTCGCCCGGCGACCATGCGCTGGAGGAACGCATACGGTCGTATGCGCGCTGGAACGCGATGGTGATGGTGGCCAAGGCCAACAAGACCGACGGCGACCTCGGCGGCCACATCGCGAGCTTTGCGTCGGTCGGCACTATGTTCGGGGTCGGCTTCAACCACTTCTGGCATGCGCCCACCGAGGATCACGGCGGCGACATGATTTACTTCCAGGGCCACTCGGCGCCAGGCATCTATGCGCGCGCTTACATGGAAGGGCGCCTGTCGGAAGAACAGTTGCTCAACTTCCGCCGCGACGTCGACGGCAAAGGCATCACTTCCTACCCGCACCCGTGGCTGATGCCGGATTTCTGGCAGTTCCCCACCGTGTCGATGGGACTGGGGCCGCTGCAGGCGATCTACCAGGCGCGCTTCCTCAAGTACATGCACGCGCGCGGCATTGCCAATACCGAGAACCGCAAGGTCTGGGTCTTCTGCGGCGACGGCGAAATGGACGAGCCGGAGTCGCTAGGCGCGATCGGCATGGCGGTGCGCGAGAAGCTCGACAACCTGATCTTCATCGTCAATTGCAACCTGCAGCGGCTGGACGGTCCGGTACGGGGTAACGGCAAAATCATCCAGGAGCTGGAAGCCGACTTTCGCGGCGCCGGCTGGAACGTGATCAAGCTGATCTGGGGCTCCTACTGGGATCCGTTGCTTGCGCGCGACAAGGACGGCGCGCTGCAAAAGGTCATGCAGGACACCGTCGACGGCGAGTACCAGAACTTCAAGGCCAACGACGGCGCGTTCGTGCGCAAGCACTTCTTCGGCAAGGACCCGCGCCTGCTCGAGCGGGTGTCGCGCATGAGCGACGAGGACATTTGGCGCCTGAATCGCGGCGGCCACGACCCGCACAAGATTTATGCCGCCTATGCCTCGGCCGTGAAGCACAAGGGCCAGCCCACCGTCATCCTTGCCAAGACCGTGAAAGGCTACGGCATGGGCAAGATCGGCGAAGGCAAGAACACCACGCACCAGCAGAAGAAGATGGATCTCGATTCGATCCGGCAGATGCGCGACCGGTTCCGGATTCCGATTCCCGACGACAAGCTCGAGGACCTGCCGTTCTACAAGCCGGCCCCCGATTCGCCCGAGATGAAGTACCTGCTCGAGCGCCGCGCGGCACTCGGCGGATTCCTGCCGCAGCGCCGCCGCCAGGCAAAGCAGTCCCTGACGGTGCCGAAACTCGAGGCTTTCGAGGCGCAGCTCAAGAGCTCCGAGGGCCGCGAGATCTCCACAACAATGGCCTTCGTGCGCATCCTGACTACGCTGCTGCGCGACAAGACACTCGGCAAGAACATCGTGCCGATCGTGCCGGACGAGGCGCGAACCTTCGGCATGGAAGGCCTGTTCCGCCAGCTCGGCATCTTTTCGCAGGAAGGCCAGAAATACGAGCCGGTCGACCGCGACCAGGTCATGTATTACCGCGAGGACAAGGCCGGGCAGGTGCTCGAGGAAGGCATCAACGAAGCCGGCGCCTTCTCATCGTGGATCGCCGGCGCCACGGCCTATTCGACGACCGGCGTGAGCATGATCCCGTTCTACATCTTCTATTCGATGTTCGGCATGCAGCGCATCGGCGATCTCGCCTGGGCCGCAGCTGACCAGCGCGCGCGCGGGTTCCTGCTTGGCGCCACGGCCGGCCGCACGACGCTGAATGGTGAAGGCCTCCAGCACGAGGACGGCCACAGCCACCTCATGTCGGCCGTGATCCCGAATTGCATCTCGTACGACCCGACGTTCTCGTACGAGCTGGCGGTCATCATCCAGCACGGCCTCCTGCGCATGGTCCAGAACCAGGAGGACGTCTACTACTACATCACCGTGATGAACGAGAACTACGAGCACCCGGCGATGCCCAAGGGGGTGGAGGAGGGCATCCTCAAGGGGATGTATCCGCTCTCCGAATCCAAGTCCAAGGCAAAGAGCCGCGTCCAGCTGCTCGGCTCTGGCACGATCCTGCGCGAAGTGATCGCCGCCGTCGACCTGCTCGAAAAGGATTGGGGCGTGGCCGCGGATGTCTGGAGCGCGCCGAGCTTCACCGAACTGCGCCGCGAAGGCCTCGCGGCCGATCGATGGAACCTGCTGCATCCCGAGGACAAGCCGCGCGCGTCCTATGTCGAGCAATGCCTCGCAAAGCGCGCCGGCCCGGTGATCGCCGCGACCGACTACATGAAATCGTTCGCCGACCAGATCCGTCCCTTCGTGCCGCGCGAGAAGGTGTATCGCGTGCTCGGCACCGACGGCTTCGGGCGCTCGGACTCGCGCGCGAGCCTGCGGCACTTCTTCGAGGTCAACCGCTACTGGGTCACGATCGCCGCACTCAAGGCGCTGGTGGAGCAGGGTGAGCTCAAGGCAAAGACCGTCGCCGAGGCAATCGCCAAGTACAAGATCGACCCTGCAAAGCCGGACCCCACGACCGTCTAGCCGGCGGCGATCACCAAGAAGAAAGGCGAAACCAGAAAATGGCTGGTGCTATCGAAGTCAAAGTCCCCGACATCGGCGACTTCAAGGAAGTGGGCGTGATCGAGGTCCTCGTCGCCCCGGGCGACCGGGTCGAGAAGGAAACCTCGCTGATCACCGTGGAGTCCGACAAGGCGACCATGGAAATCCCGTCGCCGTCGGCGGGCGTGGTCAAGGAGATCAAGATCAAGATCGGCGACAAGGTTGCCGAAGGCTCACTGATCCTGATGCTCGAGGAAGCCTCCGGCGATGCGTCGGCTGCGCCAGCGCCAGCTGCCGCCGCACCCAAGGCGGCTGCCTCCGCGCCCGCTGTCGCGGCGCCAGCTGGAGCTACCGCTCCGGCGCCCGCGCCGGCCGAGCCGAAGCAAATCGCCAAGGCGGATCCGGTCCCGGCCGAGCCGCAGGAAGCCACGGTTTCCAAGGCGCATGCGAGCCCCTCGATCCGTGCGTTTGCGCGCGAGCTCGGCGCCGACCTCAACAAGGTCAAGGGTTCGGGGCCCAAGGGCCGCGTCACGAAAGAGGACGTGCAGGCCTTCGTCAAAGGCGTGCTCACGGGCGCGAAAGCCGCGGGCGCCCCGGCGGCGCCGGGTGGGCTGCCGTTCGGGCTGCCCGAGCTCGCGACGGTCGACTTCGCCAAGTTCGGCCCGGTCGAAACCAAGCCGCTGTCGCGAATCAAGAAGATCTCGGGCGCGTTCCTGCATCGCAACTGGATCTCGATCCCGCACATCACCCAGTTCGATGAAGCGGACATCACCGAGCTCGAATCCTTCCGCAAGTCCAATACGGCGGTGACCGAGAAAGAAGGCTTCAAGCTCACGATGCTCGCGTTCCTCATCAAGGGGAGCGTCACGGCGCTGCGCCAGTTCCCCGAGTTCAACGCCTCGCTGGACAAGTCGGGTGAGAACCTCGTGCTGAAGAAGTATTTCCACATCGGCGTGGCCGTCGACACGTCGGAAGGCCTCGTCGTGCCGGTCATCCGCGATGCCGACCGCAAGGGCGTGTTCGACCTCGCGAGGGAATTGGCCGACATTTCCAAGCTCGCGAAGGAAAAAAAGCTCAAGCCCGGCGACATGCAGGGCGGCACGTTCTCGATATCGAGCCTGGGCGGCATCGGCGGAACGATGTTCACGCCGATCATCAATGCGCCGGAAGTCGCGATCCTCGGCGTGTCGCGCTCCGTGATGAAGCCGGTCTGGAACGGCAAGGAGTTCGCGCCGCGCCTCGTCCTGCCGCTCTCGCTTTCCTACGACCACCGCGTGATCGACGGCGCCGCGGGCGCGCGCTTCACGTCCTATCTCGTGTCGGTCCTGTCCGATATCCGCCGGTCGCTGCTCTAGATGGCCAAGATCCTCGAAATCAAGGTCCCCGACATCGGGGACTTTAAGGAAGTCGGCGTCATCGAAATCCTGGTGAAGCCGGGCGACACGATCCAGAAGGAAACCTCGCTGATCACCGTCGAGTCGGACAAGGCGACCATGGAGATCCCGTCGCCCGCGGCCGGCGTGGTCGAGGAGAACAAGGTCAAGCTCGGCGACAAGGTGGCCGAGGGCAGCCTGCTACTGACAATTTCCGAGGAAGCCCCGCGCCAGGACTCAGTCTCCGGGCAGGCTACTGACATTTCCAAGCCGGCGGCCGCGCCCGCCGCAGCCCAGAAATCGGCGGTGCCGGCCCAGCCAGCAGCGGCCACCGCGCCAACCGCCGCAGCGGCTTCAGGCGTCAAGGCCGACTTCGACTGCGACGTCGTCGTGCTCGGTTCGGGACCCGGCGGTTACTCAGCCGCGTTCCGGGCCGCGGACCTCGGCAAGAAAGTCGTGCTGGTAGAGCGCTACGAAACGCTTGGTGGCGTGTGCCTCAACGTCGGCTGCATCCCTTCCAAGGCATTGCTCCATGTGGCTGCGGTCATGGACGAAGCCGCGCACATGGCAGAGCACGGCATTTCCTTCGGCAAGCCCAGCGTCGACCTCGGCAAGCTGCGCGGCTGGAAAGACAAGGTGGTCGGCAGGCTCACCACCGGCCTCACGGGCATGGCCAAGATGCGCAAGGTCACGGTCGTGCACGGCACCGGCAGCTTCATCGAGCCCAATGTGCTCGCCGTAGAGGGCACGGAAGGCCGCAAGCACGTGCGCTTCACGAACGCGATCATCGCCGCGGGGTCGCAGGCGGCCAAGCTGCCTTTCCTGCCGGAAGACCCGCGCATCGTCGATTCGACCGGCGCGCTCGAGCTCAAGAGCGTGCCGAAAAGGATGCTCGTGATCGGCGGCGGCATCATCGGCCTCGAGATGGGCACGGTGTATTCCACGCTGGGCGCGAGGCTCGACGTGGTCGAGATGATGGACTCGCTCATGGCGGGCCCGGACCGGGATCTCGTCGCCGTCTGGCAGAAATTCAATGCCGCGCGCTTCGACAACGTGATGCTCAAGACCAAGACCGCCAAGGTCGAGGCGACGCCTGCGGGCATCAAGGCCTGGTTCGAGGGCGACAAGGCGCCGAAGGAACCGCAGACCTACGACCTCGTGCTGGTCTCGGTGGGCCGCTCGCCGAACGGCAATAAGATCGGCGCCGACAAGGCCGGCGTGTCGGTCAATGAACGAGGCTACATCCAGGTCGATTCGCAGATGCGCACGAACGTGCCGCACATCTTCGCGATCGGCGACATCGTCGGCCAGCCGATGCTGGCCCACAAGGCGGTGCACGAGGGCCATGTGGCGGCCGAGGCCGCCGCCGGCCATAAGTCGCACTTCGACGCCAACGTGATTCCCGGCGTTGCATACACGGACCCCGAAGTCGCCTGGGTCGGACTGACGGAGGACGACGCCAGGAAGCAGGGCATCAAGGTCGGGGTAGGCAAGTTCCCGTGGGCCGCATCGGGGCGCGCGATCGCCAACGGCCGCGACGAGGGCTTCACCAAGCTGATCTTCGACGCGGAAAGCCATCGCATCCTCGGCGCCGGCATTGTCGGCACCGGCGCGGGCGACCTGATCAGCGAGCTAGCGCTGGCCGTCGAGATGGGATCCGACGCCGTCGACATCGGCAAGACGATCCATCCGCACCCGACGCTCGGCGAGTCGGTCGGCATGGCGGCGGAGCTCTATGAAGGCGTCTGCACCGACATGCCGCCGGTCAAGAAGAAGTGACCCGAGCGAAGTGACCCGAGCGAAGTGACCCGAGCGAAGTGACCCAAGCGAAGTGACCCGGCCGTGACCCAGGACGAGCTCAAGCAGGCCGTCGCCAAGGAAGCGCTGAAGCATGTCGTCGACGACTCGATCGTCGGCGTCGGCTCGGGCTCGACGGTGAATTTCTTCATCGACGCGCTGGCCTCGATCAAGGGCCGCATCGAAGGCGCGGTGGCGGCCTCCGAAGCAAGCGCGGAGCGACTCAAGAAGCACGGCATCCACGTGTTCGACCTCAATTCGGTCCATGAGCTCCCGGTCTACGTCGACGGCGCCGACGAGGTCACCGAGCACCTCTACATGATCAAGGGCGGCGGCGGGGCGCTGACGCGCGAGAAGATCGTCGCCGCAGTCGCGCAGAAATTCGTCTGCATCTGCGATGCGTCCAAGCGGGTCGCGGTGCTCGGCAAGTTCCCGCTGCCCGTGGAAGTGATCCCGATGGCGCGCAGCCATGTCGGCCGCCAATTGCTGCGGATGGGCGGCCAGCCGGTGCTTCGCGAGAATTACAAAACCGACAACGGCAACCTGATCATCGATTGCCACAACCTCGAGATCGTCGATCCGCCGGCGCTGGAAGCAGAGCTGAACAATATCGCCGGGGTCGTGACCAACGGGTTGTTCGCGCGGCGTCCCGCGGACGTGCTGCTGCTCGGGTCGCCCGAAGGCGTGACTTCTACAAAACGCTAGGTCGGCGCGCGGCCGACCAGGCGACTACGCCTTGGGCGGGACGTACCCGACCGCAGCGTCGGCGCCATCGCCGAAGAAATGCTTCTCCATCTGCTCGACGAGGTACTTGCGCGCCTTGGGATCGGCCAGGTTGAGGCGGTTCTCGTTGACCAGCATCGTCTGGTGCTTCAGCCACGCCTGCCAGGCTTCCTTGGAGACGCTGTCGAAGATGCGCTTGCCGAGCGGGCCGGGATAAGTCGGCACGTCGAGCCCTTCGGCCTCGCGTCCGAGCTTCACGCAATTGACCATTCTTGCCATGTTGATTTCCGGTGATTCGCTAGGCCGCGATTTTACCGCAGCCTCTTTTTGAAGACCTTGGAGTTACGTTTGTAGTTGTAGAGCGCCTGCTTTCTTTCCGGCAAGGTCGTCACGTCTCCGGGACGGAACCCTTGTTCGAGGAACCAGTGCTCGGCCCGCGTGGTAAGCGCGAACAGCTTGCGGATCTTCATTGCGCGCGCGCGTTCTTCGCAGGCATGCAGCAATTGCTCGCCGTAGCCGGCGTCGCGGAATTCGGGTGCGACCGCGAAGCAGGCGAATTCGGCGCTTTTTTCCTCTGGAAAAGGGTAGAGCGCCGCGCAACCGACGATCACGCCGTCGTGCTCGACCACAGTGAAATTGCCGACCTCGCGCTCCAGCATCTCGCGATTGCGCTTGACGAGCGCGCCCTCGGCTTCCAAGGGCTCGATGAGCGCGATGATGCCGCGCACGTCGTCTACTCTCGCGGTGCGGATCTCTTCGACCGGGTCGGCCGTGATCATCGTGCCGACGCCCGAGTGGGTGAAGAGCTCCAGCGGGATCGCCCCCCACGAGCGCCGCGAAAGCAGGTGGGCGCGGGGCACGCCCGCGGCGAGCGAATCCAACGCGCAGTTGAGCGTGCGGGCCGAAGCCGTCGGCAGGCCGCTGCGCTTGGCCATGGCTTCGGCTTGCTTGGCGGTCATCTCGGCGATCACTTCGCCCTTGCGGTTCGTCGGCAGCCAGTCCGAGAAAATCAGCAGCTTGTCGGCCCGGAGCGCGACCGCGACGCTGCAAGCCACGTCTTCCCATCCCAGGTTGAATACTTCGCCGGTGGGCGAGTAGCCGATATGCGGGACGAGCACGATCTCTTCGGCCTCGAGCCGGCGCTTGATCGCGACCGCGTCGACCTTGCGCACGACGCCGGTGAACTGCAGGTCGACGCCGTCGATGATGCCCATCGGCCGCGCGGTGATGAAGTTGCCTGAGGCCACGCGGATGTCGGCGCCGGCCATCGGCGAATTCGGCAGGCCTTGGGAGAGCAGCGCCTCGAACTCCACGCGCAGCGCGCCTGCCGCGTGCTTGACCGCCTGCAGCGCCGCCTGGTCGGTGATGCGCTGGCCCTTGGCGAAGCGCGATTTCTCGCCGGCACTCTTGAGCGCGGCCTCGATCTGGGGGCGGGCGCCGTGCACCAGCACCAGCCGGATGCCGAGCGCGGCGAGAAGGTTGATGTCCTGGATGAAATGCGTGAATCGCGCGCGGTCCGTGACCAGCTCTCCGCCAAATGCCACCACGAATGTGCGGCCGCCAAACGCGTGCAGGTAAGGCGCCGTCTGGCGGAACCAGCGCACGAAGTCTTCGGGTTTCAGCGTCTTCTGCATGCGTTTCGCTCGGGCGTTTGGACGAATTGTTCTCAGGCGCTGCGCATAGTATCGCAGCAGCGGCGCGGCCGCCTTCCGGCCGGGCGCGGCTCAGCCGTCACCCAAGAGCGCGTTCAGCGCGGCCAGCGCCGCCGGCCCGGCGGTTTCGGTGCGCAGCACGCGCGGCCCCAGGCTGATCGCCGAAAAGCCCGCAGCGACCAATCCGGCTTCCTCGCGAGGGCTGAAGCCGGATTCGGGTCCGGCGGCAACGACAATGGCGTTGTCCGCACTGATGCGCGTTGCCCTGAGCGAAATCGTCCCGCCCGGCGCGAGAAGCAGCTTGAGCGCTCCCTGCGGTGGCCGGTACTCCGCCACCGGCACCGGCGCCGCCACCGGTGGCACCCGGTTGCGCCCGCACTGCTCGCAGGCCGCGGCCGCGATTCGCTGCCAGTGCTCGCGGCGGGTGTCGACCTTGTCGCCTTTCAACCGCACGATCGAGCGCTCGGCCGTCACCGGCTGGATCGAGGTAACGCCAAGCTCGACCGCCTTCTGGATGGTCAGGTCCATGCGGTCACCCGCCGAGATTGCCTGAACAAGCGTGACCTGCAGAGGCGATTCGCGCTCTACAGGTGCGAAGCTGCCGACCTGGACAGTGACGCCATCGCGCGAAAGCCGCGTGATGTGCGCGGAATATTCGCCGCCGCTGCCGTCGAAGAGCGCGACTGCATCGCCTTCCCGCAACCGCAGCACGCGCGAGGCGTGGTGACCGGCGTCCGGGGGAAGCGTGAGCGCCGCGCCGGTCGCGAGTCCCGCCGGGACGTGGAAGCGCGGGATGCGCGTCGCGCCGGTCGCCACGGCTGGCAGCTACCCCGGGCCCGAGACGCGGGCGCGAAAGGTGCGGAAAACGGCTGCCAGGCCGGTCACGATGGCGCCCAGCATGACAAGCGCGAGGATCGCAAATAGCGCAAGCGCGATCAGGAAGCCGATCGGGTGGGCCACGGCCAGCCAAAGGCCCGCCGGGACCATCGAGTCCTCGGTAAAGGAAGCCATCCAGTTGCTGAAAGGCTCGGGCGAGGTGTTGATCGCCGCGCGGCCGCCCGCCTTGGCCAGGTGCGTGCCGGCGGCGATCGTGCCGCCCAGGATCGCCGCCGCCACCGAGA
>JANMDK010000306.1:0-16475 GCA_031376265.1 Pseudomonadota bacterium
AGAGCTTCAACTCGACCGGCATGGTCGCCATCAAGGACCGCGAGGTCACCGCGATGGATGTCGAGCGCGTGATCGAGACCGCGCGCGCGGTCAACATCCCCACCGACCAGCAGATCCTGCACGTGCTGCGCCAGGAGTACATCATCGACGGGCAGGAAGACGTGCGCGAGCCGATCGGCATGTCCGGCGTGCGGCTCGAGGTCAAGGTCCACATCGTGACCGGCGCGGTGTCCTCCGCGCAGAACATCGTGAAGTGCGTGCGCCGCTGTGGCCTGGAAGTCAACGACCTGATCCTCCAGCCGCTCGCCTCCTCGCGCGCGGTGCAGGATCAGGTCGTTGACCTCCAGGCCGCAGCGGCGCACGCACTTGACGATGTTCTGCGCCGAGGACACCGCGCCGGTGACGATGTGCACCTTTACCTCAAGGCGCACGCCGGAAATACCGATCGGCTCCCGCACGTCCTCCTGCCCGTCGATGATGTATTCCTGCCGCAGCACGTGCAGGATCTGCTGGTCGGTGGGGATGTTCACCGCGCGCGCCGTCTCCAGCACGCGATCCACGTCGAGCGCCGTGACCTCGCGGTCCTTGATCGCGACCATGCCGGTGGAATTGAAGCTCTTGATATGGCTGCCGGCGATGCCGGTGAACACCGAGGCGATCTTGCAGTCGGCCATGAGCTCGGCTTCCTCGAGCGCGCGCTGGACGGCGCTGACCGTGGCCTCGATGTTGACCACCACGCCCTTCTTCAGCCCCTTCGATTCGTGGCTTCCCATGCCGAGGACTTCCAGCCGGCTGTCTGGCAGGATCTCCGCCACCAGCGCCACGACCTTCGAAGTTCCTATGTCCAGCCCGACTACGAGTTGTTTTGTTTCTTTGGCCATTTTTTTATTTGTTTTAGGTCAACTCTTCGCTTTTGCAGGACTCGCTCGCTCGAACTCGGGGACGCGCAGCGCAAACCCGTTCGGGTAACGCAGGTCGACGTATTCGTGGCGCAGGGCGATACGGCCGAGCGTGCGCGGATACGCCGCGGTGAATCGCGCGAGGCGCGCCTCGGCCGGGTCATTCGCGAGGTCGCGGCCAAGCTCGATGCTCAGGCCGGTGGACAGGCGCAGCTGCCAGGCGTAGCGCGGCGTGAGGATGACGCGCTCGAGGTTCCCGCCCAGCGGCGCAAGCATTTCCGCGTAGCGCCGGTACCGGCGCGTGACTTCGCCCTCGGTTCGGGGCGGGCCCGCAAAGATCGGCAGCGCGTCTTCGGACTGGCCGGGAAAGCGCTCGCCGAATGTGTTGACGAGGCCGACGTCGCCCCAGCGTGCAAGCGCGACGTGCTCCTCGAGCTTCACCTCGATGCGGTCCGGCCACACGCGGCGGACATCCGCCTTGCGCACCCAGGCCAGTTGCTCAAGTCCTTCGCGAAGCGCCGCGAGGTCGACCGCAAAGAAATTGCCGGCCGTGCGGCCGCGCGTGGCGGCCTCCAGCGCCTCCCGGTTCGTATGCGTGAGGTCTCCCTGCACGGTGAGCTCGCGCAGCGGAAACCAGGGCGAAGTAAGGACCATCCGGGTCCCGGCAAATGCCAGCAGCACGAGCGCGAGCGCAATCAGGCTGTTGGCCGCAAGGTTCAGCAGGCGCGGGTTATCCCACATGCGAACCCTCGAGGATCTTCACGCAGAGTTGCTCGTAAGTCATGCCCACGGCGCGCGCGGCCATCGGCACCAGCGAATGGTCGGTCATGCCCGGCGACGTATTCACTTCCAGCAGGAAAGCATTGCCCGCGGCATCCATCATCACGTCGGCACGCCCCCAGCCGGTGCAGCCCAGCGCATCGAAGGCCTTGAGGCAGATCGCCTGGACCTCGCGCTCCTTGTCCTGCGGCAGGCCGCATGGCACTTCGTATTTCGTGTCGTCGCGCACGTACTTGGCTTCGTAGTCGTAGAAGTCGCGCGTGGTTTCGAGCCGGATCAGGGGCAGCGGCGTGCGCCCGAGGATCGCGCCGGTCAGCTCCATGCCCTCGACGAATTTCTCGGCGATCACCACGGGGTCGTAGTTGACGGCCAGCGCAAAGGCTTCCTCGAGGTCGCCCGTCTTGCGCACCTTGCTCATGCCGATCGACGAGCCCTCGTTGGCCGGCTTGACCATGATCGGCAGCCCCAGCCTTGCCGCGGCGGCCTTGAAGTCGGTGCGCGAATTCAGCAGCTCGAACGGCGGCGTCGGCAGGCCGTTGGCCTGCCACAGGAGCTTGGTGCGCACCTTGTCCATCGCCAGCGCAGACGCCAGCACCCCGCTTCCGGTGTACGGCAACCCGAGGTACTCGAGCGCCCCCTGGATCGTGCCGTCCTCGCCGAAGCGCCCGTGCAACGCAATGAAGGCTCGCGAGAAACGCTGGCCGATGAGGTCGTCGAGGCTGCGCTCCGAAGGGTCGAAGGCGTGCGCGTCGATGCCCGAGGACCGGAGCGCCTTGAGCACCATCCCGCCGCTTTTCAGCGACACCGGCCGCTCGGCCGACTTGCCGCCCAGAAGCACCGCGACCTTGCCGAAGCTGCTCATGCGCGCTCCCCGAAAATCCGCACTTCGGGGTGCAGGTCGACGCCCGTTTGCGCCTTGACCTTGGCGCGCACAGTTTCGATGATCTCCTCGATATCCGCGGCGCGCGCCGCGCCCTTGGGATTCACGATGAAATTGGCGTGCTTCTCCGAAACCCGGGCGCCGCCGATGTCGAACCCCTTGAGGCCGCACGATTCGATGAGGCGCGCGGCATGGTCGCCCGGCGGGTTGCGAAACACGCTGCCGGCATTCGGCAACGAAAGCGGCTGCGATGCGATTCGCTTGGTGAGCAACTCCTTGATCTTTGCGCGCGACGCCTCGCCGTTGCCGGCCGGCAGCCTGAAATAGGCGCCGTTAAACCATTCGTCCACGCCGATGCGGCCGCCCGACTTCAGCTCGCAATGCCGGTAGGCGATATCGAAATCTTCCTTGGGACGCGACCGGAAGGTCCCCGAGCGGTCGATGGTCTCGACGCGCTCGACGATCTCCCAGGTCTCCGCCCCGTAGCAGCCGGCGTTCATTGCGAGCGCACCGCCGATGCTGCCCGGGATGCCCGCAAGGAACTCGGCGCCTTCCATGTCGTGGGTCGCTGCGAAGCGCGCGACTTTAGGGCTCGCCACGCCGACTTCGGCGTACACGAGGCCGTCGATGAGCTCCGCATGCTTTGCCGAACCGTGCATCAGGACGACCGTGCCGGCGAAGCCGCCATCGCGGACCAGCGAATTGCTGCCCAAGCCAAGGAACATCACCGGCTCGCCTGCCGGCAGCTGGCGCAGGAAGGCCGAGAGGTCGTCGCGATCCGCAGGGGTGTATGCACGCAACGCTTCGCCGCCGGTGCGCCAGCTGACGTGCCGGCCCATCGGCTCGCCCGATTTCAATTCGCCGCGCAATCCTTGAAGTTGGATGATCTCGGACATGTCCATGCCGCTTACGCGTCTCCGGCGGCGAGTTGCGCAGGCACGTTGCCGACGGAACCTGCGCCCATCGTCACCACCACGTCGCCGTCCTTCGCCACGTTGCGGATCGCTTCGGCCATCTGCGCGATGTCGTCCACGAAGACCGGCTCCACCTTTCCGGCGACCCGTATGGCCCGGACCAGCGCGCGCGAATCGGCCGCGACGATCGGCGCTTCGCCGGCGGCATAGACCTCGGCGAGCAGCGCCACGTCGACCGTGGACAGCACGCGCACGAAATCCTCGAACAGGTCTCGGGTGCGCGTGTAGCGATGCGGCTGGAAGGCCAGCACCAGCCTGCGGCCCGGAAACGCACCGCGCGCCGCGGAAATCGTGGCCGCCATTTCCGCGGGGTGGTGCCCGTAGTCGTCGATAAGCGTGAACGCGCCGCCGCCGGCGATCGGAATCTCGCCATAGCGCTGGAACCTGCGGCCGACGCCGCGGAACTCTTCCAGCGCCTTGCGGATCGCGGCATCCTCGACGCCGAGCTCGGTCGCCACCGCGATCGCGGCCAGCGCGTTCAGCACGTTGTGCCCGCCCGGCAGGTTGAGCGTCACTTCGAGCGGTTGGCGCTTCTCGCGCAGCACCTTGAAGCGCATCGCGCCCTCGGCATGCGTCAGGTCGACGGCTCGCACCATCGCGTCTTCGCCAAGCCCATAGGACACGACGGGCTTGGAGACAAACGGCATGATCTCGCGCACGTTGCGGTCGTCGATGCACAGCACCGCGCTGCCGTAGAACGGCAGGTTCTGCAGGAACTGGATGAACGCCTGCTTGAGCCGCGTGAAATCGTGCTGGTAGGTGTCCATGTGGTCGGCATCGATGTTCGTCACGACCGCCACCACCGGCAGGAGATGCAGGAAGGAGGCGTCCGACTCGTCGGCTTCGACCACGATGAAGTCGCCGGCGCCCAGGCGGGCGTTCGACGCCGAGCTGGTGAGGCGCCCGCCGATCACGTACGTGGGATCCAGCCCGCCTTCGGCCAGAACGCTTGCGATGAGGCTCGTCGTCGTGGTCTTGCCGTGCGTCCCGGCGATCGCCACGCCCTGCTTGAGGCGCATCAGCTCCGCCAGCATGATCGCGCGCGGCACGACCGGGACGCGCCTCGCGCGCGCCGCGAGGACTTCCGGGTTGTCGTTCTTGACCGCCGTCGACACGACAACGGCGTCCGCGTCCGCCACGTTTTCCGCGGCGTGCGAGATCATGACCTTGGCGCCAAGCTGCTCGAGGCGGCGCGTAGCCGCGTTGGCGGCGAGATCCGAGCCGCTCACCTCGTAGCCAAGGTTGACGAGGACCTCGGCAATCCCGCTCATGCCGGCCCCGCCGATGCCGACGAAATGGATCCGCCGAACCTTGTGCTTCATGCCCGGGCTCCGCTCGCCAATTGAATGCAGGTTTCGGCCACGAGACGGGTGGCTTCCGGCTTGCCGAGCGCGCGGGCTTTCTCCGCCATCTCGAGCAGCTTCGCGCGGTCGAGCGTGCGGATCAGCCCGGCAAGGCGTGCCGGGTTCATCTCCGACTGGCGGATCAGCATCGCCGCGCCCTTGTCCGCGAGGAAATTCGCATTCGCCGTCTGGTGGTCGTCGACCGCATGCGGAAAGGGCACCAGCACGCTGGCCAAGCCCGCCGCAGACAGTTCCGAAATCGTGAGCGCGCCGGCGCGGCAGATCACCAGGTCGGCCTCGGCATAGCGCGCCGCCATGTCGCTGATGAAGGGAACCAGTTCGCCTTCGACGCCAGCGGCCGCGTAGGACGAACGCAACGCATCGAGATGCTTTTCCCCGGCCTGGTGCACTACGCGGGGCCGGTCCGCATCGGGAATCAACGCAAGCGCCATCGGCACGGCTTCGTTCAGGGCCTGCGCGCCGAGGCTTCCGCCGACCACGAGGAGCTTGAGCGGGCCGCTGCGCCCGGCGAACCGGTCGCGCGGCACCTCGACGCCGGCGATGTCGGCGCGCACCGGGTTGCCGGTCCATTGCGCGCCGGGCAACGCGCCCGGGAACGCATTCATGGTCCTGTCGGCGACCTTGCCGAGCACCCGGTTGGTCAGCCCGGCAATGGCATTCTGCTCATGCACCGCGAGCGGCTTGTTCAGGAGCGAGGCCATCATGCCGCCCGGGAACGCCACGTAGCCGCCCATACCCAGCACGACATCCGGGCGCATCGAGAAGATTGCCCGCGCGCTCTGCCAGAAAGCGATCAGCAGGTTGGCCGGCAGCAGCACCTTCTTTAGCAGTCCTTTGCCGCGCAAGGGTCTCGCGTGGATCCATGCCATCTCGATTCCGTGGCCTTGCACGAGTCGTGCTTCCATGCCGCTGCGCGAGCCCATCCAAACGACGCGCCATCCCAGCGCGCGCATGAAATCGGCAACCGCAAGTCCGGGGAACACGTGCCCGCCGGTCCCGCCCGCCATGATGAGGATGGTCTTGCCGATGCCGCCCTGCGTGCCTGCCGCGGTCATGCCGGCCTGCCTTTCGAGAGCTGGCGGCCTTCCCAGTCGATCCGCAGCAGGATTGCAAGAGCTACGCAGTTCACAAGCAAGCCGGATCCGCCGAAGCTCATGAGCGGCAGCGTGAGGCCCTTCGTCGGCAAGAGACCCGTGTTGACGCCCATGTTGATCAGCGTCTGGAAGCCGATCCAGATGCCGATGCCCTGCGCGGCGAGCGCGGCAAAGTGGCGATCCTGCAACGCAGCCTGCCGGCCGATGGCGAAGGCGCGGAACACGAGCCAGACGAAGAGCCCGATGACCAGCGCGACGCCGGCCAGGCCGAGCTCCTCGGCGATGACCGCCAGCAGGAAATCCGTGTGCGCTTCCGGCAGGTAGTGAAGTTTCTCGACGCTGGCGCCGAGACCAACACCAAACCACTCGCCGCGGCCGAAGGCGATCAGCGCGTGCGAGAGCTGGTAGCCCTTGCCGTAAGCGTCCGACCACGGGTCCATGAAGCCGAAGATGCGCTGCATTCGGTAGGGCGAAGACAGCACCAGTGCCGCGAACCCGACTGCGAGCATTGCGACCAGCGCGATGAAGTGCCGCCCGTTCATGCCGCCGAGGAAGAGGATGCCGAACGTGGTCACCGCCACCACCACGAGCGCACCGAAATCCGGCTCGCGCAGCAGCAGCCAGGAAACGGCGAGCATCACGCCCAGCATCGGCAGCAGGCCTTTCTGGAAGCTCTTCATCACCGCGTGCTTGCGCACCGTGTAGTCGGCGGCGTAGAGCACCGCGGCGAGCTTCATGAGTTCGGAGGGCTGCAGGTTGAAGATCACGAGGTTGAGCCAGCGGCGCGCGCCGTTGACCTCGCGGCCGATGCCGGGGATCAGCACGAGCACGAGCAGGACCAATCCGCCAAGGAAAAACCACGGCGCGCCCTTCTGCCAGAACCCCACCGGCACCATGAAGGTCAGGAGCGCGGCAAAGAGCGCGACGCCGAGGAACAGGCTCTGGCGAACGAGGAAATAGGCGGAGTTGCCGGACGTGAAGCGGCTCGACTCGGCGATCGCTATCGAGGCCGAATAGACCATCACCAGGCCGGTGGACACGAGCAGGAACGCCGCCCAGGCTAGCGATCTATCGTATTCCGGCATGGCCGGTTGCGCGAAGACGTAACTAGCCACGCGCACCCTCCAGCGCCCTGACCGCGGCGGAGAAGGCATCGCCGCGATGCTCGTAGTCGCGGAACATGTCGAAGCTCGAGCAGGCGGGCGACAGCAGCACCGCCTCGTGCTCGCGCGCCTCGAGCGCCGCGCGCTTGACCGCGTCTTCCAGGCTCACGCAGCGCTCCGAGCGCACGCCGCTGGGTGCGATCGCCGCCTCGATGCGGCGCGCATCCTCGCCGATGAGGCAGACCATGCGCGCGTGCTCGCCCACGGGTTGCGCAAGGGGCGTGAAATCCTGGCCCTTGCCGATCCCGCCGGCGATGAGGATGACCGGGTGGTCCATGCCGGCGCGCGCGCCCTGCGTGGCAATGCCTTCGAGCGCTGCGATCGTCGCGCCGACGTTCGTGCCTTTCGAATCGTCGTAGTACTCGACGCCGCGAATCGTCGCGACTTTCTCCAGCCGGTGGCGCAGGCCCTGGAAGGTGGCGACCGCTTTCAACAACGGCGCCTGCGCGACGCCGATGGCGCGCGCAAGCGCCATCGCGGCCATGACATTCGCCGCGTTGTGCCAGCCACGGACCGGCAATGCATCGACTTCGACCAGCGCATCCCTGCCTTCGGCGATCCACTTCCTGCCTTTCGCCTCGATGCAACCGAAATCCGCCTTGCCCTGCGGCGTGCCGAGGCCGAACGTGATCCGGTTGCGTCGCTCGACCGCCATCGCCATCGAGCCAGGGTCGTCGCGGTTGAGGACCTGTACGCCGCCGCCGAGGAAAATGCGCGCCTTCGCCTCGCCGTAGGCGGCCAGCGACGGATACCTGTCCAGGTGGTCTTCGGAAAGATTGAGCATCGTCGCTGCGTCCGCCGCGAGCGACCAGGTCGTCTCGAGCTGATAGCTGGAGAGCTCCAATACCCACACGTCGGGCACGCGGCCTGCGTCGAGCCGGGCGCAAAACGCGTCGAGCACCGGCGGCGCGATGTTGCCGGCCACCTCCACATCGAGCCCCGCGCCGCGCATCAGGTGCGCGGTCAGCGAGGTCACCGTCGTCTTGCCGTTGGTGCCTGTAATAGCCACCAGTTTCTTGCGCCCGAGCGCTTCCAGGCCCCAGGCGAAGAGCTCGATGTCGCCGCAGACCGGGACGCCGGCGGACACGGCCTCGCGCACGACCTCCTGCTCCAGCGGCAGGCCCGGGCTGACGCAGACGAGGTCGACGCCCTCGAGCAGGCGCGTCGAGAGCGGTCCGCAGAGCGCCTCGGCCGAAGGCACCTGCGACTTGAGCGCGCCGAGGCACGGCGGCTCGGCGCGCGTGTCCGCGACCCGGGCACGGCCGCCTTCCCGCGCCACCCATTTCGCCACCGAAAGACCGGTCGCGCCGAGGCCGAGCACCAGCACGCGCTTGCCCGAGAGCGGCATGCGGCGCGGCCGCGCCAGCGACGCGAAGGCCGGCTTGCGGGAGGGGTTCGGGGTCTGCGATTCGGCCATCTACCTGAGCTTCAGCGTCGACAGGCCGAACAGCACCAGCATCATCGTGATGATCCAGAACCGCACCACGACCTGCGATTCCTTCCAGCCTTCGAGCTCGTAGTGATGGTGCAGGGGCGCCATGCGGAAAATGCGCTTGCCGCCGGTCACCTTGAAGTAGAACACCTGGATCATCACCGAGAGCGTCTCGGCGACGAACACGCCGCCCATGATGAAGAGCACGATCTCCTGGCGCACGATCACCGCGATCGTGCCGAGCGCAGCGCCGAGCGCGAGCGCGCCGACGTCGCCCATGAAGACTTCGGCCGGGTAGGCGTTGAACCACAGGAACCCAAGCCCTGCGCCGGCCATGGCGCCGCAGAACACGATCAGCTCCCCCGCGCCAGGGACGTAGGGGATGCCGAGATACTTGGAGAACACCGCATGGCCGGTGACGTAAGCGAAGATTCCGAGGCCGCTGCCGACCATCACCGTCGGCATGATCGCCAGGCCGTCGAGCCCGTCGGTGAGGTTGACCGCGTTCGAGGTGCCGACGATCACGCAATAGGTGAGGACGATGAAACCGATCGTCCCCAGCGGGTAGGCGATGTGCTTGAAGAACGGGACGATGAGTTCGTTGAAGGCGGGCATCGTGCCCGCGGTCGACGCGAGGTAGGCGGCAGCGGCCAGGCCGAACAGCGATTGCCAGAACAGCTTGGCGCGCGCAGACAGGCCCTTGGGATTGCGATACACCACCTTGCGGTAGTCGTCGACCCAGCCGATGGCGCCGAAAGCCACGGTCACCAGCAGCACAACCCAGAGGAAGCGGTTGCGCAGGTCGCCCCACAACAGGGTGGTGAAGCAGATCGACATCAGGATCAGCGCACCGCCCATCGTCGGCGTGCCCGCCTTGGTGAGGTGCGACTTCGGGCCGTCGTCGCGCACCGACTGGCCGATCTTGTAGGCCGTGAGCTTGCGGATCACCAGCGGCCCGAGGATCAGCGAGATCGCAAGCGCCGTCAGGCACGAGAGCACCGCGCGCAGCGTGATGTAGTTGAAGACGTTGAACAGGCGCACGTCTTTCGCGAGCCATTGGGCAAGTTCGAGCAGCATCAGTGCGCCTCCGCCGTGTGGTTCCTGTCGGCGCCGGTGAGCCCGGCCACCACGCGTTCCATGCGCATGAAGCGCGAGCCCTTCACCAGCACCGTGGTTCCCGGGTCGCGCATGCGCTCGACCGCTGCGGCGAGATCCTCGATCGTGGCGAAATGGCGCGCGCCGGTGCCGAAGGCGGCGACCGTGTGAGCCGTCGACTCGCCGAGTGCCAGCACGCTGGAGATGCCGCGCTCCTTGGCATAGCGCCCGACTTCGCTGTGGAAATCCGGCCCTTCGTCGCCGACTTCGCCCATGTCGCCGAGCACCAGCACCGTGCGGCCGCTGGCGCCCGCGAGCACGTCGATGGCTGCGCGCACCGAGTCCGGGTTGGCGTTGTAGCTGTCGTCGATAACTGTCATGCCCTCTCTGGTCTTCTTGACCTGCAGGCGGCCGGTGTAGGCACGGAATTCCGAGAGCCCGCGGGAGATCGCCTCCGGCGCAATGCCCGCCGCATGCGCGGACGCTGCAGCCGCGAGCGCATTCATGACGTTGTGCAGGCCGGGAATCGCGAGGGTGGCCGTGACTTCACCCGCGCTCGTCGTGACCCGGATCGAGGAGGAAAGCGGCTTGAGTTCGTATCCGCCGGTGACCGCGGCGCCGCGCTCGAGCGAGAAATCGATGACCCGGCGCCCCTTGGCCGCGGCGCGAAAGGTCGCGGCATGGGCGTCGTCGGCGTTGATGACCGCGGTGCCTGCATCGGGCAACGCGCGCAATACCGCGGCGTTTTCCTCCGCAACCTCCTCCACCGAGCCCATGAACTCGAGATGCTCACGCTGCGCATTGGTCACCACGGCCACGCTCGGCTTCGCGATGTCCGCCAGATAGGCGATCTCGCCCTTGTGGTTCATGCCCAGCTCGATCGCGCACCACTTGTGGTTCGCCCGCAGGCGCAGCAGCGTGAGCGGCAGGCCGATGTCGTTGTTGAGGTTGCCCGCGGTCGCCAGGATGCGGTCGTCGCCCGCGGCGGCCCGCAGGATGCTCGCGATCATTTCCTTGGTGGTGGTCTTGCCGTTCGAGCCGGCGATGCCGATCAGCATCGGCGCAAAGAGCGAGCGCCAGTGCCGGGCCAGTGCCCCGAGCGCCAGGCGCGTGTCCTCGACGACGATCAGCGGCAGGGAAGCGCCGGCCGTGTCGAACTTGCCGTCGACCATCGCCGCGGCCGCGCCGTTTCGCGCTACGGCGGCCACGAATTCATGCCCGTCGAACTTCTCGCCGCGCAACGCCACGAAGAGCTCGCCCTTGCCGATCGTGCGGCTGTCGGTGGACACGCCGGTGAATTCACAGTCCGCGCCGATGCTGGAGCCGCCAAGCACGCGCGCAGCCTCGGAGACGCGCATCATCGCTGCCTCCAGGCCGCTATCGACTGCTCGGCGACGACGACGTCGGAGAAAGGGAGCTTTCGCCCGGCGATTTCCTGGTAGGTCTCGTGACCCTTGCCTGCGATCAGCACGACGTCGCCGGCCTTGGCGCCGCGAATGGCCGAGGCAATCGCCTTGGCGCGATCGGGCTCGCTGTCGTGCTCGACGCTGACGCCCGCGCGGATCGCCTCGATGATCGTGCCCGGCGCCTCGTTGCGCGGATTGTCGGAGGTGATCACCACGCGGTCGGCCAGGCGCGACGCCACTTCGCCCATGCGCGGACGCTTGGTGGCGTCGCGATTGCCTCCGGCGCCGAACACTGCGATCAGGCGCCCCTTGCCGGCATCGGCAACCGGCCGCAGGGCCTGCAGCACTTTCTCGAGCGCGTCCGGGGTGTGCGCATAGTCGACGACTGCCAGCGGGCGCTTGCCGCCGCCGATGCGCTGCATGCGGCCGGGCACGTCCGGCAGCGTCGCGATCGCGGCCAGCGCGCTGTCGAAATCGAGGCCTTTTGCGAGCAGGCAGCCGAGCACGCCGAGGATATTCGAGACGTTGAATCGCCCGAGCTGCTGCAGGGTTGCCGTACGGTCGCCCCAGCTCGTGGTCAGCGCAACCTCGGTCTCGTTGGGGCCGATGCGCAGGTCCCTGGCCGAAATGAACTGGGTCACGCCCGCGATGGCGCCCTGCGGCGAAAGGCTGTAGCCGGTCACGGGCACGCCCCGCTCGGCCATGCGCTGCGCAAGCCGCACGCCGACCGGGTCGTCGAGGTTCAGCACGGCGCTCTTGAGCGAGGCGAACTCGAAAAGCTGCGCCTTCGCAGCGGCATAGGCTTCCATGGTTCCATGGAAGTCGAGGTGATCATGGGTGAGGTTCGTGAACAGTGCGCAATCGAACCGAACGCCGTTGACCCGTCCCTGGACCAGCCCGTGGGAGGACACTTCCATGGCCACGGCGCTGGCGCCTTCCTGCAGGAATTCGGCCAGCAACCGGTGCAGTTCAAGCGTGTCCGGGGTGGTGTTGCCGAGGTCGACGGCGTGGCCGCGAAGCCGCGCGCCGATGGTGCCGATCACGCCGCACTCCTCGCCGCGCCCGGAAAGTGCGGCCGCGATCCACTGGGTGCAGGAAGTCTTGCCGTTGGTGCCGGTAACGCCGCACATCCAGAGCGAATCTGAAGGCTGCCCGTAGAACTGGTGCGCCAGCTCGCCGGCCTGCTGCTTGAGCCCGCGCACGCCGACGTTCGGCACCGCCCAGGCGGCGTCCCACGCGAACCCCTCCGATTCCCAGATCACCGCGGACGCGCCGAGCGAAAGGGCATCGGGGATATGGCGGCGGCCATCGGCCGTCTCGCCCGGATAGGCAAAAAAGGCCGCGCCCGGCGTCGCGCGCCGGCTGTCGGAAACGATCCGGTCGATCATCGCTCCCTGGTCAGCCAATGTGCCGAATACGTCCACTCTCCCATCCCGTCCAGGTGAGGGCGCTCGCCGCCGCAGCAGCCGCCGAGCACGCCCTTGGTCGACAAAACAGCCTCTACGATGGCCAGCAGGATGCGCATCAGGTGCCCTCCTTGAGTTCTTCACCTTCGCCCGGCAGCTCGACCGGCTGCATCGGTGCGTCAGGTGGGACGCCAAGGCGGCGCAAAGCGCCCTGCATCACCTGCGCGAAGGCCGGGGCCGCCACGGCGCCGCCGTAGTACTGGCCGTTGGAGGGCTCGTCGATCATGACCGCGATCACCACGCGCGGGTCCGAGACCGGCGCGAACCCGACGAAAGACGAGATGTACTTGTGCGCCGCATACGCGCGGTTCTCCTGCTTGTGCGCGGTCCCGGTCTTGCCGGCAACGCGGTACCCCATCACGCGGGCGCGCGGCGCAGTGCCCCCGGCCTGGACGGCCATTTCGAGCATTTCCCGCACCGCGCGCGCTGTCTCTGCAGAAATTACGCGCCGGCCTGCGACCGGCATGTCTGCTTTGACGAGCGTGAGCGGCATCAGTTCGCCGTCGCGCGCAAAGATGCTGTAGGCGCGCGCGAGCTGGATCAGCGAGACCGAGATCCCGTGCCCGTAGGACATCGTCGCCTGCTCGATCGGCCGCCAGGTCTTCCAGTCGCGCACCTTGCCTTGCGCCTCGCCGGGAAACCCGAGCGCCGGCGGCGTGCCGAAGCCGACGCGCTTGAAGAGGTCCCACATGTCTTCGCGCGGCAGGCCAAGGGCGATCTTCGCCGCGCCGACGTTGGAGGATTTCTGGATGATCTGGGCGACGCTGAGCGAGCCCGAAGGGTGCGCGTCGCTGATCGTGTAGTTGGCGATCGTGTACTTGCCCGGCGCCGTCTGGATCATGGTGTCCGGGCGGACCCGACCCTCGTCCACCGCCAGCGCGATCGTGAAAGGCTTGAGCGTCGAGCCCGGCTCGAAGGTGTCGGTCATCACGCGGTTGCGGAGCTGCGCGCCGGTCAGCTTGCCGCGGTTGTTCGGGTTGTAGGACGGCATGTTGGCCAGCGCGAGGATCTCGCCGGTGCGCACGTCGATCGCGACGATCGCGCCCGCCTTGGCCTTGTGCGCTTCCACCGTGGCCTTGAGCACGCCGAACGCGATGTTCTGGATCTTGCCGTCGATCGACAGCGTGAGGTCCTTGCCGTCCTGCGCGCCGCGGATCGACTCGATGTCCTCGACGATCCGGCCGAGCCGGTCCTTGATGACGCGGCGGCTGCCGGCCTTGCCCGCGAGCGAGCCCTGGAACGCGAGCTCGATGCCTTCCTGGCCTTCGTCGCCGACCCCGGTGAAGCCGATCACGTGCGCCATGCCGTCGCCGCCAGGGTAGTAGCGCCGGTATTCGCGCTGCGAAAAAATGCCGCGGATGCCGAGTTCGGCGACCTGCTCGGCCTGCTCGGGCGGGATCTGCCGGCGCAGGTAGACGAAATCGCGCGTGGTGTCGGCGAATTTCCTTTCCAGCTCGCCCGCATCGAGGGCGAGGATCTGTGCAAGTTTCTTCAGCTGCTCGGGCGACGCTTTCACGTCTTCCGGGATCGCCCACACCGACTTGACCGGCGTCGAGATCGCGACCGCTTCGCCGTTGCGATCCATGATGCGGCCGCGGGTAGCCGGCACTTCGAGCACGCGCGAAAAGCGCGACTCGCCCTTCATCTGGAGAAAATCCGTGTTGACCGCCTGCAGGTACACGGCGCGCCCGGCCAGCACGCCGAACGCGGCGATCAGCGCGAAGAGCACGAAGCGCGCGCGCCACACCGGCAGTCGCACTAAGACCGGCGCGGCAGCCACGCTCACTTGGCGGCCTCCTCGGCGTTCACCAGGCGCACGCGCCGCGGATCCGGCGCGCGCATGCCGAGCGCGTTGCCGGCGATCTTTTCGACGCGCGAATGCAGGCCCCAGGTGCTCGCCTCGAGCTGCAGCTGGCCGTACTCGATGTCGAGGTTGCGCGCCCGCTCCTGCTCGCGCTCGAGATCCGAGAAAAGCTTGCGGGCCTTGTGCTGCGAAGTCACGAGCCCGAGCGAGCAGGCCACGAGTACGGCGAGCAGCACGAGATTCAGTTTCGCCACGGCGCTCCCGTGCGCTCGGCGACCCGCATCGTCGCGCTGCGCGAGCGGGGATTGGCCCGAACTTCGGTCGTGCCGGGCTTGATCGCGCGCCCCACCGGCGCGAGGAGCGGCTGCGGCATTTCGCTTGCGCGCAGCGGCAGGTCGCGCGGCAGGTCCGGCATGCCGCAGGAGCGGATGAAGTTCTTCACGATGCGGTCCTCGAGCGAATGGAAGCTGATGACCGCAAGGCGTCCGCCGGGCGCAAGGCGCCGCGCGGCCGGAGGCAGGCTCATCGACACTTCCTCAAGCTCCCGATTGACGAAAATCCGTAGAGCCTGGAAGGTGCGCGTCGCCGGATCCTGCCCGGCCTCGCGTGTGCGGACCGCTTCACCCACGAGATGGGCAAGCTGCCGTGTGCGCGCGAGAGGCTCGGTTGCCCGAGCAGCAACAATCGCCGCTGCAATCTGTTTAGCAAACCGTTCTTCGCCATAGTCCCTGATCACCTCCCTGATGTCGGACTCATCCGCATGCGCCAGCCATTGCGCGGCCGACTCCCCGCGCGTCGGGTCCATCCGCATGTCCAGCGGCCCGTCCATGCGAAACGAAAATCCGCGGCTCGCGTCGTCGATCTGCGGCGACGAAACGCCCAGGTCGAAGAGCGCGCCGTCCAGTTGCGTGATGCCGAGCTTGTCCAGCACGACGCCCAGCTCCGAGAAGGGCACATGCGCGATCGAGAATCGCGGATCGCCGATCGTCGAAGCTTCCGCGACCGCTTCCGGATCGCGATCCAGCGCGACCAGGCGGCCGCGCGGCCCGAGGTGCGCGAGGATCGCGCGCGAGTGGCCGCCCCGTCCGAACGTCGCATCGAGATACGTGCCGTCGGGCCGCACCGCGAGCGCATCGACCGCCTCGGTGAGGAGAACCGCGCTGTGGCTGGCCCCGCGTTTGGCCATCGGTTGCTCGGCCATCGATAGTGGTTTGGGAGATTCTCGCCAGGCTCACAGCGAGAAATCCTCCATGCCCGGTGGTGGCGCGCCGATCGGCTGCGCCATGGCTTGCGAGAGCTTCGCAGTCCACTGCCCGTGGTCCCACAGCTCGAAGTAGCTGCCCTGGCCGTACATCACGAGTTCGCGCTCGAGCTTTGCGTACATGCGAAGCGCGCCCGAGATCAGGATGCGGCCGGAGGCGTCTGGCGTGACATGCTCCTCATGCCCGAGCAGGAGCCGCTTCCACCAGCTCGCCTGCGAATTCAGCGATGGGAATTTCTCCACTCGCTCCCGCACCGGCTCCCAGGCGTCCATCGGATAGAGCAGCACGCAGCCTTCGGGGTGGGCAGTGAGCACCAGCTCGCGCTTCGTTGCGGCGAGCGAATCCCGGTGGCGCGTGGGCAAGGCAAGTCGCCCCTTCGCGTCCAGCGTAATGACCGTTGCGCCGTGAAATGTGCCGCCCATCGACTTTGTCCCGGGGCGAATCGATCCCTAACAACCCGAATTCGCCACTTTTTTCTACCTTTTCCCACTTTATGTGAACCAGGAATCGGGGTCAAGGATTTTTTCTTATTTCCAACAAGGACTTAGCCGTTCTTTTTAGCTTCGATTCGTGAAATCGATAGATTATATAAATCAACAGGTTAAAAAATCTATCGAAAGTAAACTCTCACGCGCGCAGAGGGACTGCGAGACGTTCGGTGCCGGGGCAGCCCCGGCCCTCTAGAATCTCGCGATGATCAATAAAATCGTTGGCTCACTCCAGGACGCGGTCGCCGGCATCGCCGACGGCTCGACCATCCTCATCGGCGGCTTCGGCGGCGCAGGCATGCCGTCCGAACTCATGAGCGCGCTGATCGCGCAGGGCGCGCGCAACCTCACCGTCGTCAACAACAACG
>JANMDK010000328.1:0-7893 GCA_031376265.1 Pseudomonadota bacterium
GCGCGCCGCGCTCGTGCACGTAGCGGGCGATCGCCGCCGCGGGATGGATGGTGCCGAGCACGTTCGAAACGTGGGTGAAGCATACGAGCCGGGTGCGCGCGCCCATGAGCTTTCCGAGCGCATCGAGCTCCAGCCGCAGGCTGCTGCGGTCGATCTTCCAGACGTCGACGTGGATGCCGGCGCGCTCGAGGCTTCGCCACGGGCCGATGTTTGCAGCGTGGTCCGCGTTGGTGACGACGATGCGGTCCCCGGGGCGCAGGGTCCGCCCGATCGACTGCGCGAGGTTGAAGAGGAGCTGGGTCGTCGAGGCGCCGACCACGATCTCCTTGGGATCGCTCGCGTTCACGAGGCGTGCTAGCGACCGGTTCGCCTCGGCAACGCGCTCGCCCGACTGGACCGAGCGCGCATACGAAGCGCCGAGCTGCACGTTGGTCTGGAGGAGGTAATCCGCTACGCGTTGCGCTACGCGCGCGGGCACCTGCGAACCGCCGGCGTTGTCGAAGAAGACCGTGTCCCCGGCGAGCGCCGGAAACTGGGCGCGCACCTCGCCAAGGTCGAGACTCACTCTAGGCTCACCACAGGCCTAGGTAGGAACTACGGGCTTGGGCCACGTCGGGCTGAGGAAGCGCTGGATCTCGAGGAGGTACCCGTCCGGGTCGCGGAAGAAGCAGTTGTAGATCTTGTACGTCTCGTTTTCCTTGGGCGTCTTTTCGAAAGCGACGCCTTTCGCGACCAGCTTCTTGTACCAGCCGTCCACGTCCTGGGTGACGAAGGTAAAGATGAGGCCCAGCGGCGCGCGATCCGGCGGCGGCGGCTGCTGGACGGCCGAGGCCTTGCAGACGCCGAGGAAAGCGTCGCCCGCGCCGACCCGGTAGATGCGCGCCAGGCCCTGGTCGAGGATCAGGGGCAGCTCGAGCGTCTCGCCATAGAAGCGATAGCTGACTTCGGTGTCGCGCACATAGAGGAAAGTGACCTGCTGCTCGAACGGGGCCGGGGCCGCAGATGTCGATTGGCTCATTTGCGCAATGCCTTCAGCGCCTTCTCGCCCTCGGGACCGGCGCGCTTGACCCATTCCTCGGTCAGCCTGGCGCCGACCTCGCGCAAGCTGTTCACCATCGCAGGGCTGCCCGGCTCGACGAGCATGCCCTTGGCCTTGAGAATCGCGGCGGTTTCGTCGGCGCTTGTCGCGGCCAGGGCCCAGCCGCGCGTTTCCGCGTGCGACGAAGCGGTCATCACCACTTTCTGCAGCGCTGGGGAGAGGCTCTTGAACGCCTTCTCGTTGACGATGGTCACGCTCTTGTTATGCATCGCGCGGATGTCGTAGAAGTATTTCGAGTAGTCCCAGGCCATGGTGTCGACGCCGGTGCTGCCCGATGTGATCATCACCGACGCGAGGCCGGTGGCAAAAGCCATTGGAATCTCCGGTGCCTGCACCGTCGTGGGCGTCGAGCCGAGCAATTCGGCGAAGCGCGAGGTCGTGGGGCTGTAGGTGCGGAAGCGCAGGCCCTTGAAGTCGGCCAGCGAATTGAGCTGCGTCTTGCTGTAGAGCGCCTGGCCGGGCCAGACGACGTAATGAAGGGGAATCAGGCCCTGCTTCGCCAGCCGCTGATTGAGGAAAGGCTTGGTGGCGTCATACAGTCGCTTCGCCCCATCGAATCCCTGCACAACGAACGGGATGCCGTCGATTTCGAAGAACGGATCCTCGTTCCCGTAGGCGCCAAGCAGGATGTCGCCCATCTGCACCTGCCCGCCGCTGACCGCGCGCTTGATCTCGGGCATCTTCATGAGCGAGGCGTTGCTGTGCATCGTGATGACGAGCTGCCCGCCAGACTCCTTGAGCACTTCCTCGACGAACTGTCGCGCGTTGCGTGTGTGGTAGTTCGTCTCGGGGAACGGCGTGGCCATGTCCCATTTGGTCTGGGCAAGACCGGTCAGCGGGAGAACGGCCATTGCGGTGATGCAGGCGCGCAGCGTGAGTTTCAAGTCGGTCTCCCTAACGGTTGGGCGATTACGATAGCAGCATCTATTGCGGTGCGGTAAAAGCCTCCGGGCGATTTAGCCGAGCAGCTTCTTGATCTCGGCGCCGCTGGTTGCGCCGGCCGCCCAGGTGAATGCACCGGGCGACTGCATTTCGCGGCCGGCCGCGAGCAGCGCACCGATCGCGGCACGGGCCAGCGCACCGCCGGTGCTGATGCGCCGGGCGCCGGCTTCGGCCAACTGCGCGACCGTCGCGTGATGCAGCCCGGTCATGTTGACGTTGAACGGCTTTTTCAGCACCGAGGTCATGCGCTGCAATTCGTCGAGCGTCTTGAGCCCCGGCGCATAGACAACGTCCGCGCCCGCGGCCTCGAAGGCCTGCAGGCGGCGGATGATTTCCTCGTGATCGGTCGTGCCATGGAGTAGGCCGTCGGCACGCGCGCAGAACATGAACTTGAACGGCAGTTTCTTTACCGCCTCGGCCGCCGCCCGCACTCGCTCCACCGCGAGGGTGAAGTCGTAGGTTGTCGTGCCACTGAAGTCCTCGATGGAGCCGCCGACGAGACCGGCTTCCGCGCCACGCACGAGCGTTTGCGCCGCGGTTTTCGGATCGTCGGAATAGCCGTTCTCCAGATCCGCGCTGACCGGCAGGCTGGTCGAAGCGCACAGCACGCGGCAGTGCTCGATCATGTCGTCGAGACCGACCTGGCCGTCGAGCTTGCCGAGCGAAAACGCGTAGCCGGCGCTCGTCGTCGCAAGCGCCTGAAAGCCGAGCCCTTCGAGCAACCGCGCTGAACCCGGATCCCAGGGGTTCGGGATGACGAAGCAGCCTTGGGCGTGCACTGCCTGGAAGCGCTGCGCTTTTTCGGCTTGGGTGGGTGCGGATGCGGCCATTTAAGCTCCGGCTAGGTGAGGAAGCGTCATGTTACGACGCAGAAAATAGACTTGGCGCGGACCGCAACACCCGCTATACTTCGTTTGTGCGATGCAGCAACGTTGTACTGCTCGCAAGTTCATCGTCCCTGACCTCCGGCTTTCCTGTCTTAAAAGCGATTCGGTTGGCGCGGTGCTGTTGCCTCAACCGATCCACGTCCCCGACGGGACAGGAGCTGCCATGACCACGTCGTCTTTCGACACCCTCGCCCTCGCGGCGCCGATCCTCGAGGCCATCAAGGCCGCCGGATACACCGAACCCACCGCCGTCCAGGCGCGCGCAGTGCCCGAAGCGCTTGCCGGCCGCGACCTGCTCGTGTCTTCGCAGACCGGCAGCGGCAAGACGGCCGCTTTCATGTTGCCCGCCCTGCAACTGCTCACCAAGCCGCACGAGAAGAACGGCCGCGGCCCGCGCGTGCTGGTGCTCACGCCCACGCGCGAACTGGCGGTGCAGGTGACCAAGGCCGCCGAAACCTACGGACGTAACCTGCGCGTGAAAACGATGTCGGTCGTCGGCGGCATGCCCTACCCGCTGCAGAACCGCTTGCTGAAAATCGGCGTGGACATCCTCGTCGGCACGCCGGGACGGCTGCTCGACCAGATGAATGCCGGCCGCATCGACCTCTCGCGCCTGCAGCTGCTGGTGCTCGACGAGGCCGACCGCATGCTCGACATGGGATTCAAGGACGAGCTCGAGGCGATCGTCGCGAAAGTCCCGAAGACCCGCCAGACGCTGCTCTTCTCGGCGACGCTCGAGCAAGGCATCGTCAAGCTCGCCGGCGCGCTGCTCAAGGATCCGCTGCGCGTCGCGGTAGACACCGCGCAAACGCGCCACGAGAACATCTCGCAGCGCCTGCATTTCGCGGACGACCAAAGCCACAAGAACCGCCTGCTCACGAGCATCCTCGGCAACGCCGACATGCAGCAGGCCATCGTGTTCACCTCGACCAAGCGCGCGGCCGACCAGCTCGCGCAGGAACTCCACAGCCAAGGCCACTCTGCCGCCGCCATGCATGGCGACATGAAGCAGAAGGCGCGCAACCACACGCTGCAGGCGCTCCGCCGCGGAACCCTGAAAGTGCTGGTGGCCACCGACGTGGCGGCACGCGGCATCGACGTGCAGGGCATCTCGCACGTCATCAATTACGACCTGCCCACCCAGGCGGAAGACTATGTGCACCGCATCGGCCGCACCGGCCGCGCGGGGCGCAATGGCGTGGCGATCAGCTTCGCCAACGTGCGCGACCACTGGATGGTGAAAAGCATCGAGCGCTTCACGACGCAGAAGATCGAAGTCACGGCAATCGAAGGCCTCGAGCCGAAGATGCGTGCCTTCGCCAAGCCCGCCCCGCGGGGCAAGCATCCCGGCGGCGGCAAGACCCACGGCAAGCCCGCGCATGCCGCCCGGCGCGAAGGGTTCGGTTCGTACCCCAAGCGCGATGGCCGGCCCGCGAGCCGCTCGCCGGCACGCACCAGCCCTTACGCGAAGTAAACCGGTTCAGACGCCGGCGGCCACGGCATCCGTGACCGTCGGCAGCGAATAACCGACCGGCTTGTCACCGACGATATTGCTACCGGTGATCATCGCCTGCATGCCCGGCTCAAAGAAGCTGTACCCACAGATAGCCAACCTGCGAATTGTGCAATTCGACGATTGCGCTTTATTAACATAATTGTTATTATCTTGCCGTGGAATACAGCGTCGTTTACTACAGCGAGGCCGTACAGAAGCAGATCCTCGAGCTGCCGGACACGCTTGCTGCACGATATGTCGTGCTCACGCGAAGGATGGTGGTCCTTGGCCCCAACCTCCGGGAGCCGCACACCAAAGCGTTCGGTGAAGGGCTTTTTGATTTGCGGATCAAGGGCGCTGAAGGCATAGCCCGGGTATTTTTCTGCACCCTCGTCCGCAAACGCATCGTCATGCTTCATAGCTTCATCAAGAAATCCGAGCGCACGCCACCGCGCGAACGGAAACTCGCTGAAGCGCGGATGAAAGAGGTCAAACGTGCAAACACATGATCAACTCGTAAAGAAACTGATGCGCCGTCCCGGTGTCCGCGCCGAGGTCGAGCGCATCGAGCGCGAAGAAGCCGTTTTGCTGGATGCCTTGCTCAAGGCTCGCCAGGAAGCAGGGCTGACCCAAGCCCAGGTTGCCGAGCGCATGGGCACCCAAGCGCCGGCTGTAGCGCGCCTTGAACGATCGCTGGCCACCGGGAAGCACTCACCGTCGATTGCGACGGTGCGCAAGTACGTCAAAGCCTGTGGGAAAAAGCTGGTGCTTCGCGTTGCCTGACTAGTAATGCGGCGGGATATCGTCCCGCGGCGCGGTCGGCTCGTTGGCCGCGCCCATCGCCTCCACCTGGTCGCGCATCGCGCGGATCTCCCGCTCTAGGCGCTCGATGTGCTGCTGCTGGCGGAAGACCGCAGTGTTCAGCGTATCGAGAAGGTCTTCGGCGAGCGTGAGCTTGGATTCGAGCTCATCAATGCGCAATTCGTCGCCGGTGCCCATCTCAGGCCTTCGCCTCGGCTAACGCCCGCCAGACGCGCTCCGGCGTCGCCGGCATGTCGATCGACTTGACGCCGCGTTTCGATAGCGCGTCGACGACGGCATTCATCACGCAGGCGAGCGATGCCGTGCAGCCCGATTCGCCCACGCCCTTCACGCCGAGCGGATTGGTCTTGCACGGCACTTCGTTGCGCGCCCAGCCGAAGGACGGCACGTCGCCGGCACGCGGCAGCGCATAGTCCATGAAGCTTCCGGTGAGCAACTGACCCGACTGCGGGTCGTGCCGCAGCTCCTCCATCAACGCCTGGCCGATGCCCTGCACCAGGCCGCCATGCACCTGGCCTTCGAGCAGCAGCGGATTCACCACCACGCCGAAATCGTTGACCGCGGTATAGGAGACGAGCTCGATGCCGCCGGTCTCGGGATCGACTTCCACTTCGCACACGTGGCAGCCGCTCGGAAAGCTGTAGGTGGTCGGCTTGTAGAAATCCTCGGCTTCCATGCCCGGCGGCAGGCCGGGCGGAAGATTGCCGGCATGCGCGGCGCGCGCAACCTCGACTATGGAGAGCCGCCGGTCGGTGCCGGCGATCACGAACTGGCCGCCGGCATCGGTGACTTCGAATTCGATATCCGCCGCCGGCGCCTCGAGCAGGTGCGATGCCACCTGCCTGCCCTTGTCGATGAGGATGCGCGCGCAATGCACGATCGCCGTGCCGGTCACGGTGGTCTCGCACGAGCCGACCGAACCCAGGCCGACGCCGGTGAGGTCGCTGTCGCCGTAGACGAAGCGGATCATTTCCCGCGGCAGTCCGAGCTGCTGCGAAACGACCTGCAGGAAGGTGGTCTGGTGCCCCTGCCCGTTGGTGGTCGCGGTCACCGCCAGCGTGAGGAGGCCGGACGCGTCGAACGTGGCGCCCACATGGCTTTCGTAGTAACCGTCGGGTTCCTGGTACACCGAGAAGCCGTAGCCGCGCAGCTTGCCGCGGGCTGCCGACTGCGCCCGGCGCGCGTGGAAGCCGGCACGATCCGCAAGCGCATGCGCGTCGTCCATGTTCTTTGCGAACTCGCCCGAATCGAAGACGAGGCCGACCGGCGTCGTCCACGGCATCTGGTCGGTGCGCACCATGTTGAGCCGGCGCAGTTCGATGCTGTCGCGCCCGGTCTCGCGCGCGGCGGCCTCGACCAGCCGCTCGATGAGGTAAGTGAACTCGGGCTTGCCCGCGCCCCGGTACGCGACAATCGGCACGGTGTTGGTGAAGGCGACGCGGGCTTCGGCGTGATAGCAGGGAATCGCGTAGACGCCGGTAATGCAGCGCGAGCCGCCGCTGGTCGGGATGCTGAAGGCGCTCGCCGTGATGTAGGCGCCGGTGTTCGAGACGAGACTCGCGCGCACGGCGAGAAAACGGCCCGCGGCATCCAGCGCGAGCTCGGCTTTGGCAAAGTGGTCGCGCCCGGCGCCGTCCGAGGTAAACGCCTCGGAGCGGTCGGCGTACCACTTCACCGGCCGACCGAGCTGACGGGCCGCAAACAGGATGGCCACTTTTTCCGGGTAGGCGGAGATCTTCAGGCCGAAAGAGCCGCCGACTTCCGGCGTGATCACACGCAGCGCGCGCGGATCCTCGACGAGGCCGGTCGAGGCGATGTCCGCCTGGATCGCCTTGCTGCCTTGCGTCGGCGCGTACAGCGTGTAGCGGCCGCTGGCGGAATCGAACACGCCGGCTGCGCCGCGAGTTTCCATCGGCGCAGCCGACACGCGGTTGATTGCGAGTTCGAGGCGCGTGACATGCGCTGCGCGCTCGAACGCCTCGTCCGCCGCCTTGCGGTCGCCGCCTTCCCAGTCGAGCGCGAGGTTGCCCGGCGCATCGGCGCGCAGCTGGGGCGCACCGGTCTTGAGCGCCGTGCGCGCGTCGGTGACCGCATCCAGCTCGTCGTACTCGACGAAGACAAGTTCTGCCGCATCGCGCGCCTGCCGCCGCGTTTCCGCCACCACCATCGCCACCGCCTCGCCGACAAAACGAACTCGATCGGCGGCGAGCACCGGGCGCTCGGCCGGCAGCACCGGCTTGCCGTCGCGATTCTTCTGCACGACGCTGAGGCGCATCGGCCCTATCCCTGCCGCTGCGAGATCGGCTGCCGTGAAGACGCCAAGCACGCCGGGGGCCGAGCGCGCGGCCTGCGCGTCGATCGAAACCACGCGGGCATGCACATGCGGCGAGCGCACGAAAGCGGCCTGCGCCGCGCCCGGCAAGTCGAGGTCGTCGATGAAGCGTCCGGCGCCCTTGAGCAGCGCGTCGTCTTCGAGCCGGCGCACCGGCTGGCCGATGCGCAGTTGGCCGGAAGTATGCGAGAGGTCTGAAGAATTCATTGTTCTATTGCCAAATTCAGAAAGTAAACTGCCTTGTGAGGCTCGTTTTTATTGGTTCTATTGAAATGAAAGTTACACAATCTGGCTTATCCGAGATCGCCGAGCAGGC
>JANMDK010000352.1:0-1983 GCA_031376265.1 Pseudomonadota bacterium
CAATCCCTCGGGGGTCGCTTCGGCGATCAGCAGATCATCGGCCTTGATGCCGAGTTCGCGGCGCAGCTTAGCCGGCAGGGTAACGACGCCGCGCGCCGTGACGGTCAGAGTGGTTTTCATCAGATTATTTTGAACGGAAAGTGGCATTACTGCAATACGGTAATCAGGTAGCCCGGCGGAGGGAGGGGTCATGAAGCTCCGGGGAGCAGGTGTCCTGAATCTTTATGACCCCTCCGTCGGCGTAAAACGCCGACACCTCCCCATCTGAATGCAGGGCTGTCCGGGGAAATGATTCGACATGTCGCGGTGCATGCCTGGCCCCGGCGGCTTAACCGCTTCTTTCGGGTTGTCGAGACTCAGAAAGAAGAAGGACCAAGCATGCGGTACCGGGGTAGCATTTTGGGCGACCTGCTCAAACCGATTGATCGGAGGCAATTCGCCGCCGTTGTGGATCGTCACCATGGCGATGCCTACGACAAGAGCTTCGATAGCTGGAACCACTTGGTGAGCTTGATCTGTGGCCAGCTCAGCGGTGCCAGGAGCCTGCGCGAACTGGAAGCGGCGTGGCAGGCCAACACCCATCACCATTACCACTTGGGGGTCGGCAAGCTCAGTCGATCGACCTTGTCGGACGCCAACCGGCGGCGGCCGACGGCGATCTTCGCCGAGCTGTTCGGCTTGCTGGTCGCCCAGGCAGCCCCCTCGCTGCGGCGCGACGGCAGGGAGATGGTGCGGCTGATCGACTCCACGCCGATCCCCCTCGGCAAGATCGTCGATTGGGCGCAGTGGAACGGCCGCATCCGGGGGCTCAAACTGCATGTGGCTTACGATCCCAAGGCCGATATGCCCGAGCGCCTGTCGATCACCCCGGCCAACATCAACGACATCACCTTCGCCCGCCAGATGCCGATCGAGCAGGGCGTGACCTACGTCGTCGACAAGGCCTATTGCCATTATGGCTGGTGGACCGAGATCGACCGGGCGGGCGCCCGCTTCGTCACCCGTCGTAAGACCAATGCCCGCTTCCGCACGATCCGCCGCCGACAGCTCGCCGATTGCAAAGGCGATGGCTTCACCATCCTCGGCGATGCCGACGTCAGGCGGGCCACCAAAGGCAACGTCCGGCTCGACATCGCCATGCGGCGTATCCGGCTGAAGCGCGACAACGGCCAAATCCTCGACCTTCTGACCAACGACACTGAACGCTCCGCCGTTGAGATCGCCGCTCTCTACAAGGCGCGCTGGCAGATCGAGTTGCTGTTCCGCTGGATCAAGCAGCACCTCAACATCCGACGCTTCATCGGCACCTCCGACAACGCCATCCGACTGCAGATCCTGGCCGCCATGATCGCTTTCCTGCTGCTTCGCATCGCCTCCCGCCTGCACCGCACCGCAATGCTCCCGATCCGCTTCGCCCAGCTCGTCGGCCAATGCCTCTTCGTGCGGAAACCGATCGCCCGGATCGACAAGCCTCCCCTCGTCAATCCTCACAAACCCGGTTCCAAAACCGACCCCAACCAACTCAACTTCAGCTATGCTTGAACTTTCCCCGGACAGCCCTGCATTCATATGGGGAGGGCATGATTCGGGGCGATCAGATCAGCGGCAGTTGCGGTGCGTCGTCTTCGGCCACCGCACCGAAGTTCGAGATCGTCACGCCCAGCAACCGGATCGGCTTTTCCAGCGGGAAAACACTGCGCACCAATTCGAGGCAATAGCGCTCGACCGTGGCGCGGTCGGTGAAGGGCGAGACGTCGGACTTGCTGCGCGTGACGATCTGGAAATCGTTGAACTTGATCTTCACCGTCACGGTGCGGCCGGCAAGGCCGGCCTTGGCGCAGTAGCTCCAGACCTCCTCGAACTGCTCCTTCACCTTGTCCTGGACCTCGGTCAGCCCACTCAGGTCCTCGAAGAAGGTTGTCTCCGAACCGACCGACTTCCTCTCGCGGTCGGGATTGACGCGGCGGTCGTCCTCGCCGCGCG
>JANMDK010000365.1:0-2912 GCA_031376265.1 Pseudomonadota bacterium
GGTGGGGCCGAAGGACCAGGCGGTGAAGCGGACCTGGGTGTCGAGGAGGAGGCTGACGCTGAGGCCGCCGCCGTGTTTCTCGATGAGGGTGGGAAAGTTGTAGGCGGCGAAGTGGATCAGCTCGAGCCTGCGCCTGGCGAACCATGTGTTGGGGCCGGCGAGCATCACCAGCGAAATCATGATCGGGTGCTGCATCACCAGGCTCGCGGTGCTCATGCCCACGTAGGCGCCGATCACCGTCGGCACCATCGTCAGCGCGAGGAGCAGGTAGGTATTGCGCAGGACTTTCTGCGAATCCGGCGCGTCGACGACCGTGTCGCCCGGGGCGTAGCGTGGCACGTCACGTCCGAAGGCGATGTCGTTGTTCGGGACCGGTCTGAGTTCGGGTTGCATGGTTTCCCTCCTGTGGGACTGCCGGGCGCAAATTTGCGCCTCTGTTGTAAGACTACCAAATCAGCGCGAAGTTTCAAGCGCTAAATCCCTGCCGGATCAGGCTATTGCGCTTTGTTATGACGATGCAGGCGAAGGTAGAATGAGGCCGCCGCGCCGGTAATCAATGGAAGGGTGGCAGAGTGGTCGATTGCACCGGTCTTGAAAACCGGCAAGGCGAAAGCCTTCGTGGGTTCGAATCCCACCCCTTCCGCCAAGTCCCCCTAACGCCAACCCGCCTACCTGATGAGATTTATTCCGATTGCGGCACTCGCCTGCTGCCAGATCAGCCTCTCCGGGTGTGCTTCCGTTGCCGCGGTTGCGGCAGCACATCCCGCCGCAATCGCCGCGGTCGTCGAGATTCTCCCGATCGCTGCCGTCATGGGCGGCATCGGCCTGGTTGGCCTCGCGGGAATCGCCGGCGAGCAGACGGAATCCCATGCGCCCGGCACGCTCGGCGCCTGGCTCAAGGAGCGGCAAACGACAAGTGAATCCGGGGCGAGCGGCGCGATGGCAGCACAGCGGGAGGTTTCGGTTACCGCTGCGCTCCAGGCTCAACGCGCGATCGCCCGAGCGCGCATCGCATTGCGCGACCGGCTGGCAGCCAGAGTCGAAACCCTCGATGCAGGCACCCGCGACACGCTTTCCGAAATCGATGCGGCCATCGCAACGCTGCCCGCCGCCGAACCCCGCGTGGCCAAGCAAGCAGGGGACCGCATTCAGCTTGTGGCGGACAAGCTTGCCGTGCCAGCGCAAGTGCCGCAGGTGCGCTCGTTCGGGCCGGTCTATCTTTTCCCTTTCCTGCCCTTCCAGACGCTCACGGTGCGGGGGAACTTCCCCGCACAGTACCCGGAAGGAGAGGTTCCGAAGCTCACGGTCAATGGCCGCGTATTCAAGGCTTACACCTACGACGCGCAATCGCTCGGGTTCTCGTTGCCTGCCGATTCGCTAGTTCAGGCCGCGCAAGGCGTCGCCTGGAGTCGAGCCGAACTCGAGATTCCGTGGGAGGCCCCGCGATTCGACACCTTTGCCCGCCAGGGCTTCGGCAACTTTGTCGTGATCGGCATGCTGCCGAATTCGCCCGGCCGGGTGACGATCGATCATCAGGTCGAGATCACGCGAAGCGAAGAGGTAGCGCGCACCTCGGAGGCATTGACGCTGAACGCGGACGCGGGCGAGTCCGAGCAGACGGCCTGCCTGACGCTTACGCCTGCGGAGTTGGCAGCGGGCTGGAAACTCAAGGCGGGATCGGTCGCCCCGGTCTTTGCGGCCCAATCAGGCGGCGCGTTGAAGGATCACGGCAAGCTATCCGAGGATGAGCGCTCCGCGTGCTGGCGCGTGGAATTGAACTCGGCGGAGCGGTTGGTTTGGAGGCTGACCGCGGTCTTGCGACGCGACGTGCGGGAGAGCCGGACCGAAAGCGAAACCCTCGACCTGGCGTGGGGCGGGAGCCGCGTTTTCAATTTTCCCGCAGGCGCCTGGAAGGTGCGCTATGCCAAGTTCGAGGGCGCCGAAGGTGTGTTTGGCGAAACCGACCTCTCGAGCCCGCTATTCCGGGTCGAGGGCAATGCCCGCAGCGTCAAGGTCAGCGCTTATCCGTTTTGACCTCTGTGCTCCCGGCGTCGAGCCGGGCAAAGGCGGCTGCAAGCGACTCCCGCCGGGCGATCGCGGAATCGTGCGTAGGCGACTCGAAGCCGTCTTTTTCGAGTTTGGCGAGCTTGTCGAACAGTTGCAGCGCGCGCTGCGGATCGTATCCAGCCGCGTGGAAGATTGCCGCGCCGATTGAATCGGCTTCGCGCTCCTGCAAACGGGCGGTGGGCTGGAACATCAGCGCGTAGGTATCCACTTCGAAAAACGCGCGCAGGGCGCTGCCGGCATTCGGGGCCTTCTCCTTCCCGAGAGTTTCGGCCATGAAAGAAAGCTTTTCCGAAGGGTGGCCGGCCACGACATGCGCAACTTCGTGGGCCAGCACTAGAGCGAGCTCGTCGTCCGACAGCTCGAGCTGGCGCACGAACCGGGCGTCGACCAACACCGTTCCGCCTGGGAACGCAGTAGCGCCGTGGCCGAAATCCTCGATGAGGATCGCCTGCCATGACGATTTCGAATTGCGGGGATGGAGGACTGCGGCTGCCGCACCTACGGCCGACATGACTGCGTCGATTCTCGCGTTCAGCCGGGGATTGCGATCCAGCGCGTTGTCCTTGAGCGCCTTGCGCACGTAACTGGCGCCAAGCGAGCGCCAAACGGCGGCGGACTCAGGCTCGGGATAAGCAGCGGGCACCTGGTAGCGGGTGCCGCCACCCTGCGCCAGGCAGGATACCGTCAGCAGCAGGCATGCCAGCAAAACACGGGCTCTCGTCACGGCCTTCCCCCGAAGATCGTCCGAATTCTTTTTCTAACCGCCTATGCCCTGTTTACCAGAAACGCGGCTTGGGCGACCGCGTTTTTTGTAAGCAATAAAAAAAGCCCCGCGCGCGGGGCTT
>JANMDK010000374.1:0-3640 GCA_031376265.1 Pseudomonadota bacterium
GCTGTTCCCCTTTTCAATAAATGGGGTCTGAGTCGATTTTCCATGCTGGTCGTCGGAACTCGACAGCCTACGCGTAAAATCGACTCTGACCCCATTTATTTGATCCTATGAATAACTGCGCGTGAGCCACTCGGCCACGAGCACCGGCTTGTCGCCGCCTTCGCGCTCGATCGAAACGTCCCAGGTATTCTGCACGCCGTTGTTTGGAAGAGTTTCGTATTTCGCCAGGACGAACCGCGCCCTGATGCGCGACCCCGAGGGCAGCGGCGCGGTGAAGCGCACCTTGTTGAGGCCGTAGTTGATGCCCATCTTGCGCTCGTCGAACGAGAAGGTCGATTCGATGAGGTGCGAGAGCAGCGAGAGCGTGAGGAACCCGTGCGCGATCGTCGTGCCGAACGGCCCCGATTTCGCCTTGACCGGGTCGATGTGAATCCACTGAGGATCGTCGATCGCCTTGGCGAACAGGTCGATGCGCTCCTGCGACACCGTCAACCAGGGCGAGACGCCGATTTCCTGGCCGACGCGGCCCGAAAGGTCGCCCACCTTGAGCTTCGTATCCATTCGATCCCCTATGAAATGAACTTGCGGATCTCGGCGTTCACGAGGTCGGGCTTTTCGTCCATGACCCAGTGCGTCGCATCCGGCACGCGCACCACCTTGACCCCCGGCACCACGTCTTCCATGCCGTCGAGCATCGAAGGCAGCAGCGCGCGGTCCTTCTCGCCCCAGAGGACCAGCGTCGGCACGCGCACCATGAAATCCCCGGCCTCCAGCTTGACCTTGGTCGCGCCCGGATCGGCCGGGCTCGGCGGATAGAGCGGGGAGGCGCGGTAATAGTTGAGCCCGCCGGTCAATGCGCCGGGCTGCCGCCAGGCCTCCAGGTAGGCCGCCTTGTCGGCGTCTAGCGCCGGGCCCGGCTCGCGGCCGTCAAAGCGCATCTTGAGCAACCGGTCGAACTGGTCCTCCGACAACACGCGCTCGGCCTTGGCATCCCGCAGCAGCAGCATGTAGGCGCTGGCCTGCTGCTGGGCCGTGCTGGTCGAGAGTTCCCGCCAGAAGAGGTAGGGGTGCGGCGAGTTGACGATGACGAGGTGCGAAAGCATTTCCGGGTACGCCATCGCCAGGCCCCACGCGACGGCGCCGCCCCAGTCGTGGGCGACCAGCACGAACTTGTCCTGCGTGAACGTCCGCGCGAGCTGGCGGATGTCCTCGATCAGGAGCTTGGCGCGGTATTCGCGGGGATCGGCCGGGCAATCCGAGAGGTTGTAGCCGCGCATGTCCGGCGCAACCGCGAGATGGTCGGCACCGAAGTGCTCGAGCTGCTTCTGCCAGCAGCGCCAGAACTCCGGAAAGCCGTGCAGGAACAGGATCAGCTTGCCGCTGCCGGCGGACTTGTAGTGCAGCCGCACGCCGTTGACCTGCACGTAGCTGCTCTTGAATGCGGGATTCAACTCAGGCATCGAAGGACTCCTTGCGCGATCGCATTCGCCATGACCGCCTGCGTTTCGGGCCGCGCGAGGCGCGCCTCCTCGTGGCGATTGACGAGAACGCCGGCCTCGAACAGCAGCGCCGGCATCGACGCCGTGCGGGCCACCGCGAGGTTGTCGAAGTAGTGCACGCCGTTGGCCTCGTCGGCAAAAGGCCGGCTCTCTCCCAGCACCGCGTCGGCATGGTAGAGCGAGCGAGTGTAGCCCGCCTTGAGCATCTCGGCGCCGATGGCCGAAGCGCATTGCCGGCTCTTTTCGACCTGGGGATTCTGGCGCGACACGAAAAGCGAGAACCCCGCGAACTTGTCGGCGACCGGCAGGAACTGCTCCTGCACCGAATCGTGGTGGATCGACACGAAGAGGTCGACGCCGCGCGCGGCCAGCGTGCGCTCGTGCAGCACGTCGAAATCGCCTCGCTCGCCGATCATGCGCACACGGACGCCGGCGCTCTCGAGCAGCTCGCGCACTTTGAAAGCGAGAGTTCGGTTGTATTCGAACTCGGGAATGCCGGTGACCGAGATCACGCCGGGCTTGCTGATCGAATGGCCGACATCCACCGCCACTTCGCGCGAGGTGGCCGCCACCGCAGGGCCGAGTCCCGCGGACAGCGGCAGCCACGCCGCGAGCAACGCCAGCCGCCGCATGCTCAGAACCTGGAGAAGTCGGGCTTGCGCTTCTCGAAGAACGCCTGCATCGCTTCCTTGGCCTCGGCCGAGCCGAGCTGCGCGCGGAATTTCTCGCCCTCGGCAGCCATCGCCTCGCGCACCGCGGAACCGTAGCGCGTTTTCATGAGTGCCTTCGTCATGCGCACCGACGACGGCGGCAGGGCGGCAAGTCCGGCCGCGGCTTCGAGCGCGTGCTCCAGCAAATCGCCGTCGGGAACAATCTCGGTGACGATGCCGGCCGAAAGCGCCTTCTCAGCGGTAAACGGCTTGCCGAGCAGCAGCAGCTCGGCCGCCTGGTGATAGCCCGCGAGCATCGGCAGCAGCAGGCTCGAAGCGGCTTCCGGCACCAGGCCCAAGGTCACGAAAGGCATCTGGAAGCGCGCATTCGGCGAGGCGTATACGAAGTCGCAATGAAGCAGCATCGTCGTGCCGATCCCCACGGCGGGACCGGCGACCGCGGCCACGAGCGGCTTCGATGCGCCCGAGATCCCCTGCAGGAACTGGAACACCGGCGACCCGTCGCCGGAGGGCGGCCGCTCGAGGAAATCCTTGAGGTCGTTGCCGGCGGTAAAGCAGTCCGGCTTGCCGTGGATCACCACGACGCGCACCTGCGGGTCGGCTTCGGCCGCCTTGAGCGCATCGGCCATCGCCTGGTACATGTCGGCGGTGATCGCGTTCTTCTTGTCGGCGCGATCGAGCTCGATGCGGGTGATGCGGTCTTTGGTGGTGGTGAGTATGTGGGGCATGGGGGGGATCTCAGTAGCAGGCGCTATTGTTCATTTGACCTTCCAAGTCTCATGACTTTGAGTGTTCCTTCGTTTGCGCGGTCGCGAAAACGTACAGAACACTCAAAGTCATGAGAGCCATAAAAACCTAAAACCGCTACGGCTACGTATTCGGAAGCGTGTAATCCTTCATCTCCCCGCGCAACGTCAGCTTCGACAGCTTGCCGGTCGCCGTATGCGGCAGCTGCTCGACGAACACCACGTCGTCCGGCATCCACCACTTGGCGATCTTGCCGTCGTAGAACTTGAGGAGCTCTTCCTTCGTCACGCTCGCGCCGGGCTTCTTGATGGCGACGACGATCGGGCGCTCGTCCCACTTCGGGTGCCGGATGCCGATGACCGCGGCCTCCTGGATCGCCGGGTGTGCGACGGCAATGTTCTCGAGGTCGATCGAGCTGATCCACTCGCCGCCGGACTTGATGACGTCCTTGGAGCGGTCGGTGATCTGCATGTTGCCGTCGGGGTCGATGGTGGCGACGTCGCCGGTGGGGAACCAGCCGTCCTGCAGCGGATCGCCGCCCTCGCCCTTGAAGTAGGACTTGGTGACCCACGGCCCCTTGACCAGCAGGTCGCCGAACGCCTTGCCGTCGTTGGGCAGGGTCTTGCCTTCCGCATCCACGATCTTCATGTCGACGCCGAAGATCACGCGGCCCTGCTTGCTCTGCACGGCGTACTTCGCGTCCTTGTCCGCGCCGGTGTGCTT
>JANMDK010000380.1:0-2918 GCA_031376265.1 Pseudomonadota bacterium
CCATGGCCTGGCGCGTTGCTGTGGAGCTGGCGCGCCGGGTGGCCGAGGAGAAAGCCCGCCGCGACGCCGAAGACCGCGCGCGCCTCGAGGCGGAAGAAAAAGCCCGTCGCGAGGCGGAGGAGCGCGCACGCCTCGAGGCCATCGCCAAGGCGCGGCGCGAGGCAGAGGAAAAAGCGCGTCGCGAAGCCGAAGAAAAGGCTCGCCTGGTAGCAGAAGCAAAAGCACGCCGCGAGGCCGAGGAAAAAGCCCGTCGCGATGCGGAAGACCAGGCCCGCCGCGAAGCCGAAGCGGCAGCGCGCCGCAAAGCCGAAGAGAGCGCGCGACGCGAAGCCGAGGAGCGCGCGCGGCTCGAGGCCATCGCCAAAGCCAAGCGCGAGGCCGAGGAGCGCATCCGCCAGGAAGCGGAAGAGAAAACGCGGCTCGAAGCCGAAGACCAGGCCCGCCTGGTGCACGAGGAGCAGCTGCGCCGCGACGCCATCGCGCGCGCGAAGCGCGCGGCCGAGGCCAGGCGCGTTCGCGAGGCCGTGGCCGGTGCAATGGCGGAAGCCGAGCGCAAGGCCGCGCGTGCCAATGAGGTCGCGGTAAAGCGCGAGGCGACGGAGCAACTCGCCAAGCAGGCAAGCGAAGCCGATACGTTGCGCGCAACCCAGGAAACCGCGGTGCGCGAGGCAATGGAAGAGACCAGGCGCGTGGCCGACGAAGGCAAGCGCGAGGCCGAAGTCGCGGCGAAACGCGAAGAACGCGCCCGGGTGCAGCGCGAAGCCGAGGTGCGCGTCAGGAAAGAGGTCGACGCCCTGCTCGCGCGCCAGAAGGAAATGGCCAACGCCGCCAGCCCCGCGCAGGAAGAACAGGCGCAAGGGCGCACGGGCTGGAAAGGCGGCAAGATGGTTTCTGCGCTCTTCGGCTCTTTCGCCGGCGACAAGGCGGGCGCGCAGGCCTACGAGCAGGCGCTCGCGCTGGAGCGCACCGGACAGATCGCCGACGCGGTCGACCTCCTCAAGAAAGCCGCAGGCGCAGGCAGCGGGCCCGCGGCCAGGAGGCTCGGCGAAATCTACGCGAACGGCCTTGGCAACGTCGCGGCGGACGTCAAAGCCTCACGTCAATGGTTCGAGCTGGCCGAATCGCGCGGAGAGAAAGGCGTGCCCAGCCGCGGGAAGTAGCGCAGCAGGCGTCACTTACAATCGGGCATGGCAAGGACGCACAGTTCTACGTTCGGGACTTTCGACTATGTGATCGTCGGCGGCGGCACCGCGGGCTGCGTGCTCGCCAACCGCCTCTCGGCCGACCCGGAGGTCAGCGTGCTGCTGCTCGAAGCCGGCGGCAAGGACGACTGGATCTGGATCCATATCCCGGTCGGCTACCTCTACTGCATCGGCAACCCGCGCACCGACTGGTGCTACCGCACCGAGGGCGACGCCGGCCTCAACGGCCGCTCGATCCTGTATGCGCGCGGCCGGGTGCTCGGCGGCTGCTCGTCGATCAACGCGATGATCTACATGCGCGGCCAGAAGCAGGACTACGACCACTGGGCGCGCGAGACCGGCGATTCCGGCTGGTCGTGGGACAGCGTACTGCCGGTGTTCAGGAAATCCGAAGACCACTACGCCGGCGGAACCGAATCGCATGGCGCCGGCGGCGAATGGCGGGTCGAAAAGCAGCGGCTGTCCTGGAAAGTGCTCGATGCCTGGCGCGAAGCGGCCGGCGAGGCCGGCATCCCGCCGACAGACGACTTCAACCGCGGCGACAACGAGGGCAGCGGCTTCTTCGAGGTGAACCAGAAGCGCGGCGTGCGCTGGAACGCGACCAAGGCTTTCCTGCGCCCGGTGATGAACCGCCCCAACCTGCGCATCTTGACCGGCGCCGAGGTGAAGCGCCTCCGGATGGACGGCCGCCGCGCGGTCGGCGTGGAATTCCGCCACGACGGTTTTACGCGCTTCGCCTCGGCGCGCATCGAGACGATCCTCGCCGCAGGCTCGATCGGCTCGCCGCAGCTGCTGCAATGCTCCGGCATCGGTCCCGCCGACCTGCTGCGCGACAACGGCATCCCGGTCGTCCACGATTCCCCCGGCGTCGGCGAGAACCTGCAGGACCACCTGCAGCTTCGCACCGCCTTCAAAGTGCAAAACGTGCGCACCCTGAATGAATGGGCCGCCTCGCCTTTCGGCAAGATGCAGATGGGCCTGGAGTACCTGCTCTTTCGCACCGGACCGCTCACCATGGCGCCCAGCCAGCTCGGCGCCTTCGCCAAATCCGACCCGGGCCAGGCCACGGCCAACCTCGAATACCACGTGCAGCCGCTGAGCCTGGACAAGTTCGGCGACCCGCTGCACCCCTTTCCGGCCTTCACCTCCTCGGTCTGCAACCTGCGTCCCGCGTCCCGGGGGCACGTGCGCATCCGCAGCGCCGATCCGCGCGAGGCGCCGGCCATCAACCCGCGCTATCTCTCCGCCGAGGAGGACCGCCGGATAGCGATCGACGCGATCCGCCTGACGCGCAGGATCGCCGCGCAGCCGGCGCTGCGCAAATACTCGCCGCAGGAATTCCTGCCGGGCGAACACCTGGAGTCCGACGAGGCGCTGGCGCGCGCCGCGGGCGACATCGGCACCACGATCTTCCATCCCGTGGGCACCTGCCGCATGGGCCGCGCGGACGATCCCGCCGCGGTCGTCGACCCGCGCCTGCGCGTCATCGGCCTGCAAGGGCTGCGGGTGATCGACGCCTCCGTGATGCCGACCATTACGTCCGGCAATACCAATTCGCCCACGGTCATGATCGCCGAGCGCGGCGCCGAGATGGTCCGGGCCGACCGGCGATAGGAAGGGATCCGCCGCGCCCCTTGAAAGCCCCGGTTCGCCCCCCACTTTCGGTTAACATTGCGCGCCCGATCCCTCACCGGGCGCAAGGGAGGTAGTTCATGA
>JANMDK010000387.1:0-4943 GCA_031376265.1 Pseudomonadota bacterium
ATTTCGCCCCACCGCCAGGATTACATGACTTCCCGAGAAGACCTCAAGGCCGCCCTCGCCAAAGCGCAGGCCGAATACGATCGCGCCCTCGCCGTGCGCAAAGCCACGCCCGAAGTGGAGCGCAGGCAGCTCGGCGAAGACCGGCGCAAGGCCGTTTCCACCTGGGCCCGGGCCATGGAAGACCGCCGCCGGGCGCTGTCCGACCGCCGCGACCCGAATGCCGACCTCGCCAAGGCGCAGGCCGACCTCGAAAAGGCCGATGCCGAATTGCGCGCCGCCACTGCGTCGCTGGAGGACATCGAGCGGAGGCTCGGCCAGCCGTAGCGCATTACAATTGACGCCTTCCCACCGGCCGCAGAGCCGGAGAACCGCTCGAGGAGGCGTCAAGTGAAAGTCCGGATCAAAGCCATCGCGCTCGTCCTCTCCGCCCTCCTGCCGGGCGCCGCCTGGCCGCAGGCATTCCCGTCGAAGCCGATCAAGTACGTGGTGCCCTTCGCGCCCGGCGGTCCGACCGATACGTTTTCGCGCGCGCTGACCGGGCGCCTGGCCGAGCAGCTCGGCCAGCCGGTCATCGTCGAGAACATTCCCGGCGCAGGCGCATCGATCGGCATGGACCGCGTTGCAAAGTCGGCGCCCGACGGCTACACCATCGGCCTCGCGACCACGGGCACGCACGCGATCAACCCGGCGCTCTACGGCCCGCGGCTCACGTATAACGCGCTCAAGGATTTCAGCCCGCTCTCGATCGCGGTCGGCTACATCAATATCCTCGTCGTGAATCCGAACGTGCCGGCGAAATCCGTGGGTGAGCTTGTCGCCTATGCCAAGGCGAATCCGGGCAAGGTCAATTTCGGCTCGGCCGGCAACGGCTCGTCGAACCACCTTTCCGGCGAGCTGCTCAAGACGCTGACCGGCGCGCCGATGCAGCACATCCCTTACAAGGGCTCCGGCCCGGCGCTGACCGACGTGATGGGCGGCCAGCTCACCTTCATGTTCGATTCGCCTTCCACGGTGCTGCCGCAGATCCGCGGCGGCAAGGTGCGCGCGCTCGCAGTCACGACGGCCAAGCGCAGCGTCTATGCGCCCGACATCCCCACAATGGACGAGTCTGGAATGCCAGGTTATTCGGAAGCGGGCAGCGACCTCTGGTACGGCATCGTCGGCCCGGCCGGCATTCCCCGGCCGATCGTCGAAAAGCTGAACGCCGAGATCATCAAGGCGCTTCGCTCGCCGGAAATGGCCGAGCGCCTGAAGACGCAATACCTCGACGCGTGGCCGACCACGCCGGAAGAATTCCAGAAGATCATCGAATCCGATCTCGCCAAGTGGGGCAAGATCGTCAAGGCTTCGGGCGCGAAGATCGACTGATGGCCGCGAACCCCGTACCCGTAACGCCAATCCGCGCAGGCCTCGCCGAAGGCCAGCCGACGCTGCCGGATGCGCGCGGGATCAACCTGTTCGAGGCGGATCCGGGCTTTGCGAAATTGCTTTCCCTTTATCTCGAGCCCAGGCTGCTGGGTCACCTTCTGCCGCATTTCGATCGGTTGGGCGCGCTGGCGGGCGGAACGCTCGACGACCATGCGCTGACCGCCGACAAGAACCCGCCGGTCCTGCACCACCGCAAGCGCAATGGCGAGAACGCGCAGTGGATCGAGAAGCATCCCGCCTATCGCAGCCTCGAGGAAGTGGCGTTCGGCGAATACGGCCTGGCCGCGATGTCTCACCGGGGCGGAGTGCTGGGTTGGAAAGGAAAAATGCCGCCGGCGGTCAAATACGCGCTCACTTATGTCTACGTGCAAGCCGAATTCGGCGTCTGCTGCCCGCTCTCGATGACCGATGCGGCCGCGCGCACGCTGTCGAAATTCGGCGAGCCCGGCCTGGTTGCCCGCTACCTGCCCGGCCTCACCTCGCAGGATTTCGACGTACTGACGCAGGGCGCGATGTTCATGACCGAGCAAGGCGCCGGGTCGGACGTCGGCGCGACGCTCACGCGCGCCGAGCGGCGCGGCGAGCACTGGCTGCTTCACGGCGACAAGTGGTTCTGCTCGAATGCGGACGCCGGCGTAGCGCTGGTGCTGGCGCGGCCCGAAGGCGCGGCCGCCGGAACCAAGGGGCTGTCGCTCTTCCTTCTACCGCGGCTACTGCACGACGGTACGCCGAACCGCTACACGATCGTCCGGCTCAAGGAGAAGCTCGGCACGCGCGACATGCCCAGCGGCGAGATCACGCTCGAAGGCGCCACGGCCTACATGGTCGGCGATCCCGAGCACGGCTTCGCGCAGATGGCGGACATGATCAACATGTCGCGCCTGTCCAACGGCATGCGGGCCGCGGGCATGATGCGACGTGCGCTGACCGAGGCGCTCTTCATCTCTCGGCGGCGCAGCGCCTTCGGGAAAACGCTGATCGAGCTGCCCCTGATGCGCCGCCAGCTGCTCAAGCTCATGCTGCCGACCGAAGCCGCGCGCTCGATCATGCTCTATACCGCAGCGGAGCTGGCCAAGGCCGATGCGGGCGATGAGGAGGCACGCAAGCGAGTGCGGATATTGACCCCGCTCTTCAAGTTCCGCGGCTGCCGCGATGCGCGCCGCGTGACCGGCGACGCCATGGAAGTGCGCGGCGGTGCCGGCTACATCGAGGAATGGAGCGATGCGCGCCTCGTGCGGGATTCGCACCTGGGCTCGATCTGGGAGGGCACCAGCAACATCGTCGCGCAGGACGTGCTGCGCGCGATCAAGCGCGAAGGTTCCCTCGAAGCCCTGCGCCCGGTGCTGGACGACATGGCCGCCTCGGCCGACCACGAAGGCTTGCGCGTGGCCCTCACCGCCTCGATTGCGCGCGCTTGCGATTTCGCTGCGGAGTGTGCCGCCAAGGGCGACGCCGCGCATGCCCGCCAGGCGGCCAGCGGGCTTTACTACGCCGCCGCCGCCGTAATCCTCGTCTCCGAAGGCACGCAGTTATCGGCAGAGGGCGATGCGCGTCGCGTGCTGCTTGCCGCGCTGGTCAACGAGCACAAGCTGCGCGCACGCGATCCGCTCAAGCCCGCGCGCGGCGCCTTCGAAAGTGCGCTCGCCGAAGCGCTGCTTCCAGAATCACCAGTCTCCCCGGCGGATGCAAGCCGGTTGCTTTCCGAATTTCGTCTCTGAAACCCGATAAATCGACTCTGACCCCAATTAAAGATGCCAGGTCCTCTTTCCCATATCCGAGTTCTCGATCTTTCCCGCGTGCTGGCCGGCCCGTGGGCCGCGCAAAACCTTGCCGACCTCGGCGCCGAAGTCATCAAGGTCGAGCGGCCGGGCGTAGGCGACGACACCCGGGGATGGGGGCCGCCCTATATCAAGGATGCGGAAGGCTGCGACACGCCGGAAGCCGCGTACTACGCCTCGGTCAACCGCAACAAGAAATCGGTCACGCTCGACATCGGCAAGCCGGAGGGGCAGGCCATCGTGCGCGAGCTCGCCGCCAAGTGCGACGTGCTGATCGAGAACTACAAGCTCGGCACGCTCAAGCGCTACGGCCTTGGCTACGAAGACATCAGGAAGCTCAACCCGCGCATGATCTATTGCTCGGTCACCGGCTTCGGGCAGGACGGGCCGTACGCGCCGCGCCCCGGCTACGACTTCATCTTCCAGGGCATGGGCGGGCTGATGTCGATCACAGGCGAGCGCGATGGCGAGATCGGCGCCGGCCCGATGAAAGTCGGCATCGCGATCACCGATGTGCTCACCGGCATGTACGCGAGCGTTGCGATCTGCGCGGCGATCACCCACGTCGAGCGCACAGGGCAAGGCCAGTACATCGACACCGCGCTGCTCGATACCATCGTCGCATTCAACGCCAACCAGGTCGTGTCCTACCTCGCCTCAGGCAACATCCCGCAGCGCTGGGGCAACGCGCATCCGCAGGTCGTGCCCTATGAGGTCTTTGCAACGTCGGACGGCCACCTGATCCTTGCGGTGGGCAACGACGGCCAGCATGCGCGCTTCTGGAAAGTCGCCGGCCGCCCGGAGATCGCGGAAGACCCGCTATTCAAGACGAACTCCCAGCGCATCATCAACCGCCGGGCGCTGATCCCGTTGATCGCGGACGTGATGAAGACGCGCACCAAGAAGGAATGGCTCGAGGCGCTCGAGAAGGCCACCGTGCCCTGCGGCCCGATCAACAACATGAAGGAAGTCTTCGAGGATCCGCAGGTGCAGCACCGCGGCCTCCACGTGGACATGCCGCATGCGCTCGGCGGCATGGCCCCTGTCGTGGCGAGCCCGATGCGCTTTTCGGAAACGCCGGTCGAATACCGCATCGCCCCGCCGCTGCTCGGCGCCTACAACGAAGAGGTCTACCAGGGATTGCTGGGCAAAAGCGCCGAGGAAATGCAAAAGCTCAAAGCCGCGGGCATCGTGTGACGGAGCGCTCGACGGCGGCGCCATTGCCGCTGCCTTATGCCGACCTTCGGGTGCTCGACATGTCGCAGGGCCTTGCCGGCCCCTACTGCGCCGGGTTGCTGGGCATGCAGGGCGCCAAGGTGATCAAGGTCGAGCCGCCCGAAGGCGATTGGATCCGTGCCGCGGGTGGCGGGCGCGATGGCCTGACCTCGCTTGCGATCATGGGCGGCCCGGGAAAGCGCTCGGCGTGCATCGACGCGACGAAACCCGACGGCAAGGCGCTGCTCTTGCGCATGGCGCGCAAAGCGGACGTGTTCGTGCAGAACTTCCGCCCAGGCGTGATCGAGCGGCTCGGCCTCTCGTACGACATCCTTGCAAAGGACAACCCGCCGCTCGTCTATGTGTCGATCACCGGCTTCGGGCCGGACGGGCCGGAGTCCCGCAAAGCCGCCACCGATTCGGTCATCCAGGCATTTACCGGCATTGCGGCGATCAACCGCGCCGCCGACGGCACGCCGCGACGCGTTCCCTTCCTAGTCCCGGATACGGTGACGGGTGTCT
>JANMDK010000020.1:0-59931 GCA_031376265.1 Pseudomonadota bacterium
CTGATTTCGCGCCGAAAACGATTGCGGAACTTGTGGCGGCGGCGAAAGCCAAACCCGGTTCGATCAACTTCGCTTCGGCCGGGCCCGGAACAGCACAGCACCTGACCGGAGAACTCTTCAAATCAAGGGCGGGGATCGATCTCGTCCACGTCCCGTACAAAGGCAGCGGACCGGGGATGACCGACCTGATGGGCGGCCAGGTGCCGCTGATGGTGGACAGCCTGGCGTCCGCACTGCCGCATATTCGCTCCGGCAGGATTCGCATTATTGCGGTCACTACGGCGGAGCGTGTGCCTCAGTTGCCCGAGGTTCCCACCATTGCCGAATCCGGGTACCCGGGGTTTGAAGGCAGCGGCTGGTCGGGATTCGTACTGCCTGCCGCCACGCCGCGCGAGATCGTCGAGAAAATCAGTTCCGACACGCAGGCCGTGCTGCGCGAACCCGGCATCCGGGAGCGCTTCATCGAACGCGGCGGCATTCCCGATCCGCGCACTCCGCGGCAGTACACGGAGTTCATTCGTGCCGAAATCGCCAAGTGGGGCGAAGTCGCCCGTGTCGCCCGCGTGAGGCTTGACTGACATGGCGCAGAGTCCGGCATTGAAATCCCCGACGGAGTCGATGGTCGAGACAGCGTACCGGGCGATTCGCGCGAAGATCCTGGACAACGTCTGGGCCCCGGGATACCAGGCGCTTGAAGGCGTTGTCGCGCTCGAACTCGGAATGAGCCGTACGCCGGTGCGCGAGGCGCTGGTCCGGCTGGCGAACGAAGGCCTCGTCGAGGTGATTCCGCGGCATGGCATGCGCGTACTGCCGGTCTCGCCGGCCGACATGCGCGAGATTTACGAGATCCTCACGAGCCTCGAATCGATGGCGGCCGAACTCGTGGCACGCGCGCGGCCGGGCGCCGCCGCGCTGGCGCCGCTCGAGAAGGCTTCCCGCGACATGGCAAAGGCCCTGAAGCGCGACGATCTGGACGGATGGGCGGAAGCGGATGAGCGATTCCATCGGCTCCTGGTCAACATGTGCGGCAACCTCCGGCTGGCCGGGATCGTCTTCAACTACTGGGATCGCGCGCACCGCGCACGAATGGTGACGCTCAGGATGCGGCCCAAGCCGCTCAATTCGACACGCGAGCACCTTGCCATCGTTGCAGCCATCCGAAGGGGCGATGCCGAGGAGGCCGGCGCGTTGTTCCGGGCGCATCGCGAACGCGCCAGCCGCGAATTGACCGAATTGCTGCAACGTCACCGGCTCAACCAACTGTGAATACCACACATCAGATCTGCGTCCTCCCCGGAGACGGCATCGGCGTCGAGGTCATCGACGCGGCGCTTGTATTGCTCGACAAGCTGCAGCAAGGCGCGGGATTCGAGCTGCGTTTTTCGACTCACGCGGCCGGTGCACTGCACTACAAATCGACAGGCGAAGCGCTTCCCGAAGCAACGTTCCAGGCGGCCAGGGCCGCGGATGCGATCCTGTTCGGCGCCATGGGCTGGCCGGAGATCCGCTATCCGGACGGCACCGAAATCGCGCCCCAGCTCGACCTGCGATTCCGCCTCGAGCTCTTCGCGGGTGTGCGGCCGGCGCGGATGATCCCGGGCGTGACGCCGATCCTTGCCGATCCGCGCGCAAAGGACATCGACCTGGTGTTGATCCGCGAATCGACCGAAGGGTTGTTTGCTTCGCGGGGCAAGGGCGTGGTGATCGACGACCGCGAGGCGCGCGACACCATGGTCATCACGCGTGCCGGATCGGAGCGGGTGCACGAATTCGCCTTCCGCCTTGCTGCAAGGCGAAAGACGCGCGGCAAGCCGGGCCGGGTGACGTGTGTAGACAAGGCAAACGTATTCGTATCGATGGCGTTCTTCCGCAAGGTGTTCGATGAAGTGGCGTCGCGCCATCCGGGGATCACGGCGGATCACCACTATGTGGACGCGACTGCCCTGGATCTGGTGCGCAAGCCATGGACCTTCGATGTCATGGTCACCGAGAACATGTACGGCGACATCCTGTCCGACCAGGCGGCGGCGCTGATCGGCGGAATGGGCATGGCGCCCTCGGCGGACGTAGGCCCGGAGCATGGCCTGTTCCAGCCCTGCCACGGCTCCGCGCCGGACATTGCGGGGCAGGGAAAAGCCAATCCGACCGCGACCATCCTTTCCGCGGCAATGATGCTCGACTGGCTGGCGGAGCGCTCGGGCAACGAGGCGCTGGCGATTGCGGCCGGCAAGCTCGAGCGCGCCGTCGACGCGGTGTTCGCTTCCGGGCGCGTGCGCCCCTACGAACTCGGTGGCAAGGACGGCACGGCGGCAATCCGCGACGCGGTCCTTTCCAATCTCTAGCCATGAAGAAGCTGCGCGTTGCGGTTGCGGGCGCCGGATACTTCTGCCAGTTCCAGCTCGATGGCTGGCGGCGGATTGCGGGCATCGAGATCGTCGCGATCTGCAATCGCGATGTGGCGAAGGCGCAGGCGCTGGCGGCACGCTTCGGCATCCCGAAGGTGTTTGGCTCGGTCGCCTCGATGCTCGAGGGCTGCGAGGCCGATATCCTGGATATCGTGACGCCTCCGGCCACGCACCGTGAGTACGTTGGGGAGGCCGCCCGCCGCGGCATTGCGACGATCTGCCAGAAGCCGTTCGGCAACACTCATGCCGAAGCGCTGGCCGTCGCGGGAGTCGCTGAGGCCGCGGGAATTCCACTAGCCGTCCACGAGAACTTCCGCTTCATGCCGCATTTCCGCGAGATGAAGCGCCTGCTGGATGAAGGGCGCTTCGGCGACGTGCACTCGATCTCCTTCCGGCTGCGCCCCGGGGACGGCCAGGGACCGGACGCGTATCTGGCCCGCCAGGGCTACTTCCAGGGCATGCCGCGTTTTCTCGTCTTCGAGACCGCGATCCACCTGATCGACACTTTCCGCTTCCTTGTGGGCGAAGTGAGCGCCGTGACTGCCCGCCTGCGCCGTATCAACCCGGTCATTGCCGGCGAAGATGCAGGCTACATCGTGTTCGAGTTCTCCAACGGCGCCACCGGCCTGTTCGATGGCAACCGGCTGAACGACCACGTCGCGGCGAACCCCCGCCGCACGATGGGCGAATGCTGGCTCGAGGGATCGGGCGGCGTGATGCGGCTTGATGGCGACGCGCGCCTGTGGTGGAAGCCGCACCAGAAGGACGAGACCGAACACCATTACGACCGCGGCCGCGACGACACGTTCGGCGGCGGCGCGTGCGACGCGCTGCAGGCGCATTTTGCGCGCCACTTGCGCGAGGGTGCGCCGCTGGAGAACAGCGGCGCGGCTTACCTCGCAAACATGCTCATTCAGGAAGCGGTCTATGCCTCGCATGCAGAAGGCCGCCGCATCGAAATTGCCGCGCTCAAGCCGCAGTAGCCGCAAACAGGAGGATTGACCGTGCTACGCAGGACATCCGTGGCTAACCCGCATCCTTCCCAGCCTGATCCTCTGAATGCTGCTCGGCTGCATCGCTGACGACCTCACTGGCGCAACTGACGTAGCGCTGATGCTGCAGAGCGCGGGCATGCGCACCGTGCAGGCGATCGGCGTTCCGGCGGCCGGCGCTACGCTGGACGCCGCAGACGCCGTTGTCATCGCGCTCAAGTCGCGCACGATCCCTGCCGGGGAAGCGGTTGGCGAGTCACTCGCTGCGCTCGAGTGGCTGCGCTCGCGTGGCGCACGGCAGATCCTGTTCAAGTATTGCTCGACCTTCGATTCCACCGATGCCGGCAATATCGGCCCGGTGGCCGATGCCTTGCTCGATGCCACGGGCAGCCGTTTCACCGTGGTTTGCCCGGCGTTTCCGACCAACAAGCGCACGATTTACATGGGCCACCTGTTCGTCGGCGAGCAGCTGCTGTCCGATTCGCCAATGAAGGATCACCCGCTTACCCCGATGCACGACGCGAACCTCTTGCGCGTGCTCGCGAGGCAGACGTCAAGACGGGTCGGCCTGGTGCCGCTGGCGACCGTACGGCAGGGAGAATCGGCTCTGCGCGAGGCATTCTCGCTCTTGCGGGATACGCATCACGCCTATGCGATCGTCGATGCGGTGTCGGACGATGACCTTCTCGCGCTGGGCGCCGCCTGCTCGGACATGCCGCTGGTCACCGGCGGGTCCGGAATTGCGATGGGCCTTCCGGGAAACTTCGGTTGCCGCGCTGGGGCTGCCACCGGGTTTCCCCGTGTCGAAGGTCGAGCGGCCGTGATTTCGGGCAGTTGCTCGGCGCAGACCAACGCCCAGGTGGCCGAATGGAAGTCATCCCGACCGGCTTTCCGTATCGATCCTCTGCGCTTGGCCGACGGTGAGGACCTTGCCGGGAAGGCGCTCGAATGGGTTGCCTCACTATCGGCGGACGAGCCGTTCCTGGTTTATGCGAGCGCGGCGCCTGACGACGTGCGCGCTGCGCAAAGCCGGATTGGCGCAGCCAAGGCGGGCGAACTGGTCGAGCGATGTCTTGCACGAGTGGCGCAGGGCCTTGTCGCCGCGGGGGTACGCAAGCTGGTCGTCGCGGGCGGTGAAACTTCGGGCGCGGTGGTCAAGGCGCTCGGTGTGCAGTTATTGCGTATCGGTCCGCGGATCGATCCCGGCGTGCCATGGACGCTATCCGCAGGCGATCCCCCGATAGCCTTGGCCCTCAAATCGGGTAACTTCGGCAGCATCGACTTTTTTGCCAAGGCGCTGGAGATGGTGCGATGAGCGAATCGAAACTGCGCGAAGACATTTGCCGGCTCGGCACATCGATCTACGAGCGCGGCCTGACCCACGGCTCGACCGGAAACATCAGCCAGAAATTGGACGATGGCTGGTTGCTTACGCCGACCGGTTCGAACCTGGGCCGCCTGGACCCGGCGCGGCTGTCGAAACTGGACTGGAAAGGCAACCTCGTTTCCGGCGACGCGCCTTCGAAAGAGGCGTTTCTGCACCTGGCCATGTACGAAGAGCGCGAAAAGAACGCAGCCGTCGTACATCTGCATTCGACCCATTCGGTCGCGGTTTCCGTGCTGGAGGATGTGAATCCCCTGGAGGTTCTTCCGCCGCTGACTGCCTACTTTGTGATGCGCATCGGCAGCCTGCCGCTGGTGCCTTACTTCGCGCCGGGCGACATCGCGCTCGCCCAGGCGGTGCGCGGGTTCGCGGGCAAGCACCATGCCGTGCTGCTCGCCAACCACGGACCGGTGGTCGCGGGCTCTTCGCTGTCGGCTGCCGCCGACGCGGTCGAGGAACTCGAGGCGACCGCGAAGCTCTATCTCCTTTTGCGTCACGAGAAAGTTCGCTGCCTCACGCCCGCGCAGGTCGCCGACCTGCGCAGGAAACATCCCGTCTGAGAGGATCCCATGTACGTAGTCACCGTCGATTTTCGAATCAAGCCGGAGTTCACCGCGGTGTTTCGCGAACGCATGATCGCAAACGCGCGGGCGAGCCGTGAGCGCGAACCCGGGTGCTTTCAATTCGATGTGTGCACCGATCCGGGCAATCCGGAATGCATCTATCTATATGAGGTCTATACCGATCGCGCCGCATTCGATGTCCACCTGGATTCGGAGCACTTCAAGTCGTTCGATCGTGAAGTGACGACTTGGGTGGCCGCAAAAACCGTCCACGCGTACGCGCGCCTCGATCCGCGGTGAACATAGGCCGGGCGGCCTGATAAGGCACCCGGCCTCTGAGTCGCGCGCAGTGACGAACGCAGTGAAGCGCGCGCTCTAAAAGGGGCCAGGCTCAAACCTGACGTCGCAGGCGCTTGTCAGGTTTGAGCCTGGCCCCTTTTAAGCCTTCCACATCCGCGTGTCGTACTTGTAGGCCTTCGATGACACCGCACGAACGAGCTTGAAATCTGCATGCGCCGGATTGATCAGCACATTGTGTTCGCCTCGCGTGAGCGCTGAAGGCACCCGCAACGCGGCCGACCGGTAGCTTTTCAGCCATTCGGTGCCGACGTCCGCGGCGGCCGAGCCTGGCGGCGTTTCATCCCAGTTCCGGGGCAGCGATCCCGGCCGCAGGTCTTCGACGAGCGCATCCGGCAATTCGATTTCGATAGCCACCAGCTCGATGGCCTTGTGGAGCACTTCGAAATGGACGAAGAACTCGAGACTGGCGAGCGACAGAGTCTGGGCGCAGTACACGATCCGGGATCCTTTGTGATGCCACCGCCCGCCGACGATCAGCCCTCCGGTGCCTCCCAGCGGATCGTGCGCGTATTTCTTCTTTGCCAGCCGGTGGACGACCATCAGGCCAGATAGCCGTGTTCCATTCGCAGCAGGACCTCCTCCACCTGCTTTGCACCGATATCGGTGCGCAGGAGCTCCTGTGGAATCTCATTGCCGAGGGAAGATTGCGACTTTGAAAGCCACGCCCTTGAATTCTCCGCGTCCTCGAGGACTTCTTCAGCCAGCCCCATGATCTTCGCGGTGCGCACCAGCCGGTCGGAATACACCGGGTCGAGCAGCTTGTCGGGGTCGTCCTGCCACCGGATGAACGTCTTCTCGCTCACACCGAGCGCGTTGCTCATGTGGATGTTGCTCAGGCCGGTATGCTGCTTGAAATAGATGACGCAGCCTACCGGGAGGCCGGATACGATCGAATCGTGCAGGTCGATTGGGGATTTCCACGCGGCTTTTCCGACGACTTTTCTTCCGCCAAGGTGCCGAAAGATCCAGGATAGCTCGCTCATGGGGTTCCCAATGTAGACATTTGTCAGTATTATGACTGAACTTTGTATTGCAAGCAAGCCCGACCCGGCCTCCATCCAGGAATGCCCGAATGATCAATCCCCAAGCCCCGACCGAAAATTTCCTCTCCATCTACCGCCAGGGCTTCGTGCGCGTCGCGGCGTGCAGGCCTCGATGCCGCGTCGCCGACCCGGCCTACAACCTCGAGCACACGCTCGAACTCGCCCGCGAAGGCCACGACCGCTCGATCGCGCTCATGGTGTTCCCGGAGCTCGGGCTTTCTGGCTACGCGATCGACGATCTTGTCCTCCAGGCTGCGTTGCTCGACGCGGTGGAGGCGAGGCTCGGCGAGCTGGTCGAGGCTAGCCGCGCGCTGAGCCCAGTGCTTTTGGTCGGCGCGCCGCTCCGGCGCGAAGGCCGCCTCTACAACTGCGCCGTCGCGATCCATCGCGGGCGCCTCCTCGGCGTCGTCCCAAAGGGCCACCTGCCGAACTATCGCGAGTTCTACGAGAAGCGCTGGTTCGCCTCCGGGCGCGACATGAAAGGCGAGATCGCCGTCAACGGTGACGCGGTGCCTTTCGGCATGGACCTGCTTTTCGAGGCGAAGGACGTCGAGGGGTTCATCTTTCACGCGGAGATCTGCGAAGACCTCTGGGCGCCGGCGCCGCCGAGCGATTTCGCGGCGCTTGCAGGCGCGCTCATCCTCACCAACTTGTCGGCCAGCAACATCGTCATCGGCAAGGCGCAGTCGCGACGAGTGCTGTGCGAAGTCCAGTCGGCGCGCTGCTGGGCGGCGTATGTTTACTCCGCCGCTGGTTACGGCGAATCCACCACCGATCTCGCGTGGGACGGCCAGACCTGCATCTACGAGCTCGGCGCCTGCCTGGCGGAGACCGACCGGTTCTCGCTCCATTCCGCGATGGCGGTGGCCGACATCGACGTCGAGCGCCTGCAGCTCGAGCGCATGCGCACCGGGACGTTCAACGAAGCCGCAATAGCCAATCAGATGCCGGACCGGCGCTTCCGCCGCATCGCGTTCGCTTTCGAGCCGCCTGCAGGCAATGTCGGCTTCGAGCGCAGCCTCGACCGCTTCCCGTTCGTGCCGGACGATCCGGCGCTGCTCGACCAGGATTGCTACGAGGCGTTCAACATCCAGGTGATCGGCCTCTCGCAGCGATTGCAGTCCACCGGCGGCGAGCGCATCTGCATCGGTGTTTCCGGCGGCCTCGATTCCGCGCATGCGCTGATCGTCGCCGCGCGCGCCTTCGACCTGCTCGGCCGCCCGCGCTCGGAGATTCTCGGCTTCACCATGCCGGGCTTCGCCACGAGCGAGCGCACCAAGGCGAATGCGCATGCGCTCATGCGGGGCCTCGGCATCACGGTCGAGGAGATCGACATCCGGCCGCTCGCCACGCAGATGCTCAAGGATCTGGGCCATCCCGCGGGCGACGGCGCGCCGGTCTACGATGTGACCTTCGAGAATGTGCAGGCGGGCCTGCGCACCGACCTGCTGTTCCGCGCCGGCAACCAGCGGCAGGGGTTCGTGCTCGGCACCGGCAACCTCTCGGAGCTCGCGCTCGGCTGGTGCACCTACGGCGTAGGCGACCACATGAGCCACTACAACGTCAACGCCGCGGTCCCGAAGACGCTGATCCAGCACCTGATCCGCTGGACTGCGCGCAGCAGCCTTTTCGACGAGAAGGTCAACGCGGTGCTGCTCGACATCCTCGGCACGACGATCTCGCCGGAGCTCATTCCCCAGTCGGACGACGGCGAGATGCAGAGCACCGAGAGCAAGATCGGCCCCTACGAGCTGCACGACTTCTGGATTTTTTACCTCACGCGCTTCGGCCTGCGCCCCTCGAAGATCGCCTTCCTGGCGCTGCATGCGTGGCACGACGCCGCGACAGGCGCCTGGCCGCCGGGCTTCCCGGAGGACCAGCGTCGCGCCTACGACATCAAGACCATCCGCCACTGGTTCAGCGAATTCCTGCAGCGTTTTTTCAGGAACCAGTTCAAGCGCTCGGCACTGCCGAACGGCCCCAAGGTCACCACGGGCGGGTCCCTCTCGCCGCGCGGCGACTGGCGGGCGCCCTCGGACGCCGACGGCAAGCTCTGGCTCGAGGAATTGCTGGCGAATGTCCCGGAAGCGATGGAGGCGAGTGCAATTGCACCTGATGACGCAGCAGAGGGGCGGCCCCGGCCGGCGCCCCTCAAGAGGTGATCTCGCTATACTTTGGCGAATGAAGCCCTTTATCTTCGCCGCAGCGGCACTCCTCGCGTCCGGCAACCTCGCGGCGCAGACGTACAAGTGCGTCGACGCGAAGGGCAAGGTCACCTATACCGGCAGCAAGTGCGGCGACCTGAAGCTCAAGGATGCCGGCGAGGTCAAGGAGAGAGTGCAGTACGGGCCTGGGGATACCGCAGCGGCAAGAGCGGCTCGAACGCCGGCCAAGCCCCCGGCGAACGCACCGGCCTCCACAGCAGAGGCGCCGCCCGCTGCGCCGCCAAAGGCCGAGGGCGACGACCGCCGCTGCTTCACGGTAAAGACCGCCAAGGGCACGGCCACGCGCTGCGGCGACAAGCAGGACGACTAAGGGTCGCGATGGACGAATTCTCCTGGACCGACGACTACCTGCTCGGCTACGGCGCGATGGACGACACGCATCGCGAGTTCGTCACCATCGTGAACGACCTCCTCGGCTGCGACGACTCCGCGGTCGCAGGCCACCTGCAGGCGTTTGCGCAGCATGCCGAGAAGCATTTCAGGGAAGAGGACGGCTGGATGGAGCGCACCGGCTTTCCGCCGCGCGAGTGCCACGTCGACGAGCATGCCGCGGTGCTCAAGTCCGTCCACCAAGTGCTGGAAGTCGTCAGGCAAGGCGATTTCGCCGAAGGCCGGCGCCTGGCGGCGGCGCTCAAGGACTGGTTCCCGGGACACGCCTTTCACCTCGATTCGGCGCTGGCGCAATGGATGGTCAAGCAGAGCCACGGCGGCAAGCCCGTGGTGATCCGGCGCAACGTCGTGCCGCGGGAAAAGGGCTAGGGCAATGAAGACGCTTTCGGTGTTGGTTGCGGCGCTGTCGATGTTCGTCGGGGGCAACGCGCTCTCGCAGCCTGCGTACCCGGACAAGCCGGTCAAGATCATCGTCGGGTTCACGCCCGGCGTCGCGCCCGATCTCGCCGCCCGCATGCTCGCGGAAAAGTTGTCCGAAGCGTGGGGCAAGCCGGTGGTCGTCGAGAACATCACCGGCGCCGGCGGCAACATCGCCACCGAGCGCACCGCCCGCGCCGCGCCGGACGGCTACACGCTCGGCATGGTCGGCAACGGCTCGCTGATTTTCAGCCCGAGCATGTACGACAAGCTTGCCTTCGACCCGGTGAAGGATTTCGCGCCGATCACTCAGGTGTTCGTGGCGGCGAATGCGCTCGTGGTGCCCGTATCGTCCAAGGTGATGTCGCTCGCCGAACTGGTGGCGCTTGCGAAGGCACAGCCGGGCAAGCTCTCGTACGCGCATGCGGGCGCGGGAACCTCGCAACATTTGGCGGCGGAACTGTTCAAGTCGATGGCCGGGCTCGACATCCGGCCGATCGCCTATCGCGGCACGACGGCGATGCTGCCCGACCTGCTCGCCGGCCGGGTGGATCTCTCTTTTGCAAACGTCGCCAACGCGCTCTCGCTTGCGCGCGAAGGCAAGCTGCGCGCCTTCGCGGTGACCTCGGTGCGCCGCTCGGCCTCGGCGCCGGACCTGCCCACCATGGCGGAGTCGGGCTACCCGGGGTTCGAGGCGGTGCCGTGGTTCGGACTCATGGCGCCGGCCGGCACGCAGCCGGCGATCATCGAGAAGCTGCACCGCGATTCGGTGCGGGCGCTTTCGACTGCGGAGACGCGCAAGAAGTTCACCGACTTCGGCCTCGACGTCGTAGCCGGCACGCCGGCGGAACTGGCCGCTACGATCCAGCGCGAAATCCCGCACTGGGCGAAGCTCATCAAGGGCGCGGGGATCAAGGCCGCGGACTAGGGCGCGGAGCGCTGAGGTTTGTACCAAAATGGTAATTTTATATACCAAAATGGTTCAGATCTGTACCATTCCGGTATAGTGATCGCATGAGCACATCCGGATCCCATGCGGCCGACGTCCTCTTTTCCATCTCGCAGCAGAGGATGCTTTGCGCGCTGTTCTCGGATATCGCGCCTCCCGAAGGGTTTGCGTATGCCGGACTGCTGCAGTTGACCAACGCGGGGGCCGGTGGCCTTCATCGCGAGCTCAAGCAATTCCAGGCGGCCGGGCTGGTCAGGGAGCAGCTGGTCGGAGGGCGCCGCCATTACGTGGCGAACCCGGAACATCCCGTCTATGAGGAGCTCCGGTCGATCGCGCGCAAGCTGCTCGGCATCCCGTCCGTATTGGAGGAGGCGCTCGCCCCGCTCCGGGACGGCATCGAAACCGCATTCATCTACGGATCGATTGCCAGGCAAGCCGAGACTGCGGAAAGCGACGTCGATGTCATCGTCGTCGGCGATTGCGACTACGGCAAATTGCTGGGCGCCCTGCAACCGCTCGATGCGCAACTGCGGCGCCACGTGAGCGTGTCGTTGTATGCACCCCGCGAATTCCGCCGGCTCGTCCGCACGGACGCCTTCCTGAAGAAAGTCGACGCGGGGCCCAAGGTCTATCTCATCGGTGGCCCTCAATGAGCCTGCCCGCGCAGGCGGAGAACCTGCTGAAGATCGGGATCCTTCATCACGAGAGCCATTCCGCCGAGGAGGTCGAAGAGTGCCTCAAGCTCGCCTCCTCCCACTTGCAGGTGGCAAAGGCAACCCAGTTCGACATGAAGGTGAGAGGCAAACGCCGACCGGAACGAGACGGCCTACCGCAAGAGCGCCCTTGCGCCGCTGGGTAACCAGGCGCTCGATGCGTTGGTGGCGGCGACCGAGACGATCCTGAAATCCGCACGGAAAAAGTTAGGGAAACTTTAGGAGCGGATTGGTCGTCCGAACCCTGCATCGGCAAACGTCTGTAGGTCTTTCCAGACACTTGTTTCATCCCGCGGACGATGGTTTCCGAGTGTTCCGGGTGCAATAGTCGTCTCCAGTTCAACCCCTTTTGGAGACACAGCATGTTCAAGAAAACGCTTATCGGCACGGCCGTCGCTGCCCTGCTGGGCATCGGCATGGCAAACGCAGCCACCGTCATCGAGCATTCGCCCACGGTGGACGCCGACGGCATCAAGGAGAAGAAAGTCGTCCTGCATGACAACGGCGACCGCACGGTGGTGAAGAAGAAGACCACGTACAACGCCGCCGGCCAGAAGGTCGTGAAGAAGAAAGTCGTGCGCCACACGGCCGGTGCGCCGTCGAACGTCACGGTGGTGCATCGCACCGGCACGACCCCTGTGGTCGTGCACAAAGTGGTGCCCGCAGTCCCGACGAGGACGACCGTGATTCGCGAAACGACTGGCTAGGTCATTGCATCACTGGCAATAAAGGCGGGGCTTCGGTCCCGCTTTTTTTGGGCTACGCCGAAAGCGCCTTCATCACCGAATACAAATCCGACTTGCCTTCGAACCCGATCCCCGGCAGTTCGGGCATCGTGACGTAGCTGTTCTCGACCTTCACGCCATCGGGGAATCCGCCAAAAGGCTGGAACAAATCCGGATAAGACTCGTTGCCGCCCAATCCCAGGCCTGCTGCGATGTTCAACGACATCTGGTGCCCGCCATGCGGGACGCAGCGGCTCGGCGACCAGCCGTGGGCCTTGAGCATCTCCAGAGTGCGCAGGTACTCCACCAGGCCATAACTCAGCGCGCAGTCGAACTGCAGCCAGTCGCGGTCGGGGCGCATCCCACCGTGACGGATGAGGTTGCGCGCGTCCTGCATCGAGAAGAGGTTCTCGCCGGTGGCCATCGGGTTCTTGTAGTAGTTGCGCAGCGTGGCCTGCAATTCGAAATCCAGCGGGTCGCCGGCCTCCTCGTACCAGAAGAGGTCGTACTGCGAGAGCGCCTTTGCATAGGCGATCGCGGTGTCGAGATCGAAGCGGCCGTTCGCGTCGACGCATAGGCGCTGCCCGTCCCTGAGAACCGAGAGCACCGAATCGATGCGGCGCAGGTCCTCGGACAAAGTAGCGCCGCCGATCTTCATCTTCACCACCGAATAGCCGCGGTCGAGGTAGCTGCGCATCTCGTCCTTGAGCTTTTCGTCGTCCTTGCCGGGGTAGTAGTAGCCGCCGGCCGCATAGACGAACACCTTGCGGTTCGGCTTGCCGTTGCCGTAGTCGTCGGCCAGCAGCTGGAAGAGCGGCTTGCCCTCGATCTTGGCCACTGCGTCCCACACCGCCATGTCGATGGTGCCGATCGCCACCGAACGCTCGCCGTGGCCGCCGGGCTTCTCGTTGGTGAACAGCGTGGCCCAGATCTTGTGCGGGTCCAGGTTCGTGCCCGCATCGTTCATGAGTGATTCCGGCTTTGCCTCGCTCACGCGCGGAATGAAGCGCTCGCGCATCAGCATGCCCTGGCCGTAGCGGCCGTTGGAGTTGAAGCCGTAGCCGACCACGGGCTGGCCTTCCCGCACCACGTCGGTGATGACGGCTACCAGGCTCAGCGTCATCTTGCTGAAGTCGATGTACGCGTTGCGGATGGGCGAGCTGATGGGGAGGGTTTTTTCGCGGATCTCGACGATTCTCATGGCGGGGTCTCGGTGGGGGAGGGCTCTATTAGAACTGGTTCAGGCTCCGGCGTTCGTTGACGAATCGTCCAAATATGTTGTTAAATAGTCAACATGCTGCATGCCTACGAACCCGTCCGTGCATTGTGCGGTAGCGAGGCGCGCTTTCGCCTCGTGAGGGCGCTCTATGAGTCGCCGGGGACGGCATTCCACCTCCGGGGTCTCGCCGCGGCCGCCCGCGTGGATCCGAGCCAGGCCCACCGGCTGCTGCGCGAATTCGTGGCTGCGGGCCTGTGCGAAGAGATCCCCGCCGCGCCTTTCCGGAAGTTCCGCGCGGCCGCGGGCCATCCGCTCGCCGAAGCGCTTATCGAGACTTTCCGTGACGCGGCGCTCGAAGCCGGCAAGGGCGAAGAAGTCGACCTTGGCAAGGCGCCCGTGCTGCGGTCCCTTCTTTGGACCGGCCGCGAGCGAACGAGCATCCCCGCAGCCGAAGCTTTCAGGCACTACGAGAACAACTGGCGCCTCGTGCGGAACGCGGCCATGGGCGCCGGCGAGAAACGGCTGCTCGAAAGGCTCAAGAAGGATTATGGCCGCGGGTTGATGAATGGCTGAGTTGCATCGTCCGCTGCATCGGCGCATTGCGGAGATCCTGTCGCGCATGGATGCCGGGTTCCTCGCCGAGGCGGAATGCTATTTCGGTGGCGGCACGCAATTGGCGATGTCGCACGGGGAATACCGCGAATCCCGCGACATCGATTTCCTCGTTTCGTCCGCCCGGGGAATCCGGGCGCTGCGCGAAACGGTCAGCGAGCGCTCGCTGGGAAAGCTATTCAAGGGCCGCATCAGCCTCGAGCGCGAGGTCCGCGCCGACCGCGACGCGATCCGCACGTTCATCAGGGAGTCGGCTGCGGCCGCGCCGATCAAGTTCGAGATCGTGTTCGAGGCGAGGATCGAGGTGGAGGGCGGCCTGGATCCGATGCTTGGCGTGCCGGTGCTGGGACTGCGTCACGCGATCGCAGAAAAGCTTCTCGCCAATGCCGACCGTGGACGGGCGAAGGAGCACCGGGCGCGGGACGTCGTCGACCTGGCTTTCATCAGCCTGCAGGCGGGCGCGGCGGATTTCCATGCCGGCCGGAAGATCGCAGAGGGAGCCTACGGTGCAGTTGTCCTGAAAGAACTCGACGAGGTGCTGAAGATGCTTCGCCTGGACCCGAAGTTCCGCGCGCAGTGCGTGGCGGACCTGCTGATCGAGGATCCCAAGGCGCTTGCCCGGGGGCTCGATAAACTGCAGGTCCTGAAGCGCACCCCCAATTCCAGGAACTAGCCAGCCGTGTGGCCCGCTCAGTCGACCTTCGCGCCCGAGAACCTCACCGCCTCGGCATACTTGGCCATCTCGCGCCTGATAAAAGCCGTGGTCTCCGCGCGCGAGCTGGCCATGACCTCGACACCTTGCTTAGTGAGCTCGCCGCGGATCGCTGGTTCATTCAGCACGCCGGCGAACTCGGCGTTCAGGCGCTCGAGGATGGCTACTGGCGTGGCGCCCGGCGCAAGGAAGAGGTAGGCCGAGTTCGACTCGAAGCCCTTGATGCCCTGCTCGTCGATGGTCGCCACGTCCGGCAGCTGCGGCATGCGCGAAGGGTGCGCCATCGCGATCGCGCGCAGCTTGCCGGCCTGCACATGCGGCACCGCGTTCGGCGTGTTGGCGAACGCGACCTGGATCTGGTTCGAGAGCAGGTCGGTGAGCACCGGCCCCATGCCTTTGTACGGGATGTGGACGACGAAAATGCCGGCCTGTTTCTTGAGCATCTCCATGCCCAGGTGGAAAGACGTGCCGTTACCGACCGAGCCGTACGAAAGCCGCCCCGGATTCGCCTTGCCGTAGGCGACGAACTCCCTGAGGTTCTTTACCGGCAGCGAGGGATGCACCACCAGCGTATGCGGCGTGACGCCGGCGTAGGTGACCGCGGCGAGGTCCTTGTCCGAGTCGTACGGGAGTTTCGCAAACAGCGCCGGGTTGACCATGAAGGTGTTGGCCACCAGCAGCAGCGTGTGGCCGTCGGGCTTCGATTTCGCCACGATCTCGGTGGCGATCTGGGTCGAGCCGCCGGGACGGTTCTCGAGGATGAAAGGCTGCCCGAGCCGCGCGGCCACGCGGTCGCTCATCAGGCGGCCGATGATGTCCGAAGTGCCGATCGGGGCGTAGGGGATCAGGACGCGGATCGGCTGGGTAGGGGTCCACTGCTGCGCGAGCGCCGCGCCGGGGAGGAGGAACGACGCTGCGAGCGCAAAGGCGCGTACAACTCCGAAAGGCACCGCAAGTCGGTCGCTGGTTTTCATTGAGCGAGAATAGCAGGAGGACGAAAGCGGGAGAGATGACCCCTTTGTAGCCTGACGGCGCGTTAACGCACTGACGAGGCAGTCAGGGACGAGGCAAGCTTCTCGTCTCAACCGGTAAATTTCAGTGACCAAGGCCAAGCGGCGCATTCTCGTCGTGGAAAACGACAAGGCTTCAGGGGAAACCCTGAGGGACCTGCTCGTCGAAATGGGCTTCGACGTCCATCTCGTGAACGATGGCGAATCCGCGGTGCAGGACGTGCCGAAATTCCACCCCTCGATCGTCCTCATGGACGTCGGCCTGCCGGGCATCGACGGCTACGAAGCCACGCGCCAGATCCGCAAGATCGAAATCGGCCGCAAGGCTCTCATCGTCGCGCTGACCGGCTTCGGGCAGATCCAGGACATCAAGAAGGCCGCAGACTGCGGGATGGACAATTTCCTCACCAAGCCGGTCAGCCCGAAGAAACTGCTGCAGGGCCTCGCGCGCTACGACTGACCGGCGGGGACGACTCGGGCGGCTAGCCGCCCGAGGTCGCAAAGACCTGGTTCAGCTCAGCCAGGCTCGCCGGCTTCAGCAGGAAATGGTCCATGCCGGCATCGGCCGCCTGCTGCTCGAACTTGCGCTGCGCGTAGCCGGAGAGCGCCACGACCACCGCGGACCGGCCCGACTCTTCCCGCCGCATTTGCCGCGTGGCCTCGTACCCGTCGATGCCGGGGAGGCCGATGTCCATGAAGACGAATGCCGGGAGGTATTGGGGCACGACCTGTACCGCGGTCTCGCCGTCGGTGACGATCTGGACATCGAACCCCATCGTTACGAAAAGATCCCTCAGGCTCTCGCCCGAGGCCTTGTCGTCTTCGACTATAAGGATGCGCCGACCGGCTCCGACCACGCTCATCAACAGCCCCCGAAAAGCGCGAATTTACCCTACCGGGGGGGAAAGTCGGTGCTTTCGACTACTTACTGCCCTAGTTGCGATCCCTTCTCGGGGGAACGTACGGCGGCACGTAGGGGGGTGGGGGTACGACCACGGGCACAGGCACCGGCTGCGGCGCGAGCTGCACCGGCGGCTGGACGATTTCGAGGACCAGAGGTGCGGGGACGTTGACGCCGGCCACGGTGAGATTGAAGGCGGGTGAGTGCGACAGGAACGGCGTCGCGCCGATCATCATGCCCGGCACGAATAGCACGGGCAGCACCTCGGAGGCGGCGACGGCCGCTTCGCCGGCAACCGGCGCAACGACATCCGGCGCAACGACAACCGGCGCCACGACAACCGGCGCCACGATCACCGGCAAGACCACCACGGCGGGTGTGATCGATGCTGTCGTCCGACCGACGATCGGGGCGCAGCACGTCGCCGGCAGTGCGAAGGCGGCCGCGTTTGCGCCGGCGAGCGTGAACCCGGTGAAGGTCACTGTCTTGGCGACCCCGACGCCGGGGGTGTCGAAGGCGGCCGCGGCACCAGGCCCGGCCACCAGCGATACGCCGGCCGGCGTCCCCTTGAGTGCGGTAAAGACTGCGGTGGTGGTGCCGTCGAAAGCCTTGTCAGCGCCATCGGGGAAGACCAGCATGCGCGAGACGACCGGACCGGCGTTGCCGGTAAAGCGGCCCGAATAGTCGGTAGGCGTCAGGTACGAGGTCGGGTTGTAGAAGATGTTGATCGGCGTGACGCCGGCCGGCCCGGTCGCGGTGATGAAGGTGCCGCCGGTGAACGTAACGGTGCCGGCTGCCGCGCCCGGCCCTGTGCCGCCGTTGCCGGCGTTCAGGGTCAGTCCGCGAGGCACGCCGAAGTTGGAGAGGCTTTCGCCCACAGTCACGCTGCCGCGCGTGAGCGTAATCAGCGGCCCGGCATCGAAGGTATTGCTGAGGACGATGTCGTTGGCGGAGCACATCTGGATGTTGCCGTCCGTGGTGACGATGCCCGCGGTCTGCGAATTCACCGTCAGGCCGTTGCGGATGACGTTCACGTTTCGGCCGCCGGAGAGCAGCACGCTGCCGTTGGTCGTCGTGATCGGCGCGTTGACGTTCACGTCGCGCCCGCAGCACACGACGAGGTTTCCGCGGGTGGTGGTTATTGGTGCGTTTATGTTCACGTCCCTCGCGGCCAGCAACGAAAGCGTCGTGGGATTCGTCGGCGTCCACGTAAGCGCCGAATTCACGCTGATGTCGCCGGCGCCGTTGCCGGCTGCGCCGACGTTGGTCGTGGTGACGGTGATATTGGTCCCGCCGCCGGCTTCGAGTGCAACCCGCAATGCGCCCACGTCGACGGTTGCGGCGCTTACGCCGGAATTCGGGGTGAAGACGTTGCCGATCAGGGTCGCGTTGGTTGTGCCGGCGCCGATGATCACGTCGGCGGGGTCGAGGAGCCAGGTGCCGGCCTTACCGTTCGCGGCGCTGGCGTTGATGCTGATCCCGTTGACCTCGAGGGCGTGGCCGGACGTCTCGATCAGGCCGCCGTCGCCCCCCAGCGCGCCGCCCTTGGCCGAGATGCTGCCGGAAGCGCGCGTCGAATCGTTGGACCACAGCACCACGGTGCCGCCGTTGCCGCGTGAGATGGCATCCGCGGTGATTTTCGCGTCTGCGCTCATGTAAGTCGCGGAGGCGTTGGGCACCGCCGCGTTGTTGCCCTGGTAGCCGCCGCCGACGAGCACCGTTCCGCCGCCTGCGTCGCCGGACGCGTTGACCTGCGCGCCGAAGAGGCCGACATGATGGCCGGCCAACGTGATGTTGCCGCCGGTTTGTCCCGCGCCAAGGCCCGAGGCATCCAGCGTTCCCCCGGCGCTCACGGTGCCGTTTTGCATGTCGCCGACCAGCCGGATCGTCCCGTTGCGGGTATCGATCGTCTGCGCTTGGATCACGCCGGTGTTGTTAACCGCGCTTTGCAGGAGGCTTTCGGCCGACTTTGCCGTGAGCAGCACGGTCCCGCCGTCGGCGCGAATCATCCCGGAGTTCTGCGCCAGCGCGTTGACCGCGCCTTCGTTGACCGCGAGGTTGAGCAGGCCGTCACCCGCCACGTCGAGCGTCATCGCATTGCCGGAGGCGAGCACGACGCTGCCCAGGCGCGCGGTGATGATCCCCTCGTTGCTCACGTTTGCGCCGAGCAGCGCGACGTAGCCGCCATCGGACGCATTGATCGTGCCGCGGTTGACGACCGAGCCGTTGCCGGCACCGTCGAATTTGTAGCGGCCGGCCATGAAATCGGCGTCCGAAATGTTCCGCGTCGAGGCCACCAGCCCCCCGACGTTTACCTGCGCACCGGGCGCAAAAAGAATCCCGTTCGGGTTGACCAGGAACACCTTGCCGTTCGCCGAAAGGCTGCCGAGGATATTGGAGGGATCGGCACCCAGCACGCGGTTCAATGCGACCGAGCTGCTGTTGGGCTGCACGAACCGCACCGCCTCGGCCGCACCGATGCCGAAGGATTGCCAGTTGATCGCGGCATTCTGGCTCGATTGCGTGATCGTCGTCGTGCCGGGCGTCGCGACGATGCTCGCGCTGCCGGCCGAGACCGCGCCGCCGGTGGGCGCCGCGAACGCGGTCATGGCGTTCGAGACCGCAAGGCCGAGCGCGGCCATCCGGGTGAAGCGGAAATATCGATTGCGATTGTTCACGCTGAGTCCTGTCTAGAAGTACTTCACGCCTTGGATCCAGAATCGGCTTTTCGCGTCGGGGGCTGAAGTCGCGACCGCGTTGCCGAGCTTGTGCGCCCAATACGCGCGCACGACGAAATTGTTGTAGTCGGCCCAGGTCAGGCCGACACCGGCGCCGCTGAGCGTCCTGCTGTTGTTGCCGGGCAGCCACGGGTTCTTGTTGATCGTGACGCTGCCGGTGTCGACGAAGCCGACGAGGTGCATCTGGCCGACCAGGTTGGCCGGTTTCGGCAGCAGCATGCGGGCTTCGAGGTTCACTACGTAGCCTTCATCTGCGTAGGCCTCGCCCTCGGGATAGGCGCGAACTGCGTACGCGCCGCCGAGCGACATTTTCTCGGAGATGTCGAGGTTCTTCGAGGCCACCTGCCCGCGGATCGCGGCATAGAGCGAGAAAGGCCCGCCGAGCGTCTGCAGGCGCATCGCGTGGAAGCCGAACTTGTCGTAGTGCCCGTTGCTGCGCGCCGTCAGCGCATCGGCGGCGCGCGCGGCCGGCGTCTCGATGTCCAGCGACCCCGTGGACCAGGTCCCCGAATAGGCCGTGAAGCCGCCACCGCCCCAGTTGTCGCGGCGGTCGCCGGCGAGGCCGAAATGTGCAACGCCGATCTTGCGGTCGGTGGTTGCATTCGTCAGGTCGATGCGGTCGTGGAAAGTCTTGGCGTCGAACCCGGCCAGCGCATACAGGTTGGTGTTGCGCGAGCGGATCAGCGGGTAGCTGCCGTAAATGCTCGCGATCTGCGCGGTGCCATGCGCGCCGAGGTTGGCGAACTCCCGGCCGAGCCGGTATTCGAGCGCCGTAAAAGCGACCCCGAGCGTCGCCCGGCCGAATTGCGCCTGGTACGAGATGCGGCCGTAGGTCAGGCCCGATGAGGCCAGCGCGCGCACCGAAAGCACGTCGCCCTGGCCCGCGAGGTTGTTGAGGTTGACGGTGCCGCCGACGCGGTATTCGCCGGTGTAGCGGTTGCCGTGGTTATCCGCTTCGACGCTGCCGTTCACGCGGCGCCCTGGGACCACGTCGACGATGAGGTCCGATGTGCCGGCCGCCTGGCCCGGCACAAGCGAGGAACGCACGCCGATGCCCGGGATGTCCGAGAGCAGCAGCAGGCGCTCCTCGAGCGGCGCAATGGTGATCGTATCGCCGGCGTTTAGCCCGCTTAACAACCCGTTGGCGAGCCCGTCGTTCAGGTTCGACGAATTGCGCAGCACGACCTGCCCATAGCGGCCTTCGATGACCTGGATGGCCACCGCGCCGTCGCGAATGTTCTGGGCGGGCAGGTAGGCCTGGGCGACGATGTACCCGTTGCGGTTGTAGTGGTCGGTGATCCGAGCCGCCATGGCTCGCAGTTCGGCCAGGCTCAACTCCCGGCCGGGCAGGAAGCCGGCGATTTCGAGCAATTCGCCGACCGAGTAGACGGTTTGCCCGGTGATCGAAAGGGTATTGACCCGGATGCGGGTGTCGTCCGCAAGCGGTGCGGCCGGCTTGCCGCCCTGCTCGATGCGCACGTCCGGCAAGGGCCGTTGCGGGGCCGGCGCAGGGGGTACCTGCTGGATCAGCCCGCCGGAGCTGGGGGGCTGCTGGGCGAACGCGGCCGTGCCGAATACGGCGATCGACGCGAGAAGGATGGTTCTTTTCAAGGCAGGTCTCCCAACTGAGGCCCGAGTTTGTCCTACACGCCGTAGACAAACTGTTCGCCAACTAACATAGGACGAAAAGCTAAAAACCCCCTAGATTCAACTCTCTGGCAACGGGGCCAGAAGGCGGTCGAATTCCAGTTTAACCACTCCGTAGCACTCGCAGACAGCCTTTTCGACGCCGGGCCGGTCGAGGACGTCGATGCGGCCCCGGGCGTAGCTGATGAGCCCGGCCCGCTGGAGCTTGCCGGCCGCCTCGGTGACCCCTTCCCGGCGCACGCCAAGCATGTTGGCAATGAGCTCCTGCGTCATGCGGATCGATTGCGTCGGCAGCCGGTCCAAGCTCAGCAGCAGCCAGCGGCAGAGCTGCTGCTCGACCGTATGGTGCCGGTTGCACACCGCGGTCTGCGTCATCAGCGTGATCAGCGCCTGCGTATAGCGCAGCAGCAGCCGGAGCATCGGGCCCGCGCGGTTGAACTCCTCCTTGAGCAGCCGCGAGCGCATGCGATAAGCGAAGCCCGCGCTCTGCACAACGGCGCGGCTGGGCGTGGTTTCCCCGCCCATAAAGAGCGAGATGCCGAGGATGCCTTCGTTGCCGACCACGGCGATTTCGGCGGAGGCGCCGTCGGCGAGCACGTAGAGCAGCGACACGATCGAGGTTGTCGGGAAGTAGACATGCGACAGGCGGCCGCCGGATTCGTAGATCGCCTGGCCGAGCTTCAGGGGAACCAACTCGAGGTCCGGCGCGAGGCGCTGGAACACGTCCGCGGGCAATGCGGCAAGCAGGCAATTCTGCAGCGGGTTGTGGGGGCTCGGCATGGCAACGAATTGTCGCCAACGCAGGTAGAACTATCTGTTCGCTATCAGACATATGGGAAAATTTTCGTCTCTGTTCGGTACCAAACATAGGTGCGTATTTTTTATGTGCGTTACCCCGCATAAGGGTGTAATCTTCTTTCCCCCCCAATTTCAGCGAGGCTGCACATGACGACGAAAGTCTCGGCAGCCAGGCCTCCCCCCAGGACGAATCACCTGCTCGCGGCGCTGTCCGACACGGACTTCGAGCGGCTGTCACCCCACTTCGACTACGTCGACATGCCGCTTGGCTCTTCGCTGAGCGAGTCGGGCAGCCGCATGGACCACGTGTACTTCATTACCGACGGCATCGTTTCGCTGCTCTATGTGATGGAGAACGGCGCGTCGGCCGAGATAGCCGTGACCGGAAACGAAGGCATCGTCGGCATATCGCTCTTCATGGGCGGCGAAAGCACCACCAGCCGCGCGATCGTGCAGAGCGAAGGGCACGCCTACCGGCTGCCTGCCCGGTTCCTGCGCGCCGAATTCGAGCGCGGCGGCGAATTGCAGCACCTGCTGCTGCGCTTTACCCAGGCGCTGATCACGCAGATGTCGCAGACCGCGGTGTGCAACCGCCACCACGAGGTCGAGCTGCAGCTCTGCCGCTGGCTCCTGCTCAGCCTCGACCGGCTGCCCACGAACGAACTGCACATGACGCAGGAACTGATCGCGAACATGCTCGGCGTGAGGCGTGAAGGCGTGACGGAGGCGGCGGGCCGCTTGCAGGAAGCAGGGCTCATCGAGTACCGCCGAGGTCACATCAAGGTGCTCGACCGGCCGGCCTTGGAGAAGCGCGTCTGCGAATGTTACGCGGTCGTCAAGAAGGAATCCGACCGCCTGCTGAATTACGTGGCTTCCAAGAGCACAGGGGCGTCCGGATCCCACGTTCGATAGCGAACAGACGGAGCCCCGGATGGGGGGCCACCATGCGTCACAGTGGCCGCCATCCCCAACATCCTGCTTCGCCTTCTACCGCGCAAGGACTACCTTCGCTTTGCTTCCGGACTGACGCCGGTCACACTCGAATTCGGGAAGGTTCTCTACGAGCCGGGCAAGCCGATCCGTGATGTGTATTTCCCTAGCGCCTGCCTGATATCGCTGCTCAAGATCGCCGCGGGACATCGTGCCCTTGAGGTGGGCATGGTCGGCCCGGAGGGCATGCTCGGCATCCCGATCGCGCTTGGCATCGGGAGCTCTCCGATTCGCGCGCTGGTGCAGGGGGAGGGAACCGCACTGCGCATGGGCAAGGCCCGCTTCCTGAAAGAATTCAATTCGTGCGCGCCGCTGCACCGGATCGTCCTGACCTATGTGCACGCGCTGATGGGCCAGATCGCGCAGACCGCGGCGTGCAACCGGTTCCACGTCGTCGAGGGCCGGTTGGCCCGCTGGCTGTTGATGACCCGGGATCGCATGGCTTCGGGCGATTTCCGCATGACGCACGAATTCCTCTCGCACATGCTCGGCGTGCGGCGCGAAGGCGTCAGCGAAGCCGCGGCGGGTTTCCAGGAGAAGGGCCTGATCGAGTACAGCCGCGGGAAGATCCGGATCCTCAATCACCGTGGGCTCGAGGCGGCCGCGTGCTCCTGCTACGGCGAATCGCCCAAGGGGCCGGAAGCGATCCCGGCCTGGCGGCCCGCGCGTTAGCCGGCGACGACCTTAAGGGTCTCGACGCGTGGGATATCCGACATCAGGCGATCGAACTCGGTCTTGACCACGGCATAGCACTCGCAAGAAAGCTTTTCCAGGCCTTCGCGTTTCAGGACGGTGATGTGCCCGCGCCGGTAATCGATGACGCCGTCCACGCGCAGCCGCCCGGCAGCTTCGGTGATCCCTTCGCGGCGCACCCCGAGCATGCTGGCGACGAGTTCCTGCGTCATCGTCAATTGTCCCGAAGGCACGCGGTCGAGGGTCACCAGTAGCCATCGGCACAGTTGCTGCTCGACCGAATGGTGCCGGTTGCACACGGCGGTCTGGGTCATCTGCGTGATCAGCGCCTGCGTGTAGCGCAGCAGCAGGCGAAGCATCGGCCCGGCGCGGTCGAATTCCTCCATGAGTCGCCGACGTTCGAGGCGATAGGCGAAGCCGGCCGTCTGGACCACCGCGGAACTCGGGGTCGTGTCCCCGCCCATGAAGAGCGAGATGCCGACGACCCCCTCGTTGCCGACGCCGGCGATCTCGGCCGAATCGCCGGATTCGATCACGTAGTGGAGCGACACGATGGACGAGGTCGGGAAATACGCGTGCTGGAGCTGGCCGCCGGGTTCGTAGAGGACTTGGCCGAGTTTCAGCTCGACCAGCTCGAGGTTCGGGGCGAGGCGGTCGAATTCGGCCTTCGGCAGCGCCGCAAGCAGGTGGTTCCGGTTCGGGCTGTGAAGCGAGGGATCGACGATAGCCATCGGGCGCCCGGATTATTTCTTGTGGCTGGTTTCGACGCCGATGCCGCGGTACCCGATGAAGCGGCAGGACTGGTTGAACATCGGCTCGCCGCTCACCTGGTATCTCTGTTTCGTCCCGTCGGCATTCATGCGGCTGAAATTGAAGTCGAGGAAAGGCTGCCGAGAAGCGATTGTCGCCTGGAGCTTTTCCCTTTCGGCGTCGTTCCAGCCGTCGTTATTGGCGCTGGGCGTGGTTCCCGCTAGGTTCGATACGCGCATTCCGAGCATTTCGAGCACCGGCCCGGAAACCTTGGTGAAGTTGCCGTTTTCGTCCTGTTCCCAATACCAGTCGGACGCAAGCTCGGTCAGGCTTCGATAGCGGGCCTCGCTTTCGCGCAGCTCCGCGGTGCGCTCCTTCACCGTCTGCTCGAGTTCGCGGCTGTAATTGGCGAGCCGCTTGTAAAGGAGCCGCACCTCGAGCATGTTGCGGATGCGGGTGCGCACTTCCACGAGGTCGAAAGGCTTCGAGACGAAATCCCTTGCGCCGGCCTGCAACGCGCGGATCTTGTGCCCCGGCTGGGCGGTGATCACCAGCACCGGGAGATAGCCGTCGACCAGATTGATTTTCAGGCCTTCCATGACCTGGAACCCGTCCATGCCCGGCATCTGCAGGTCGAGCAGGATCAAGTCGTAGTTGTTCTTGCGGTGCAGGGCGCAGACCTCGAGCGGGTTCATTGTCGAGGTGACCGCGGTATATCCGGATTCGGCGAGCATCTGCTCCAGCAGGCCGACGTTGGATTCCTGGTCGTCGACGATCAGGATGCTGGCGTTGAGGATGGCGTCGTCGTCGATCATTGCGAGAGTTCCTTTTTCGCCCGGACCGCGGCAGTTTTCGAGTATGCCAATGCTACATCGAGGGCTTCCATGAACTGGCTGACCACGATCGGCTTGGTGAGGTAATTGAAGAATCCCGCTTGGAGCGCCTTCTCGATGTCGCGCGGCACCGCATTCGCGCTCAAGGCAATGATCGGGATGTGCGCAGTCGCCGGAGTGAGGCGCAGGATCTCCATGGCTTCCAGGCCGCTGATGCCCGGCAGGTTGATGTCCATGAGGATAACCTCGGGCAGGTAGGCGCGCGCGAATTCGATGCCGAGGTTGCCGTCGGCCGCCGAAAGAAGCCGAAGTTCCGGCCGCCGCGCGACGAGCTGCTCGACCAGCTCGAGGTTGGCTGGGTTGTCCTCCACATAGAGGATCGTCCGAAGCGGCGCGCCCGGCGGGAGTTGCGGGCGGATCGTTTCCTTATGATCGGCCTCGTGCGCCTCCAGCGCCGGGGCGCTCGTGAGGGTCAGGTCGATCCAGAACACGCTGCCGACGCCGACGGTGCTCTCCACGCCAATCTGCCCGCCCATGAGCTCGACCAGCCGCTTGGTCACTACCAGCCCGATGCCGGTACCTTCCTCGGCGGTCGCTTCCTTTCCCAGCCGGTTGAAAGGCTGGAAAAGCTGCGAAACCTGCTCCGGCGTGAGCCCGACGCCGGTGTCGCGAACGCTGATGTGGACGGTGTTCGCGGCGCTCATTGCCCACTCGACGGCGACCGAGCCGCCCGGCCGGTTGTACTTGACCGCGTTGAAGAACAAATTGATCAGCACTTGCTTGACGCGGGTGCGGTCGGCGTTGACGAACAGCGGCTTGTCGAATCTCGGGAAGGTCATCGCAATGCCGCGCTTGTGCGCCTGGGGCTCGACCATTGCGCGGCATTCGAGCATGACCTCGGTGAGCGAAACCGGCTCGCCCGACAGGGTCACTTTGCCCGACTCGATCAGCGCGAGGTCGAGGATCTCGTTGATCAGGTCGAGCAGGTACCAGCCGGCCTTGAGGATCTGCTCGAGGTTGCGCTTCTGCGAAATGGTGGGCGCGGGGAGGCCGGTTTCCATGAGCTGAGCAAATCCGAGGATTGCGTTTAGCGGCGTGCGCAGCTCGTGGCTCATGCCGGAGAGGAAATCGGTCTTCGCCTGGCTCGCTTTATCGGCTGCGACCATCGCACGCTTGAGCTCGGACTCGACGCGCTTCCTGACCGAGTTGTTGGTGCCGATCAGCAGGTAGCCAATGAGGGCGCCGTCGTCGTCCAGCAAGCCGGTAATCGACACGATCGCCGGAAAGCGGTTGCCGTCCTTGCAGATGTAGGTCAGCTCGTAGATATCTTCGATGCCCCGCGAGGCCTTGTAGGCAAGGGCCTCGAACCCCGGCGCGATCGGCGTGCGGAACTCGACGCTCAACGTGGCGGCGCGGGCCTTGACCTCATCGGGGTCGTGGATGTCGCTCGGGTTGATCTTGTTGACGACTTCTTCCGCCGTGTAGCCGAGCATGCGCTCGGCGCCGACGTTGAAGAACTGGATGATGCCTTTCTCGTCGGTCGCGATGATCGAAAACTTGGCGCTTCTGAGGATCGCATTCTGCAGCGCGCCGGTCTTCATTCTTGCCTTGGTGAGGGAAGGGTTTACTGGAGGCATCGGGATCCGGAAAAGTGCATGCAACCGACGGGTCGCGAATGGTGGCCGTTTTGCAACCATTTGTATGTTCGTCAACGAACATTGCCCGGAAGGGTTCGCCAACGCACAGACCGCGTGGGGAACGGCCCCTAATCTGGGCGCATCCGAATTCACGCAGTCAACCAGCCACACAAAAGGGAAATCGACATGAAGACCATCAAAAGCATTGCAGCCACCACGCTGTCCCTCGCCCTCCTCGCGGGCCTTGCCGGTTGCGCAGGCATGTCCGGCCAGGATCGTAACACCGCCATCGGCGCCGGCGTCGGCGCAGTGGGCGGCGCGGTCCTCACGGGCGGCAGCCCCATCGGTACGGTCGGCGGCGCCGCAGTCGGCGGCCTGATCGGGCACGAAGTCGGCAAACGCTAGAACGCAAGTCTCGGAAATCGCCGGCCCCGCGGGGCCGGTTTTTTTTGGCGAAATCCACCGCCAGCACTTACAAAAAATAAATGAACCAAATGCGCTTCCATGTTCGCTGACGTACGGACGGCACGGTTTAGCGAACGTAATCTCCACTCAGACACAACAGGCACACGCGGGAATCTTTCCGAGGCGGATGCCGAAGCAGTACCAAACCGGAGTTACCGCATGAAAACCGAAATTCGCATGGCCCTACTGGTCCTCGCCTCAACGTCGGCGACCGCTTTCGCGCAGGACATCCCGCAGTGCGCAGCCCTCTTCGACAGCGCTAACAACTATTTCACGGCGAACAACGCACCGGCGAACGCGCCGAACCGCCAGTGCTTCCTCACAGTGATGCCGAAAGACGGCCCGAATTCGCTCGCCGGCTTCCCGCAGCTCGCGAGCTACCCCTCGCCGCAGATGGGCGAAGGCACCTATGAAATCCTCCTCAGCGGCGGTGGCGGCGGTGGCGGCGGCGGCGGATTCCTCTCTTCCGGTGGTGGCGGCGCAGGCGCGGTGCCCTCGAAGACCTCGCAATACCTGAGCCCGGGCGTCTACAAGCTGACGATCGGCACCGCGGGCCGGGGTGGCGTTAACGGCGGCGACGGCGGCAACGGCAACCCGACCAGCGTGACCAAGGCTTATACGAATGAGTTGATCGCCGGATTCTCGGGCGCCGAGAACATGGTGGTGGCATCGGCCGGCAGCCGGTCGCTGGGCGGCGGCAGCTCGATGGACAGCTCCGGCGCGCGTGGCGCCAATGGCCAGGGCAATGGCGGCGCGGGCGGACGCCTGCCGGATCGCAATGGAAACGGCGAGATCCCGTCGCAGTCGGGCGGAATGATGCAAGTGGCCGGCGTGCCCACGGGTGCCCCTGGCATGGGCGGTTCGCATGACGGCGGTGGCGGAGGCGGCGCAGGCTTCGGCAACGGCAGCAATGGCAAGTCCACCGACAGCTTCGGCGACAAGAGGCTCGGCGACCAGGGCGGCAACGGCTTCGTGAGGATCACCCCGATCCAGATCGCGCAGGCCACGCCGGTCGCGCCGATGGCGGCGCCGATCGTTGCGCCGGCCCCGGCGCCTTATGTGGCCCCGGCTGCCGCAAAAAGAGATCGTAACTAAAGACCAGGCAGTTTCTACCGGCCCCGAGCTGTGCGTGCGCAGCCCGGGGCCTTACTTCGTACGGCAGGGTAGATGACAAAAATAAAATATTTCGGGCCCGCATTGCGCATGATGGTCGCGCTTGCGTGCTTCTCCGCGACGACGGCCTTGGCGCAGGCGCCGGACGCAGCGCCGCCGGACGCAACCCAACCGCCAGCTGCTATCCCCTCGTTGCCGCCGATTCCAGAAGCGGCACCGATGAAGGAACCCGAACCTCCGGTGAAGGAACCCGAGCCCCCGCTGCGCGCCGACTTCAAGGACGAGAACCCCGGCGACCAGGCGCGCAACGCGGCGGACACCGCGCTGCAGACGCGGGACCATGGCGGCAAGCCTTTCGCGATCGTCGACAAGATCGCGGCCAAGGTCTACGTATTCGATGTCGAGGGCCGGCTGGTGGCCGCCGCCCCGGCTTTGCTCGGCATTGCCATCGGCGACCACATCGCGCCCGGCGTCGGCAACATGGACCTGGCGAAGATTCCGCTGAGGGACCGCACTACGCCCGCGGGCCGCTTCGAAGCCGCGCTGGGAAAAAACTACCACGGCAAGCAGATCCTCTGGGTCGACTACGACTCGGCGCTCTCGATGCACCCGGTGATCAATACCGTGCCCTCCGAGCGCCGCCCGCATCGCCTCGCAACGCCGACCCCCCTGGACAACCGCATTTCGTTCGGCTGCATCAACCTGCCGATCCCTTTCTTCAAGGACGTGATCGCCCAAGTCTTCAAGGACTCCGGCGGAGTCGTCTACATCCTGCCGGAGCTCCTCTCGGGCGAAGCGCGAGCCGTGCTCAAGTCCCCCGTCCCCAAAGGCCGCAGTACCGCCGGGCGATAAACGGCAGGCCGCTCGCATAGCCGGGCCAGCTCTCGTATTTCGGCAGCTTGAATTCCTTCTCGGCGGTGTCCCAGCACTTGCCGGCCTGGAGTGCGGTGCGTGAGATGTCTTCCTCCCAGAAGAGCGTTGCGGGATTTTCGCCGCGCAGTGGCACGCGGCGCGCCGCAAGTGTCGGGGAGATTTCGCAGAGAGGTCAAGCGTGCTCGGCCCGCCGGACCCGCGTGTATGATCGACGCGACTTCGCGACGCAACAAACGCGGAATAAAACCCCGTCGGGAGAGGTGAATGGCGGCCGGCCCATGTTCGCATGAGTAAACGCTGGCTGGTCCTCGGGGTGCTCGCCTTCGCGCGCATCGCGATGGGCTTCCAGTTTCAGGCGGTGGCGTCGGTGGCGCCTTTCCTCGTCGACGAATTCCGCATCGACTACGCGGCGGTCGGCACGCTGATCGGCCTGTACCTCCTGCCCGGCATCGTGCTCGCGCTGCCCGGCGGTTTCCTTGGCCGGCGCTTCGGCGAGAAGCGCATGGTGCTGATCGGCCTTGGCCTCATGGCCGTCGGCGGCGCCGTGAGCGCAGCGGGCACTTCGTACGCGATGCTCATCATCGGCCGCGCGATCACCGGCGTCGGCGTGGTGCTGCAGTTCGTGCTCATGACCAAGATGCTCTCGGACTGGTTCAAGGGCCGCGAACTCATCTTCGCGATGTCGCTGTACCTCAACGGCTGGCCGCTCGGCATCGGCCTGGCGCTGGTGACCCAGCCCGGCCTCGCGGCTGCGTCGACCTGGCGCACCGTGTTCTTTGCAACGGCGATCCTCTCCGCGGCGACGCTCGCGGTGCTAGCGCTGCTGTATCGCAGCCCGGCCGACGCGCCGAAAGCGCAGCCCGGCGCCGCAGCTTACGGCCTGTCGATGCGCGAGACAGTTTTGGTGAGCCTCGCGGGGCTCATCTGGACTTTCGTCAACGCCGGCTGGGTGGTGTGCGTGAGTTTCGCGCCGGGTTACCTGCGCACGCAGGGCCTTTCCTTGAGCGAGTCCGCCGCGATCACGAGCCTGGCCACCTGGCTCGCGATCATCGGCGTGCCGGTCGGCGGCTGGCTGGCCTCGCGCTGGCGACGGCCGGACACGCTGATCATTGCTTCGACGGTCATCGGCGGCCTCGCGATGCTGGCGGTGCCGTACACCTCCGCCTACGTGCTCTGCTTCTCGGTCATCGGCCTGATCCTCTTCCTGCCGGCCGGGATCATGGCGGCGCTGCCGATCGAGGTGCTGCGCCCGGAAAACCGAGCGACCGGGCTCGGCCTTTTCTATACGTGGTGGTACGCCGGCGTGGCCGCGCTGCCGCCGGTCGGCGGGTGGACCTATGACGTGAGCGGCCAGGCTTCGGCGCCGGTGCTCTACGCGAGCGGCCTCGTTTTCCTCACGCTCGGGGCGCTGCTGGCTTTCCGGCTCTGCCAGCGCGTGCCGGCGGGCGCAAGGTTGGTACGATGAATGCTTTGGCAGTCTTGGCCCCAATGACCGTGCAGGCACCGTGACCAAACGACTGACGCTCACCCGCGAATCGATCCTGGATGGAAGCCTGCGCGCCTCCGCCAAGGAACTGCTCGGCCCTGGCGTCGTCTTCATGACCGACGAGGAGCGCACGCGCCAGATCCGCGCAATGCTCGCGGCCACGCCGCGCCCGGATCGCGTCTGGGTGTTCGGCTTCGGGTCGCTGATCTGGAACCCGGCTTTCCATTTCGTCGAGCGGCGCACCGCACTGGTTCGGGGCTTCCACCGCCAGTTCTGCTTATGGGCGCGCGCCGGGCGCGGCAGCCCGCAGAGTCCGGGGTTGATGCTGGCGCTGGAGCGCGGCGGCAGCTGCCATGGCGTCGCCTACCGAATCGCGCCGGAGCAGGTCGAGGCCGAGCTCGACGTGGTCTGGCGGCGAGAGATGCTCACCGGCGCCTACCGCGCGGTCTGGGTCAGCGTGCAGACGCCGGAGGGCGTCGAGCATGCGATCGCCTTCGCCGCCAACCATGGGCATGAAAGGTACGTGCGCGGCCTGGACAACGACGAGACCGCGCGGTTGCTGGCCACCGGCAAGGGGCCGCTCGGTACTTGCTGCGACTATCTCTTCGATACCGTCACGCACCTCTCGGACCTCGGCATCCGCGACAAGCGCATGGAAGCGCTGGTCGAGCGCGTGCGCGCCCACCTCGACTCGGCTACGCCACCAGAACTTTCGGATTGACCACGTTGATCGGCTTGCCCGCCGCGTAGGCGACAACCTGGTCGAAGATGTCGGAGAACTGCAGCTCGTATTCGTCGCGCGTGACATAACCTATGTGCGGCGTGGCGACGACGTTGTCGAGCTTGAGCAGCGGGTCGTCGACGTTGCGCAGCGGCTCTTCCTCGAACACATCCACAGCAGCGCGTCCGGGCCGGCCCGCGCGCAGGGCGGTCACCAGCGCACTGGGCTCGATGAGTCCGGCACGGCTGGTATTCACCAGGATCGACGAAGGCTTCATTAGCGCGAGGTCGGCCCGCGTGACGATGCCGCGCGTCTCCTTGTAGAGCCGCATGTGCAGCGAGAGCACATCGCACTGCTCGAAGAATTCGCGCTTGCTAGCAGCGGGCGCGTAGCCGTCCGCGGCCGCGCGGGCGCGCGATTCGTCGCGAGCCCAGACGATGACCTTCATGCCGAAAGCCTTGCCGTACCCCGCGACCGTGGCGCCGATACGGCCGTAGCCGTAGATGCCGAGCGTCTTGCCGCGCAGGGTGTCGCCGACGCCGATCTGCCACTTGCCCGCCTGCAGCGCGGCCATCTGCTGCGGAAGCTGGCGCGCGGCGGCAAGGGTAAGCGCCCACGTAAGCTCCGCAGCCGCATAGGAAGGCGTGCCCGCATGCTGGTCGGACGAGACGATGATGCCTTTTGCGGTGCAGGCATCGATGTCGATATGCGGGTAGACGCTGCGCTGGCTGATCAGCCTAAGCTTTGGCAGGCGCTCGATCAGCGGCGCGCGGATCTGCGTGCGCTCGCGGATCAGCACCAGCACCTCGGTGTCCCTGAGGCGCTCGGCCAGCCGGCCGACTTCCTGCACATGGTCGTTCCAGATCGTGATGCTGTGCCCGTCGAGCTTCGAAAAGCAGGTGAGCGTGTGGATCGTGTCGAAATAGTCGTCGAGGACGGTGATGTTCACGGGGATCCCGAGCTTGGTCAGCGTCCCGGGATTGTTTCAAGTTTTGCGCCTTGACTCCAGCGGGGTGAGGCGAGCGCCGGCAGCCTGGCCAGCGGCGGCAGGGCGAATTTTCCCGAAGCAAAGCTGCCTGAAAATGTCAGCAAGTTAACTGGAGAGCCAATGGACACGCGGGGACGGCAAAAAAAATGTCAGTAGTGCATTTGCGTCAGCGGCAGGCCGGTGACTGGCGGCTGAAAATTCTTCATTGGCGTGCGTGGTCGTCGCGGCTCGCGTAAGCTTCGCCGTTTCGACCCGTCTCTCAAGCCCGAAGGGAACCCACGAATGCGCATCAACCGCGTGAAACAGCTCTGGCGCGAAGGCAAGACCGCCGTCGGCGGCTTCCTGTCGATTCCTCACGTCCTGTCGGCCGAAGCGATGGCCCACACCGGCCTCGACTGGCTTTGCATCGACATGCAGCACGGCTGCATCGACTATTCGGACGCGGTGCCGATGCTCGCCGCGATCTCGACCACCGCGGTGACGCCGATCGTGCGCGTGCCCTGGAACGAGCCGTCGATGATCATGAAGGTGCTCGACGCTGGCGCCTACGGCGTGATCGTGCCGATGGTGAGCAACCGCGAGGAGGCGATGCGCGCGGTCGCCGCCTGCCGCTACCCGCCCAAGGGCAGCCGCAGCAACGGGCCTAACCGCGCGATTTTCTACGGCGGGGCCGATTACCAGAAGCACGCCGACAACGAGATGCTCTGCATCGTGATGATCGAGACGGCCGAGGGCATCGAGAAGATGGACGAGATCGCCTCCACGCCGGGCATCGACGCGGTGTACATCGGGCCGACCGACCTCGCGCTCGCGCTCGGCCTGCCGCCGGTCATGGACAACGACGATCCCAGGCACGTGGCCACCGTGAATCGCGTGCTGGAGACCTGCCGCAAGCACAAGGTGGTCGCGGCCATGCACACGATGAGCGCCAAGTACACGCAGCGCTACATCGACCAGGGCTTCCAGATGGTGATGCTCACCTCGGACCGCCTTGGGATATCGAATTGGCTCAAGGCCGAGGTGGGCAAGCTCACCGGCTGGACCCCGCTGGTGCCGACCGAGGCGCCGCTGCGAAACAGCTGAGGTTGGGCGACGTTCTAGCCCGTACAGGCGAAGTCCGCGCGCACGCGCCGGGCTAGACTCGCGCATGGCCTTCCGGGGAATTTTCACCAAGTGACGTTCGACGCCCGCGCGCTGCTCATCGTCGGCGCCTTCCTGTGCTGGATCCTGGCACTGGCGATCGAATTCCTCGCGATCCGCACCGACGCGCGGCGCTGGCTTCCCGGGGCGTATACCGCCGGCCTCCTGATCCACGGCCTCGGCCTGATCCTCATCTCGCAGCGCGGCCTCATCGGCGACCTCTGGAGCATCCTGCTCGCCAACGTGCTGCTGCTGCTGGCGCCGCTCTTTTACTTCTCGGCCCTGCAGGCGGTACGCGGCCTCAAGCCCGACTACCGGGTGCTTGCGGCGATGCCGGTGAGCATGGCGGTCCTGCTGCCGGTGGTCGGCTTCTCGCAGCAGGCGTTCACTTCGCGCGTGATGATTTTTACCTGCGCCGCGCTCTTCGCTTTCGGGCTGATCTGCTGGGCTGCCTTCCGCATCGCCCGCGCCGGCAAGTCCGGCGGCTGGATGATCCTCGGCGCCATCGGCACGCTGGCCGTGATCACCCTCACGCGTGCAATGTCGGTGGCTGCCGGGCAAGTGTCCGGCGTGTTCGACTCGCAGGGCGTGCAGCTGGCGTTCTACCTCGTGAATGACGCGTGCATCGCGCTTGCGGCGTTCGGGTACATGGACATCATCCGCGCGCGGCGCCAGCCCCAGCTCGACCGGCCGTCCGAAATGGCGCCGGACGCGCAAACCGGCCTCTACTCGCGCGCGGCCTTCCTGCGCAGCGGCATGGAGGAGCTCAACCGCGCGCGCCGCAAGGATTACGCGATCACGCTGATGCTGATCCAGGTCGACCGCATCGACGCCACCACGGCGGCCAAGGGCGCCGGGTTCGTCGAGCTGGCGCTCAAGCGGGTCGCTACCTCGATCCTGCGCGACATCCGCATGTACGACGTCGCGGGGCGCCTGTCCGAGAGCGTGATGGGGGTGATCATGCCGGAGCTGGCCCTGGCCGATGCCGTGGACGTTGCCGAGCGCATCCGCTCGGCCATCGAGGAGGACCCCGCCATCCGCAACGGAACGTACGGCGTGACCGTCAGTGCCGGCGTCTGCGAGGTGGAGAAGATCCACCAGGAGCTGGGCGAAGTCATGGCCGTCGCCCACCAGTGCCTCGAGCGCGCCCGCGCGCTGGGCGGCAACCGGGTGGTGACCCCCGACCGGTCCCTGTCAAAGAGCTTCGTCGCGGACACGATCTAGCCCCTGCGTGTCATCCGTTTTCCGGGTTTGTACGTTATTCGCCTACATGCGGTCGCGCACCTGTCGTACAGACGGCGGGGCCTTCAGCACGGATAGTCGGCGTTCATAGGGAACGTGTTTGCTGGGCACTTAAGCGGGGTGTGTCATGGGCGAGCAACAAGGCACGAATGACCTGTTCGGCGAGCGGCCGGTGCGGCTGCCGGGGGGCATGAATGCAAGCCAGATCCGGCTGGCTTCCGAGCCGGCGGAATTGCGGGCCGCCAAGGCCCTCGCGGCGAAGATGCGCACCAGGCGCAGCCGTCGCGAGAAGAAAGAGGTCGCGCACCTCATCTGCCTCAACCTCATCACGATGCTCAAGCACGGCGGCGGCGCCCGGCGGTAGGCGCCGCGGAGCGCTGCGCCTTAGTCGCGGAGCTTGCACTTCTCCTGCATCGCCGGGCTCACCAGGTCGAGTTCATCGCAGGATATTTAAAGAAGCATCCCGGCGAACTCGCGAGTGTCGGCATGGTCGGGATTGGAAGTTGGAAATGTCAGTAAGTTCCCCGCTGAGCCAATAAACACGCGGGGTTTGAGAAAAAAATGTCAGTAGCTAACGCCGCCGGGCCAGCGCCAGCGGGATGAGGCCAAGGCAGATCCCGCCAACGCCGATCGTCACCGTCGGCGCGTCCATGCCGCGCACCGCCAGCGCCGCAGCCCACCATAACGCAAGGGCGCTCGCCAACGGCCAGAGGACTGCGAACGCCATGAGCCCCGCGGAGCCCAGCGCCTCGCGGCGAAAATGCCAAGCGCACGCCATTGCGGTGAGGCCGTAATAGAACGCGATCTCCAGGCCGATCGCATTCACCGAGGCCTTGAGCAACGCGTCGATGCCGGGCAGCGCGAGGGAGGCCGCAAGCAGTGCGAGGCCAAGCCAGGTATTCAGCCAAGTCGCCGCGTGTGGCGTCTGCCAGCGCGGATGCACCGCCGCCCAGCGCGGCGGCAGGTCGCCCGCCCGGGACGCGGCGAACAGCGTTCGCGCAAACTGCAGCAGGGACACCTGCAGCGAGCCCAGGCTGCTGAGCATTACGGCCAGCACCGCGAGGTAGCTCCACGGGCGCGGCACCACTTTTTCGGCGAGCGCGAAGAGCACGTTCGCGCCGGAGGCTTCGATGCCCCCGGTTCCCAGTACAGAAAGCGTCACGACGGCGAACGCAACGAAGGCGAGGGCGACCACCAGCATCGCCATCACCGCCGCGACGCCGGGCGTGCGCCGCGATTCGCTCGTTTCCTCGCTGGCATTCAGCGTGACGTCCCAGCCCCAGAAGAAGAACACCGCGATCACCGCGCCGGCCGCGAACTGCTCCGCAGAAAAGGCCAACGGCGAGAAAGAGGTGTCCGAAACGAAGGCAGCCACCTGCCGACCGTTTTTCACGAGCGCTACGACCGCCAATCCCGCGAGCACCGCAATCTCGATCCCGGTTATCCATGCCTGCAGCGTTCCGGTGAGCCGCATGCCGCGCACTTCCACCAGCGTGATCGCCACGATCCAGCACGCAGCCACGCCGGTCACCAGCAGCTGGTCGCCGGCCAACTCCGGCGCGAGCAGCAACAGCGTCGCGGTGGCCGCTGGAATCGTCGCCGAGACCGTGAAGAGCACCGAAGTGACGAGCACCACCCAGCCGCAGAGAAAGCCCAAGTCGCGATGCAGCACCCGCCCGACCCACGCGTACGAGGCGCCGGCATCCGGATGCACGCGGTTGAGGTTCACGAACGCGCAGGTGATTCCGGCCATCACTAATCCGCAATACAGCAGGATCGCCGGCGCCAATACGCCCGTGGCCGCCACCAGCGCGGCAGTCGAAACGGCGATGGTGTAGGAGGGCGCCGTCCCGGCGATGCCGATGGCGACGACGTGGACCAGCTTCAGCGCATCGCCGCGCAGCATCGGATTCATGGGGGCGACGGCAGGGCGGCCGGGTCGTTGACTGCAGCGCTTAAAAAATGTACGATTAATTTGTACAAATTAATGCCAAACGGGAGTCGTCATGGCGAAGCCTTCCATCACCGAGGTGAGCGTGAGCGAATTGCGCCAGAATCTTCCGGCCTACCTTGCGCAAGTCGGCAAGGGACGGGAGATCGAGGTGACGTCCCACGGCAGGATCATTGCACGCATCGTTGCTGGCGGAAATCCCGGGCAGGAGGCGCGCGAGCGCCTCCTGGCGGCTCGGGCGCGCTGCAAAGTCGGTGATGTCCTGAGTCCTTCCGGAGACCGCTGGGACGCAGAGGATTGATCGTCCTCGACACCCATATTCTTGTCTACGACGCACTTTCGCCGTCTAAACTTTCGGCGCGCGCACGCAAGGCAATCGAATCGGCTTTCGCGGACCGGACGCTCGCCTGCAGTGACATCAGCCTTTGGGAAATCGCCATGCTGATCTCGCGCCGGCGACTGGACACCGGGATGGACGCGCGCGAATTCATCGACGACTTGATCCGGGCACGGGAGATTCGAGTCTTGCCGATCTCTGCCGAGATAGCGGCTTTGTCCCAGTCCGACGTTTTTGCTCATGGAGACCCGGCGGATCGTCTCATCGCCGCCACAGCCATTCTTCATCGGGCCACGCTCGTGAGCTCGGATGCGAAGCTCCGCAAGCTCAAGGAAGTCGCCGTCATTTGGTAACTATTACGGCAGCGGGAGGTGCTTCGCCAGCATTTCCCTCGTCCGGCGCCAGGCGTCCGCAGTTGTGCTTGGCTGGTACGCATTGCCCCACATGTTGAAGCCGTGGCCGGCGCCGCGATAGCTTACAAGCTCCAGCGGCACCTGCTTCGCCTTGGCGGCGGCGTCCAGTTCGCGCATGTGTTCGATCAGGCAGCAGTTGTTGAAGCGATCGGCTTCGCCGGCGAGCACCAATACCGGGACCTTGATGCGCGCTGCGAGGCCGGGCAGGTTGCCTGACGCAAAGCTGATCGCCGGGTAATAGGCGACGGCGCCGCTCACCAGTTCGGGCATCACCACCGCGTGCGCCAGCGCGCCGCCACCGCCCTGCGAAAAGCCCACGACAAACACCTTGCCCGGCAGCGCGTTTGGCGTCGCCTGCGCGTTCGCGATGACCTGGCGCAGGTTCCACTCGCCATCCACGACGCGCGAAAGGATCGCGTTACCGTCGACGAGCACTGCGTAATAGCCAAGCTCGGCGACGTCGGTGCCGTAGTAGCGATAGTTCGTCGTGCCCGAGGCGCCGGAGAGCAGCACGACGACCGGCGCGGGCTTGCCGGATTTTGGCGGGAAGTGCTCGAGCGGCGGGCCGTAGGGCTGGGCCTGCGCGACGGACACTGTCAGCGCCGTCAGCAGCACGAGCGCCGCGAGGAATTTCACAAGACCTTCCCCGGATTCATGATCCCCTGAGGGTCGAGCGCGTCCTTCACCTTTTGCATGAGCTCCATCTCGACCGGCGACTTCCGTGACTTGATCGCCTCGCGCTTCTGCTGGCCGACGCCGTGCTCGGCCGAAATAGATCCGCCGAGTTTGCCGACCACCGCGTAGACGATCTCGTTGACTTCCTTCTTCCGGTCCATGAGCGCCAGCGTGCCGGCTTCGTCGGGCATCGCGATGTTGTAGTGCAGGTTGCCGTCGCCGATGTGGCCGAAGATCAGGCCCACGCACCCCGGGAAGGCCTTGGCGAGGTCGGCAAGGCCTTCGTCGACCATGCGCGGGATGCTCGACACCGGCACCGAGACGTCGTGCTTCACGTTGGTGAATTGCGCCTCGGGAATCGTCTCGCGGATCTGCCAGAGCGCCTTGGCCTGGCCTTCGCTCTGCGCGAGTGCCACATCGGCGAGGATGCCGCGCTCGGTGCATTCGATGAACGCAGTTTCAGCACGCGAGGCGAGGTCTTCCTGCCGGCCGCCGTCGCTGAGTTCGGCGAGCACGTACCACGGGTGCCTTTCGCGCAACGGATCCATGATCGACGGCTTGCACTGGATGACCGCGTCGAGGCAGACGCGCGAAATCAGCTCGAACGCGGTGAGGCGGTCGCCCATGAGGTTGCGAAGCGCGGCTAACAGCTCGACCGCTTTTTGCGGGTTCTCGACCGCGATCCACGCGGTGGCGCTCGCCGAAGGCTTGGGAAAGAGCTTCAGCACCGCGGCCGTGATGATGCCCAGCGTTCCCTCCGCCCCCATGAAGAGGTGCTTGAGGTCGTAGCCGGTGTTGTCCTTGCGCAGCGCCTTCAGGCCCTCCCAGATGCGGCCGTCCGGCAGCACCACTTCGAGCCCGAGCACGAGATCGCGCGCGTTGCCGTAGCGAAGCACGCCGACGCCGCCGGCATTGGTGGAGAGATTCCCGCCGATCTGGCAGCTGCCTTCCGCGGCCAGCGAGAGCGGAAACAGCCTTCCCGCGTCATCCGCCGCCTGCTGCAGGTTCTGCAGGATGCAACCGGCTTCGACCGTCATCGCGTCGTTCAGAACGTCGAGGCTGCGGATCCTGTTCATGCGCGAAACCGAAAGCACGATCTCCCGGCGCTTGCCGGTGGGGATCGATCCGCCGACGAGACCCGTGTTCCCCGCCTGCGGCACGATGGCGATGCCCTCGGACGCGCAGAGCGCAACCACATCGGCCACTTCCTGCGTGTTGCCCGGACGCACCACGGCAATGCCTGTTCCCGCAAACACGTGGCGCCAATCGGTGTAGTACGGCGCGACGTCCTCCTTTGCGGTGAGGACGTATTGCGGGCCGACGATCGAGGCGAGTCGGGAGGGGAAGTCGGGCTGCGGGACGGAGGCCATCCGGTATTATCTCAAACGACCGCCACGAGTTTCAGTTTCCCCCGGAGCCACCGCCTTGACCGATCCTTCCCACGGAGCCCTTCCCTTTGCCGCCGGCGCGCGCGCCATTACGGTGGAGGAGGCGCTGCTCTCCCGCCGCAGCGTGCGCGCCTTCCGCCCCGATCCGGTCGCGCGCGGCACGGTGGCCGAGATCCTCGCCCTGGCGAGCCGCGCGCCGTCGGGCACCAACATCCAGCCGTGGAAAGTCCGCGTGCTTGCCGGTGCGGAGCGCGACCGGCTCTCCAAGGCCATGGTCGCCGCTTACTTGTCCAAGGGCGAGGAAAGCTTCAAGTACCCGTACAACTATTACCCGGTGAAGTGGCGCGATCCCTACCTCGCGCGACGCCGCAAGGTCGGCTGGGACCTGTACGGGCTGCTGGGCCTCACCCGCGACAACAAGGAAGGCATGGCCAAGCAACATTCGCGCAACTTCGAGTTCTTCGGCGCCCCGGTCGAGATGATCTTCACGATCGACGCCGACATGGAGCTCGGCAGCTGGCTCGACTACGGCATGTTCCTCGAGAACATCATGATCGCGGCGCGCGGAAAGGGGCTCGATACCTGCCCGCAGGCGGCGATCGCTTCGGGGCACACGGTGGTGCGCGAGGTCCTCGCGATTCCCGAGTCCGAAAAGATCGTCTGCGGCATGTGCCTCGGTTATGCCGATCCCGATGCGATCGAGAACACCCTGGTCACCGTGCGCGAGCCGGTGGGCGAGTTCGCGCAGTTTCTGGGGTTCGACAAATGATGCGCGCGGCGCAAGCGAAGCGCATTGTGTCGGCGCTCGCAGCGCTCGCCGCCGGCCTGGCGATTTCGCTGGGCGCTTCGGCGCAGGGCAAACCCGTGGTCATCGGCGTCGCGAATGCGCAGACCGGTTTCCTTTCCGACCTGGCCGTCGGAACGCAGAAAGGGCTCGAACTCTGGGTGGAGCAGGTCAATGCGGCCGGCGGGCTGCTCGGCCGGCCGGTGGAGCTCAAGATCGTCGACGACGGCAGCGACGCGACGCGCTCCACCGAGCTCTACGAGAAGCTCATCAAGGAAGACACGGCCGACCTCCTCATCGGTTCGTTCGGATCGGCCGCGACCTCGATGGCCGCCGCGGTGGCCGAGCGCAACCGGCGCGTGATGATCAATGCGAGCGGGCCCTCCGCCGAGATCCACCGGCGCGTCTACCGCTACCTTTTCCAGGTGCCGCCGCCTTCCGACAAGACGCTGGCCGGTGTGTTGCCGATCGCGGAGAAATTCGGCCTCAAGACGGTCACGGTCACCGCGCGCGACGACGGCCAGGCCGCGCCGCTCCTCGAGCAGCTTCGGCGCGACGCTGTGAAGCGCACCGTGGAGATCCGCCCGCCGATGCCTTTCCAGCCGGACCCGGTATTGGCATTGGTCCCGTTCGCCAAGCGCCTCGCGTCGTCCAATCCGGATGTGATCGTGAGCCCGGCTACCGCGCATGACGCAGCCGACTTGCTGCGCGGCCTCAAGGCGGCCGGATACACGCCGCGGCTCTTCGTCGCCGGCGGCGTGATCCAGCCGGATTACATCCGCCTCGTCGGGCAGGACGCGGAGTATTCGGTGGGCTACTCATCCTATGAGCCGCGCGCAAAGACGCCGGGCAATGCCGAATTCGTGCGCGCTTATCGCGCCAAATACAGCCGCGTGCCGGATTTCCATGCCGCCAGCGCCTGGGCCGCCGGAAAGGTCATCGAAGCGGCGGTCGCAAAAGCTGGCACGCTGGACCAGGAAAACCTGCGCGCCGCATTCGCCGCCGTCGAGCTGCACACGGTGCTCGGCGGCTACAAGGTGGCAGCCGACGGCAGCCAGCTCGCGGCCACCGCTTTCCTCGTGCAGATCCTCAAGGGCCGGCGCGAGGTAATCTGGCCCGAGGCCTATCGCAGCGCCGAGCCGGTGCTCCCGGCGCCTGACTGGAATCGGCGCAAGCCGTTGTGAGCCGGCCCGCGGCGGGGAACGGCAAGGACCAGCCCCTCTCGGAGGACATCCGGCTGCTGGGGCGCATGCTGGGCGACACGCTGCGCGAGCAGGAAAGCGAGGCCGCCTTCGAGCTGGTCGAGCGCATTCGCCGCATCGCCGTCGAATTTCACCGGGGCGGCGACCCGCGCGCCGGCACTTCGCTAGCGTCGACGTTGCGGGCGCTCGACCCCGATGCAGTCATGACGGTGGTGCGCGCGTTCACGCAGTTCTCCCAGCTCGCCAACATCGCGGAGGACCGCCACCACATCCGCCGCCGCCGGGCGCACCGCCTTGCCGGCTCGAAGCCGCAGAACGGCTCGATGGCCCTGGCGGCGCAGCGAGCGGCCGCCAGCGGCGTGACGGCGGCGGACGTTTCCGAGTTCCTCGTCCATGGCCTCGTGATGCCGGTGTTGACCGCGCACCCGACCGAAGTGCAGCGAAAGAGCATCCTCGACTCGCACATCGAGATCGCGCGCCTGCTCGACGTGCGCGACCGCTCGCGCCTGACGCCCGAGGAAGCCGTGCAGGGCGAGGAGGCCTTGCGCCGCGTGATCCTGATCCTCTGGCAGACGCGCATGCTGCGCGCCGCGCGGCTCACGGTGCAGGACGAGATCGACAACGCGCTTTCGTTCTACAGCTACACCTTCCTCGCCGCGATCCCGCGCCTCATCGAGGAGATCGACGCGGAGCTGCACGCGCATTACAAGCGCCGCCTGCCGCCGCCGCAGATGCTGCGCATGGGCAGCTGGATCGGCGGCGACCGCGACGGCAATCCTTTCGTGTCGCACGAGACGCTCGCATACGCGGTCGAGACGCAATCGGCGATCGCGCTTTCGCATTACCTCGAGGAAGTCCACAAGCTCGGGCGCGAATTGAGCCTCTCGCTGCAGCGCGTGGACATATCGCCGACGTTGAAGCGCCTCGCCGATTCCGCAGGCGACGGGTCCGACCAGCGGCGCGACGAGCCCTATCGGCGCGCGATGACCGGCATCTATGCGCGGCTCGCGGCCACCCGCACCGCGCTCGGCCAGCCCGAGGCCGCGCGCAAGCCGACGGTCCGCGCGCTTGCCTACGCGACGAGCGAGGAATTTCTCGCGGAGCTGGACACGATCATCGACTCGCTGCGCCTGCACGGCAGCGCGCGCGTCGTGTACGGGCGCCTCGTGCGCCTGCGCCACGCGGCGCAGGTGTTCGGCTTCCATCTCGCCTCGGTCGACCTGCGCCAGCACAGCGGCATCCACGAAACCGTCATGGCCGAGCTGGCGGAGCGCTCGGGCGCGGTCTCAGGCTATGCGCAGCTCGACGAGGAGGCGAAGATCGCCTTCCTCTTAGCGGAGCTTGGCAATGCGCGCCTGCTGCGTTCGCCGTTCGTTAAATATGGCGAGCTCGCAGCCAAGGAGCTCGCGATCTTCGACGCCGCACAGGCGATGCAGGCCCGCTTCGGTAAGGTGGCGCTGCCGACCTACATCATCTCGAACACCAATTCGGTCAGCGACGTGCTGGAGGCGGCCGTGCTGCTTCGCGAAGCCGGCTTGCTGCGGCCTGCATCGCCGCCGCAGCTCGACCTGAACATCGCGCCGCTCTTCGAGACGATCGACGACCTGCGCCGCGCGGGGCAGATGATGGACCGGCTGTTGAGCCTGCCGGCCTATCGCGCGCTGGTGAAGGCGCGCGGCAACCAGCACGAGGTCATGCTCGGTTATTCGGATAGCAACAAGGACGGCGGTTACGTCACCTCGAACTGGGAGCTCTATCGCGCGACGCTGGACCTCGTTGAGGTGTGCGAGAAGCACGGCGTAAAGCTGCGCCTTTTCCATGGCCGCGGCGGCACGGTGGGCCGCGGCGGCGGGCCGAGCTACGACGCGATCCTTGCGCAGCCTGCCGGCAGCGTGAACGGACAGATCCGCATCACCGAGCAGGGCGAAGTCATCGCCAGCAAGTATTCGGACCCGGAGATCGGCCAGCGAAACCTGGAGACGCTCGTGGCCGCCACGTTCGAGGCCTCGCTCTTGCGGCCGGCGAAAGGCGCGGCCCGGGCGGCGCGCGAGCGTCCCGAATGGCGCGCCGCGATGGAGGAGATCAGCGAGAGTTCCTTCAAGGCCTATCGCGCGCTTGTCTACGACACCCCTGGCTTCGTGGAGTTCTTCCGCGACGTGACGCCCATAGGCGAGATCGCCGAGCTCAACATCGGCAGCCGGCCTGCGGCGAGGAAAGCCTCGGATCGCATCGAGGACCTGCGCGCGATTCCGTGGGTGTTCAGCTGGTCGCTGGCGCGCATCATGCTGCCGGGCTGGTACGGATTCGGCACTGCGCTGGATAAATTCGTCGCGAAAAACAAGACGGCGAACCTCAAGCTCCTGCGCGAGATGCACGCCGGCTGGCCTTTCTTCCGCGTCATGCTGGCCAACATGGACATGCTGCTCGCCAAGACCGACCTCGGCATTGCCTCGCGCTATGCGCGCCTGGCGCGCGACCAGAAGCGCGCCACCGCGCTCCTCAAAAGGATCGAGGACGAGCAGTCCCTTTCAATGCGCCACCTGTTTGCGATCGAGCAGGCCAAGGCGCTGCTGGCCGGCAACCCGACGCTGGCGCGCTCGATCCGCAACCGGCGGCCTTACATCGACCCGCTGAACCACCTGCAGATCGAGCTGCTGCGCCGGTTGCGCGCCGGCGACACCGACGACCGCGTGAAGCGCGCGCTGCTGATCACCATCAACGGCATCGCCGCCGGCCTGCGCAACAGTGGCTGAGCAGGCGTTACCCGGGCCGGCTTCGGCGGGCGTGCGCGACCTCATTTTGCCGGTCGGGGTCACGCTGCTGATCCAGACGCTGGTTGCTCTGGCGGTCTACAGCGCGCCGGTGATGGCGCCGGTCGCCGGGCCGCGCGACCTTGGCGTGCCGGCCGCATGGATCGGCTACTACATTGCGATCGTCTACCTCGGCAGCATGCTGGGCTCGGTCATGGCCGGCGGCATGGTCGCGCGCTACGGGCCGCTGCGCGTGAGCCAGGCAGGCTTGCTCTCGTGCCTCATCGGGCTCTCGCTGGCCGCATCGACGCCGTCGCTCTGTGTCGTGGCCCTCGGCGCGTTCTTCGTCGGGCTCGGCTACGGGCCGACCACGCCGGCGAGCTCGCAGATCCTGGTGCGCGCCACGCCACCCCGGCTGATCGCGGTGACGTTCTCGCTCAAGCAGACCGGCGTGCCGCTCGGCGGGGCCATCGCCGGCGCGCTGGTGCCGACGATGATCCTCGCCATCGGTTGGCGCTGGTCGGCGGTAGCGATTGGACTTGCCTGCGTTTTCTTCGCGCTGATGATCCAGCCGACGCGCAAGCGCTACGACGTCGACCTCAACAAGACGGCGAAGATCTCGCTGCGCTCGGCGTTCGCGCCGCTGGGGCTGGTGTTCCGGGACCGGCGCCTGGGCGAGATGGCGATCGTCTCGTTCATTTTCGGCGGCGTGCAGATCACGTTGGTCGCCTACCTCGTGATCTTCCTCACCGAGGCTTTCCAGATGTCGCTGGTGCTCGCCGGCTTCGTGATGGCGGTCTCGCAGGTCGCGAGCGTGATCGGGCGCGTGCTGTGGGGCGTGGTCGCCGACCGGCTGCTGAGCCGGCGCGTGATGCTGGGCCTGCTGGGCCTTGGCATGGGGATTTCGGGCCTGGCGACGATGTTCGCGAGCCCGGCGTGGCCGCTGCCGCTGCTCTTTTTCTACGCCGCAGTCTTCGGCGCCACCGCCGTCGGCTGGAACGGCGTGTTCCTTGCGGAAGTCGCGCGCATCGCGCCGCCGGGTCAAACCAGCCAGTACACCGGCGGCTGCATGTTCTTCACCTTCTTCGGCGTCGTCGTGAGCCCGCCGCTCTTTTCGCAGGCGCTGTCCTTCGGCGGCAGCTACGCAGGCGCTTATGCGATCTTCAGCGCGCCGGCGCTCCTGGCCGGCCTCTGGATGCTGATGGTCCGCCGCAAGCCGCTGCCGGCATGACCCCGAAGTCATGACGAGCGACGTAGTCCTCCTCCACGGCCTGTGGATGCCCGGCGTCGTCATGAAGCCGCTCGCCTCGCGCCTCGAGGCACGTGGCCTGCGCACGCATCTCTTCGGCTACGCGAGCCGGCAGCGGCCGCTGGAAGCGCATGCGGACCGGCTGGTGCGCTTCGTGCGCGAATGCGCGGGGGGCGCGCCGGTGCAGTTCGTCGCCCATAGTTTCGGCGGCCTGGTGGTGCTGGCCGCGCTCGCGCGTGAGGACGCGCCCAAGGCTTCCCGCGTCGTTCTTCTCGGCACGCCGGTGCTCGGCTGCATGGCCGGCCGCAGGCTGGGGCTCAGCGCGCCCGGACGCTGGCTGCTCGGCGAAAGCCGGCCGCTCTGGCAGGAGCGCAAGGCGGTGAAATGGGGCGGCCCTGCGCCGCTGGGCGTCATCGCGGGCAGCCGCCCCTCGATCGGGCTGGGGCGCCTCATGGGGCGCCTGCCGGGCGTGAACGACGGGGTCGTGCGCTACGACGAAACCGCGCTCGAGGGCATGGCCGAGCGCATCGTGCTGCCGGTCAGCCACACCGAACTTATCTTCTCGGCGCGCGTCGAAGCCCAGACTGCGCACTTTCTCGCGCACGGAAAATTCCTCCACGATGCCTGAATTTCCCCGCGCCGCCAGGCGCCCCGCGGCGGCCTTCGTCACCGCCTTCCTCGCCGTCTTTTTCGCAGCCTCACTTTCCGGCTGCGAGACGCTCTCGTACTACTCGCAGGCGGTCGGCGGCCAGCTCGCGCTCACCGCCAAGGCCATGCCCATCGAGCGGCTGGTCGAGGATCCCGCGACCCCCGCCGACCTGCGCGCCAAGCTCCAGCTCGCGCGCGAGATCCGCGATTTCGCCACGCGCGAGCTCGGGCTTCCCGACGACGGCAGCTACCGCCAGTACGCCGACCTCGGCCGGCCTTATGTCGTCTGGAACCTCTTCGTCACGCCGGAGTTCTCCACCAAGGCGGTGGAGTCCTGCTTCCCGGTCACCGGCTGCGTGACCTATCGCGGCTACTTCGCGGAGGCCGATGCGCAGGCCTATGCGGCGAAGAAGCGCGCCGAGGGGTTCGACGTGCAGGTGAGCGGCATCCCGGCGTATTCGACGCTCGGCTGGTTCGACGATCCGTTGCTCAACACCTTTATCCGCTACCCGGAGGCCGAGCTCGCGCGGCTGGTGTTCCACGAGATGGCGCACCACGTGGTCTACGCCAAGGGCGACACGGTGTTCAACGAGTCTTTCGCGGTGGCGGTGGAGCGCGCGGGCGTGCGCCGCTGGCTTGCAGAGCGCAAGGTGACCGGCGACCTGGCCGCGTTTTTCAAGGGGCGCGAGCGGCAGCGCGAGTTCATCGAGATGATCGAGGCGGCCAAGGTCCGCATGGACAGGATCTACGACCAGAACCTGCCGATCGAAGGATTGCGCGCGGCCAAGCGCGCGGGGTTCGACGAGCTGCGCAAGGACTACGAGGCGCTCAAGGCGCGCTGGGGCGGCTTTTCGGGCTACGACCGCATCCTCGGCAAGGAGCCGGGCAACGCGCTGCTCGCCTCGATTACCGCCTACTCGAAATTCGTGCCCGGGTTCGAGCGCCTGCTCGAAGCGGAGGGCAGCAACCTGCCGCGGTTCTACGCTGCGGTCAAAGAGCTTGCGCGACTGCCGAAGGAAGAGCGCTGCCGCAAGCTCATGGACGGCATGCCCGGCGCCGCGCCTAGCTCAGAGGCGTGTTTACCCAGGAAGTGAATGCCGGCCGCTCGAGCAGCCGCTTGTGCCATGCGTTCAGGTTGGGGTGCGCGGGCCGCTCGATCGGCATGCGCATCCACAGGTTGACGTAGCAGCCGAGGGGAATGTCGCCGATCGTGAGCCGGTCGCCCGCGATGAAGGGTGCCTTCCCGAGCTGCCTGTCGACGATGTCGAGCGTGTTCGCCGTCGCGGCGCGGTTCTTCTCGATCAAGGCGAGGTCGCGCTTTTCCGGCGCGGTGCGCACCGTGCCCCAGAACACTTCGCGGAAAGTCGGCGCCAGCTGCGCCGTGCTCCAGTCCATCCAGCGATCGGAATCGGCGCGCTGCCGCTGGTCTTCCGGGCAGAGCTTGCCGAGGCTGTACTTGAGCGCCAGGTAGCGCACGATCGCGTTGGACTCCCACAGCACGAAGCCGTCGTCGTCGATCGTAGGCACGCGCGCGTTGGGATTCATGGCCTGGTAGTCCGGCGAGCCGACCACCCCGTGCTCCATGCCGGCGTCGATGCGCTCGAAGGGGATGCCGAGCTCGCCGATGCACCACATCACCTTCTTCACGTTGACCGAGTTGACCCGGCCCCAGATGCGCAGCATGTTGGTTTCCCTTACGCGATCGGCAGTGCAACGACCTTCTTGAATGCAGGCCGCTCGGAGATGCGCGAGTACCAGGCCTCGTAGTTCGGCAGGCTCGGCTTCGAGGGCATCACGTTCTGCACCAGGTACACGATCGGGCCGAAGGCGATGTCGCCCATGGTGAGCTCGTCGCCGCCGACGAACTTGCGGCCCGCGAGGCCGCTGTCGAGGCGTGCGAGCATGTCGTTCGTGGCCTTTACGCCGGCGTCGATCTCCGCCTGGCTGCGCTTCTCGGCCGGCGTGCGGATCAGGTTCCAGAACACCGGGCGGAAGGCCGGCCACAGCGTCGCGGTGCACCAGTCCATCCAGCGGTCCGAGTCGGCGCGTGCCTTGAGGTCGGCCGGCCAGAGCTTGCCGGCCGAGTGCTTGGCGGCGAGGTAACGCACGACCGCGTTCGACTCCCAGAGGATGAAGCCCTCGTCGTCGATCGTCGGCACGAGGCCGTTCGGGTTCAGCTTGCGGTACTCGGGCGTGTTGACCACGCCGAAGCCCAAGCCGGCGTCGATGCGCTCGTACGGCAGCGCCATCTCCTCGCACAGCCAGGTGACCTTCTTGACGTTGGACGAATTCGCTCGTCCCCAGACTTTAAGCATCGAGCACTCCGTAGTTAGCTTTTAAATATCTCTCATGCTTTTGCGAAATCAACGATTGCGCGATCGCGCAATCGAAGTATTTCGCAAAAGCATGAGACTTGGAAAGTCAAAATCGGGAGGGCGGTGAATTCGACTCTGACCCCATTTAATTCAAAACCGGGAGAGCCGTAATTCGACTCTGACCCCATTTATTTTGATTAGAAACCGACGGCCTGGCCATCCCTTCGCGGATCGCTCGCGGCGAAGTAGCCGCCGCCGGAATCCATGCGCCAGATGAGCTGCGCGCTGCCGAAGTCCATGTAGCCTTCCTTGAGCTCGGCGAGCTTGTGGCCGCGGCGCGTGAGTTCCTCGAGCACGGTGCCCGAGAAGCCGCCTTCGACGTTGACCTCCATGCCTTGCACGACGCGAAAGCGCGGGCCGTCGGAAGCCGCCTGCGGATTCTGGTTGTAGTCGGCGATGCGCACGATGAGCTGGGTATGGCCCTGCGGCTGCATGGTGCCGCCCATGAGGCCGAAGCTCATGATGGGTTTGCCGTCCTTGGTCACGAAGCCCGGGATGATCGTCTGGTAGGGGCGCTTCTTCGGCGCGACTTCGTTGGGATGCCCCGGGGTGCGCACGAAGGTGGAGCCGCGGTTCTGCAGCGACACGCCAGTGCCCTGCGGCACGACGCCGGAGCCGAAGCCCATGTAGTTCGACTGGATCAGCGAGACCATCATGCCGGAAGCATCGGCCGCGGTGAGGTACACCGTGCCGCCCTTGGGCGGCGTGCCGTGGCCGAAATCCTGCGCTTTCTTCATGTCGATCAGCTTTGCGCGCGACTTGAGGTAGCCCTTGTCGAGCAGCGTTTCGGGCTTGATATCCATCCAGTCGAGGTCGGCCACGTACCGGCGCGCGTCCGCAAACGCCAGCTTCACCGCTTCGATCTGCAGGTGGAGGCTGTCGGCCGAGTCGACGGGCAGGCTGGCGACGTCGAACTGCTCGAGGATGCCGAGCGCGATGAGGGCGACGATTCCCTGCCCGTTCGGCGGCAGCTCGTGGATCGTGTAGCCGCGGTACCCGACTTCCATTGGCGGCGTCCAGTCGGCCTTGTGCGCGACCAGGTCAGACAACTTCATCACGCCGCCGTGCTTCTCGGAGTGCGCAGCGAGCTTCTCGGCAATTTCGCCGCGATAGAAGACTTCGCCCTTGGTGGCGGCGATCTTCTCGAGGGTCGCGGCGTGGTCGTGGAAAGTGAACAACTGGCCCGGCGCCGGCGGCTTGCCACCAGGCATGAAGGCCTCGGCATAGCCTGGCTGCACATGCAATTCCTTGGCCTGCAGCGCCCATTGGCGCGCGATGGTCGGCGAGACGAGGAAGCCGTTGCGGCCGTAGTCGATCGCCGGCTCGAAGAGCTTCTCGAAAGGCAGCTTGCCGAATCGCTCCGACAGCATCTTCCACGCGGACACCGCGCCGGGCGCGGTGACCGTGTCCCAGCCGCGCGTCGGCATCGCCTTGAGGTCTGGATACTTTTTGGCGAAGTATTCCGGCGTCCAGCCCGCGGGCGAGCGGCCCGAGGCATTGATGCCGTGAAGCTCCTTGCCGTCCCAGAGGATCGCGAAGAGATCCGACCCAATGCCGTTCGACACCGGCTCGACCAGCGTGAGCGTGATCGCGGTGGCGAGGATCGCGTCTACCGCGTTTCCGCCATTGAGCATCATGCGCAGGCCGGCCTGCGCGGCTAGCGGCTGGGTGGTGGCGACGCAGTTGGCCGCGAGCACGGGCTTGCGCGGCCAGCTATAGGGGAAATTCCAGTTGTAGGGGGTAGTCATCCGCCGAGTATAGGAGGAAAAGTTTCAGCCGCCGGCGTGCTCGGCCGCCGTTTCGAAATCCAGCACCACGCGGCCGAGGATCTGCCCGGCCTTGAGCTCCTCGAGCGTGCGATTGACCTCGGAAGCCGGGCGCGTCTCGACCGGCATGGGCTTGAGTTTCTTTTTCTTCGCCAGCGCCACGACGGCCTTGAGCTCGGCGAGGTCGCCGACGTACGACCCACTGATCGTGACCGCGCGCTGCGCGATCGGCGGCAGCGGCAGCGTGACTTCGCCGCCGAAGAGGCCGCAGAGGATCAGCTTGCCGCCCTTGCGCAGCGCCGGGTAGGCCGTCATGAACGTGGCCGGCATGCCCACCAGGTCGATGGCGCCGACCAGGTTGGACTGCGCGAGCGCAATGAGTTTTTGCGTCGCGTCCGGCTCGCGCGTGTTGAGCACGAGCTTCGCCCCCATTTTGCGCGCCGCATCGAGTTTGCTTTCCTCCACGTCGCAGGCGATGACGTTCTTGATGCCCATCGCTTTCATGATCGAGATCGCGACCAGCCCAAGGCCGCCGCAGCCGAGCACCGCGACCCAGTCCTTGGGGCCGAGCGCCGGCAGCTTGGTGATCGCGCTGTAGGTGGTGAGGCCCGAGCAGGCGAGCGTGGCCGCGAAGGCGTCGTCTACGCCGCTTGAGTCCACGAGGTAGCGCGGGTGCGGGATCAGCACATGGGTCGAGTACGCACCGGCGCGATTCACGCCGAGGTATTGCGTGCCCGAGACGCAGTAGTTGTCCTTGCCCGACTTGCAGACCGCGCACTTGCCGCAGCCGATCCACGGGTAGACGAGGCGGCGCTGGCCGACCTTGATGCCTCTTACCGCCTTGGCTACACCGGGGCCGATGGCTTCGACGACACCGAACGGCTCATGCCCAAGCGTGAAAGGCGGGATGCAGCCGCGTTCCTTGACGTAGAAGCGCTTGCCCCCGCCGAGATCGAAATACCCGTCCCAGATATGCAGGTCGCTGTGACAAACGCCCGAGCGCGTGATGCGCACCAGCACTTCCGTTCCCTTGGGCCTGGGCGGGCTGGTGAAGACTTTCTGCAATGGCTTGCCGTGCTCGACGACCTGGTAACTCAGCATGGTGACTCCCCTTGGATTTTCGTTTTCAGTCGGCCGGCACGGCACGCTCGCGCGCCCAGGCCCTAAGCGATGCAACTTTCTCCGCCATGATGACCGAGAGCGGCCGTGTGCGCCCGAATTCGGCGGCGAGGTGCCCGGTGCCCAGCGGGACCTTCTCGGCCATGGCCTCGTAAAGCGAAGAGATCACCGCCTGCTCGATCTCGGCGCCGGAGAAGCCTTCGCTCGCGGCGGCGAGCTTTACGAGGTCGAACCTGCCAGGGGCGCTCTTTTTCTTGGCGAGGTGAATCCTGAGGATCTGCTCGCGCGCCGCCGGCCCGGGCAGGTCGACGAAGAAGATCTCGTCGAAGCGCCCCTTCCTCAGCAGCTCCGGTGGCAACGCGGAAATGTCGTTGGCGGTGGCAACAAGGAAAACGCGGCTGGTGCGCTCGGCCATCCAGGTGAGCAGGGTGCCGAGGACCCGCCGCGACACGCCGCCGTCCGAGTCGCCGCCGGAATCGCCGGCGATGCCCTTCTCGATCTCGTCCATCCACAGCACGCACGGAGACATCGCGCCGGCGATCGACAGGGCTTCGCGCATGTTGCGTTCGGTCTCGCCGTGGTACTTCTGGTAGAGCGTGCCGAAGTCCAGGCGAAAGAGGGGCAGGTGCCAGCTGCCGGCGACGCACTTGGCCGCGAGGCTCTTGCCCGCGCCCTGCACGCCGAGCAGCAGCATGCCCTTCGGCGGCGGCAACGGGCTGTCGGGCACCGGGTTGAGGAACACCTCGCGCCGCACTTTGAGCCAGCGCTTGAGGTTGGCCAGGCCACCCAGCTCTTCCACATCCGGGATGCCCGGCTCGAGCGTGAGGATCTCGCTGGCCTGCAGGAATTCGTGCTTGGCCTTGAGCACCTTGCCGATGTCCTGGAGCGTGACCGCGCCGTCGTCGCGGATCGCCATGCGCGCAAGGCGCCGCGCATCCTCCTCGGTGAGGCCGCCCAGGTGCTGGATCAGCATGTTGAGCGCTTCGCGGCTGCCGGAGACCTTGTCGCCGGTGGACTCGCGGTAGCGCGCGGCCTCCGAGTTGATGATCTTCTGGATCTCCGCCGCATTCGGCAGGGACGGCTTGAAGCGCGCGGTGATGCGCACGATGTCTTCCGGCACCTCGAGCTTGGCCGAGAGGAAGACCAGCATGCGATGCGAGTACTCGGACTTCTGCGCGATGTCCTTGATGGTGCGCACCACGATCGGGTCGCCGAAGAAGGAATGCGCATCCAGGAACAGGTAGATGGCATTCTGCGGCGAGCCTTCGATGTGCTTCAGCGCGTCCGCGATGTTCTGGGTGTTGTAGGGCGACTCGCCGGCGGGCTGGCGCTTGAGGCCGCGGGTGATGCTCCAGACGAAGAGCGAGCGCTCGTTCAGCGTCGAAAACCGCTCGAGCATGAGGAGCACTTTCTGCTCCTCGTGGGACTCGACCGCCACGATCGGCATCCTGGCCGAGAGCAGCGATTCGAGTTCGGCGATGTCGGTCATGCCGCGTCTATGCCTTCCTGCCCGCGGCAGCCAGTGCCTGGTCGATGTCCCAGAGGATGTCGTCGAGCGTCTCCAGCCCCACGGACATGCGCACCATGTCCGGCAGCACGCCGGCCTTGAGTTGCTCTTCCTCCGACATCTGCCGGTGCGTGGTCGAGGCCGGATGGATGATCAGCGTCTTGGCGTCGCCGATGTTGGCGAGGTGGCTCATAAAGGTGGCGGCCTCGATGAATTTTTCGCCCGCTCTGGGCCCACCCTTGACGCCGAAATTGAGCAGGCCGGAGGCGCCCTTGGGCAGGTATTTCTGCGCGAGGGCGTAGTACTTGTTGTCCGGCAGGCCGGGGTAGTTGACCCACGCGACCTGTTTGTGCCCCTGCAGGTATTTGGCGACCGCCATCGTGTTGGCACAGTGCCGCTCCATGCGCACATGCAGCGTCTCGAGCCCTTGCATGAGCTGCCAGGCGGCCAGCGGCGTGAGCACCGGGCCGAAGGTGCGCATGATCTCCATGCGCGCGCGCATGGTGTAGCCGAAGTCGCCGAAGGTTTCGTAGAACCGCACGCCGTGGTAGCCGGGCGAGGGCTCGGTCATGCCGGGAAACTTGCCGTTGTCCCAAGGGAACTTGCCCGACTCGACGATGACGCCGCCCATGGTCGTGCCGTGCCCGCCGATGTACTTGGTGGCCGAGTGGACCACGATGTCGGCGCCCCAGTCGAACGGACGGCACAGGTAGGGCGAGGGCACTGTGTTGTCGATCATCAGCGGCACGCCGGCTTCGTGCGCGATCTTCGCCACCGCCTCGATGTCGACCATGTTCAGGAGCGGGTTGCCCAGCGTCTCGGCGTAGACCAGGCGCGTGTTCGGCTTGATCGCGCGGCGGAAATTCTCCGGGTCGTCCGAATCGACAAACGTGGTCTCGATGCCGAGCTTGGCGAGGTTGACCGCCAGCAGCGTGTAGGAGCCGCCGTAGAGCGTGGAAGCCGAGACGATGTGGTCGCCGCCCTGGCAGATGGTGAGGATCGCGGTGAATTCGGCCGCCTGGCCCGAGGCGGCGGCGAGGCCCGCGCGGCCGTTCTCGATCGCGGCCATGCGCTCCTCGAACGCCGAGACGGTCGGGTTCGAGATGCGCGAATAGACGTTGCCGAAGGTCTGCAGGTTAAAGAGGCTCGCCGCGTGCTCGGCCGAATCGAACACGAACGAGGTGGTCTGGTAGATAGGCAACGCCCGCGCGCCGGTGGCGGGGTCGGGAATCTGGCCGGCATGCAGGCACAGGGTTTCAATACCGAATCGGCGGTCTGCCATGGCTTGAATCTCGAACTTTCAGTTTGCCGAAGTGAGTATCCGCGCGGCTTTCCGGGCAGTTGCTATATGTATTTTCATATATGCAGTGGATCGGCCCGGGGTGCCGCTCGCACGCTGGGAAAACTATAGCATGCGCTATAATCCGCGCCCCCCGGCCTGACCATCCAATGAACACCACGCCCTATCCCGCCGACCTCGTGCGCGAGGTCTCGCGCCGCCGTACCTTTGCGATCGTCTCGCACCCGGACGCCGGCAAGACCACGCTGACCGAGAAGCTGCTGCTCTTCGGCGGTGCGATCCAGATGGCCGGCACCGTCAAGGCAAGGAAGAGCTCGCGCCATGCGACCTCGGACTGGATGGAGATCGAGAAGCAGCGCGGCATCTCGGTGACGAGCTCGGTGATGCAGTTCGACTACGCCGGGCACACGATCAACCTGCTCGACACGCCGGGCCACGAGGATTTCTCGGAAGATACTTACCGCGTGCTGACAGCGGTCGATGCCGCGGTCATGGTCATCGACGCGGCCAAGGGCGTGGAAGCCCAGACGATCAAGCTGCTGGAGGTCTGCCGGCTCAGGAACACGCCGATCATCACCTTCGTCAACAAGATGGACCGCGAGGTGAGGGAACCCTTTGAACTGCTCGAAGAGATCGAGTCGGTGCTCAAGATCGATTGCGCGCCGATTACCTGGCCGCTCGGCATGGGCAAGGTGTTTCGCGGGGTGTTCCACCTGCTGCAGAACCGGCTGCTGCGCTTTACGCCCGGAGAAGAAAAGCGCGGCGGCGAGACCGAGACCATCGACGGCATCGGCAATCCGCGGCTGGACGAGCTGTTCCCCGGCGAGGTCGAGCAGCTGCGTCACGACGTGGACCTGCTGCAGGGAGCCAGCGTGCCTTTCGATCTCGAGAGGTTCCTCGCGGGCACCCAGACGCCGGTGTTCTTCGGCTCGGGCATCAACAACTTCGGCGTGCAGGAGATCCTGCAGGCGCTGGTCGAATGGGCGCCGCCGCCGCAACCGCGCGACGCGGGTGTGCGCATGGTTCACCCGGCGGAGCCCGCCTTCAGCGGGTTCGTCTTCAAGATCCAGGCCAACATGGATCCGCGACATCGCGACCGCATCGCGTTCTTTCGCGTCTGCTCAGGCCGCTACAAGCCGGGCATCAAGGTGCAGCATCCGCGCGCCGGGCGCGACATGAAGCTCGCCAACGCGCTCACCTTCATGGCCAACGAGCGGGTGGCAAGCGAGGACGCGGTGGCCGGCGACATCATCGGCATCCACAACCACGGCCAGCTGCAGATCGGCGACACGCTGACCGAATCGACGACCGAGATCCTCAACTTCAAGGGCATCCCTTACTTCGCCCCGGAGTTGTTCCGCTTTGCGCGGCCGCGCGACCCGTTCAAGGCCAAGCCGTTGCAGAAGGGGTTGCAGGAACTGGGCGAGGAGGGCGCGATCCAGGTGCTCGAGACGGCGACCGGCAACACGCTGCTCGGCGCCGTCGGCCCGCTGCAGTTCGAAGTCGTCGCCGCGCGCCTCGCGTCCGAGTACAAGGTCGACGCGGTCTACGACCCGGCCGAGATCCACACTGCGCTATGGCTGACTTTTCCCGACGAGACGATGCGCAAGAACTTCGAGCGCGACCAGGCGGTGCGCCTGGCCAAGGACATCGACGGCAACCCGGTATTCCTCGCGCCGAACCGGCCGGTGCTGCAGGTCACGCAGGAGCGCTGGCCGAAGGTGGGTTTCCATGCCGTGCGCGAGCACGGCGAGCGGATGGCGCAGGGGTAAGAAGATAAAGGGAGGGAAGCGTCCAATTGGCTGAATTATTGCCGCTTTTCGACGGTGTACTTTTATTTGGCGCATTGCAGGAATGCGCCAAATAAAGTGGCGCATTCCCTTTTTATTTGGCGCATTACTATCAGCACTCTCATGACAGCTCCTGCCGGTTGCAATGCTTCAAGCTAGACCGAGGTGACGAAATGAATGCGGTATTGAAGAAACTCATTCTCAAACGCTTTCGAAGCATCCCGAGTGGGACCATCGATTTCGAAAACCCGACGTTCCTGGTCGGCCGCAACGGGTCCGGAAAGAGCAATCTCGTGGATGCCTTTGCATTTCTGGCGGAGTTGATGGTGTCGCCGTTGCAGGCCGTCTTCGACCGTCGTGGCGGAATCACGTCGGTGAGGAACCGGACCTCCGGGCGGAGTTACCCGCCCAACCTGGGGCTTTGCGCCATATTCGGCCCGATCAACGGTGCCGTCACCGGGGGGCGCTATGCCTTCGAAGTGCGCGCGTTGCCTAACTACGGGTTCGATGTCGTTCGAGAGCAGTGCATCGTCAACCTGGAGGACGGCAGCCGGCACTGGTTCGACCGGACCCGGAGCCGTTTTCGCTCCAATGTGCGCGGCATGGACCCCGCATCCGAACCTTCCGCCCTGGTGCTGCCGGTCATCGGCGGGGATGTGAGATTCGCTTCCGTGGTGCGGGCCCTGAGCGGAATCAGGACCTACTCGATCGAGCCGGGCAGACTGAGGCAAATGCAGGATCCGGACAGCGGTACCAGCCTGAAACCGGACGGCAGCAACGCGGCGAGTGTGTTGCAGGAGATCGAACGTCAAGCTCCCGAGGAGATCGAGCGCATATGCGACCTGCTCGCATCGGTTGTGCCGAACACCAGGCGGGTCAAGCCCATCAAGCATGGCAACAAGCTATCGCTGGAGTTCACCCAGGAATGGGGGCAAAAAAAGCGGCTCAAATTCGAGGCGTTCAATATGTCAGATGGGACGCTGCGAGCGCTGGGTCTGCTGGTCGCGGTGTTCCAGCGGCCGACACCGACGCTCCTGGCGTTGGAGGAGCCCGAAGCGACGATCCATCCCGGCGCGGTCGGTGCAATTCTGGATCTCCTGCTGAACGCTTCAGAGCGCATGCAGGTCGTGGTGACGACCCATAGCCCGGAAGTACTCGACGCGAAATGGCTTGAGGCGCGCAATATCCGCATCGTCGAGTGGACCGATGGTGCGTCCAGGATTGCGCCGATCGCGGAAGCTTCGCGCCGCGCACTCCACGATCACCTGATGGGCGCCGGCGAACTGTTGCGCTCCAACGCTCTCGATGCCGAACCGCTGTTCGATGATCCCAATGCTGTCGCACAGGGCGAACTCTTCGAGACTCTCACATGATCATTCAGCCGATCGTGGAAGGACATGGGGAAGTAGGTGCGATTCCAGTTCTACTGCGGCGTTTTCTCGCGGAGGCCGGCGTCCATGATATTGGTGTGGGGAAACCAATCCGCCGCAAGCGCTCCGAACTGGTTCAGCAAGCGTCTGTTCAACGCTCTGTTCGCTTGGCACTTCTTCAGCCCGAGTGCGGCGGCATTCTGATCGTCTTCGACAGTGATGACGACTGCCCGAGGGATCTCGCGCCCCAAGTCGAAACATGGGCAAGGACGGAGGCTGGCGCCGTTCCGTGTGGGGTGGTGATGGCGAACCGCGAGTACGAAGCGTGGTTCCTAGCCTCACTGGAGGCACTCCGAGGCGTTCGTGGAATCGTTGCCGACGCATCCTCGCACTCCGCCCCGGAGGTACCCCGCAACGCCAAGGGCGAACTTCGTAGACACATGCTCGCCGGAAGGGGTTACTCGGAAAGTGTTGACCAGGCGGCCATGACCGCGCGGTTAGATTTCGGCGCGGCTTATCGCGGCTGCAGAAGCTTCCGGAAGATGGTGAAGGCGTTCGGCGATGTCGTGGGCACCATGGGAGTGAAGCTGGCACCGTGGCCACCGGGAGTTTGGAACGCATAACGGGTCAGGGCCGGCGCCGCTCGCGGTGATGTCCATCTTTTCAGATGCGCAGTTGTTTGCAACAACGTAGAAGCGGGCCATGAACGTTTTCCACACACATTCGCGGATCGTTGACGACTATGCGACATATATTCGCAGCTTTCTCAACATCGCCGATCCGGCAATTCGCGCTGTCGTTGAAGGGGAGTTGAAAAAAGGAAAGCTTTGGCCCGAGCCGCTCCTCCAGTTCAATCCTGCGTTCGAGATGGCAGGCAGCGTGGCGGACCTCTCTCGCGACGGCACCTTGCACCATGACATCGCTGACATCTTCAAAGGGTTTTCACTCTATCGGCACCAGGTAGAAGCGATCGCGCTGGGTACCGCCGGCAAGGATTTCATTGTCACATCCGGAACGGGGTCGGGAAAATCGCTCACCTACATAGGCTCGATCTTCCACCACCTACTCTGCAATCCCAGCTCACCGGGGGTGACAGCGGTCGTGGTCTATCCGATGAACGCGCTGATCAACTCGCAGTCGGAGGAATTCAATCGCTATAAGAACAACTACGAAGCGGGCACTAGGGAATTTCCGATTACCTTCGGTCAATACACCGGCCAAGAGAAGGAGGACGCGCGCCAACGCATGCGCGATAAGCCGCCCCAGGTCCTGCTGACCAATTACATGATGCTCGAGTTGCTCCTGACCCGGATTCGGGAGCGGTCCATTCGCGACGCCATATTCGAGAACCTGCGCTTTCTCGTCTTCGACGAGCTTCACACTTATCGTGGTCGCCAAGGGGCGGATGTAGCGATGTTGATCCGTCGCATTCGGTCGCGCTGCACCCATGACGTGACCTGCATCGGGACGTCCGCGACCATGGTTTCGGTCGGCAGCGCGGCCTCGCGACGGGGAGAAGTTGCGGGGGTTGCGACGAGGCTCTTCGGTAAGCCGTTTTCTCCGGAACAGGTGATTAACGAGACGTTGGACCGGTCACTCTCGTTTTCCGGGGCAATGCCAACCAAGCAGGCACTTGCGGCTGCCATTCAAACGGGCATCGATCCGGAAACATCAACCGAAAAACTAAAGACCCATCCGGTTGCCGTATGGCTGGAAAACCGCGTTGCTTTAGAAATTCGTGACGGTGCACTGGCTCGCCGCAATCCCCAGATGATCGGCGAAATCGTAGCGGCGCTCGCCGAGGCTTCTGGATTGGCGGAACCGGCTTGTCGGTACTTTCTGACGGAACTCCTCCAGTGGATCAGCACCGTCAACAAGCGGCTTCAGGATGAAGGACAGCGCTACACCATATTGCCGTTCAAGCTGCACCAGTTCATCTCCCAAACGGGTTCGGTCTACACCACGCTCGACCAAGACGAGAACCGGTTCATCACGCTGGAGCCAGGTGTCTTCAAACACGACGAAGACGACAAGAAGCCGATCTTCCCCAATGTGTTCAGCCGCGCGACCGGGCACGCATTCATCTGCGTATCCCGTAACGGTAATCGATTGGAACCGCGCGAATTCCGGGAGGGTTCCGATGAAGACGATGAGGCCACAGATGGCTACCTCCTCATAGGCGAGGACGTCTGGGATCCTGCCGAGGACATGGAGTTTCTGCCGCCTTCCTGGTTCCGCATGACCAAAGGCGGACCGGTTCCGCAATCAAAGCAAAAGGCCTCGTTTCCAACCAAGATTTACTTTGACGAATTCGGAAATTGCTCGGAATCAGAGTCGTTGAAGTGGTGGGGCTGGTTCATGAAGACACCGCTGCTCTTCGACCCAACCGGCGGAGTCTTCTTCGATACGAAGACAAACGAAGGAACAAAACTAACGAAGCTGGGAAGCGAGGGGCGCAGCACCTCGACGACCATCACAGCGTTCTCGATCCTCAACCGGTTGAATGACGCGGGCTACCATGCCCGAGATCAGAAGCTGCTGAGCTTCACCGATAACCGCCAGGATGCCGCGCT
>JANMDK010000087.1:0-1795 GCA_031376265.1 Pseudomonadota bacterium
GGCGCGGAGGCGCGCTCGATGGACATCGTCACTGTTTCCACGCCGGCATGAGGCGGCTCGCCATCCCCGCCGAAATACACGACGGTAAAGCGTCCCTGCAGCCGGTCGGCGAAATGCGTGTTCCGGCCGCCGACGCGGACCGTGCCGTCGGGCGCCGCGCAGCCCGGCGGAGCGCCCGGTGCATCGAACGCGCCACGCTCGGCGCCAAGCGGCGATTCCGAATACGCGCATGCCTGGGAAAGCCGCCCCACATTGACCAAAGCGCGCGCCGCGGGATCCTTTTCGGCAAGATCGAGAATCGCGTCGCGCACGAGGCGTTGCCCCGCAGTCTCGGGCGCGATGAAGACCGCGCTTCGCGAAGCAATTTCGACCGCTTCGCGCGCCGCCTGGTGGCGCTCCAGCTCGTAGCTTTCGAGCAGTTCCGGCGCGGCCTTGCCTTCGAGCACGAGCGCGAGCTTCCAGGCGAGGTTGTTGGCGTCCTGCACCGCGCGATTGCCGCCACGCGCGCCGAAAGGCGAGTGCTGCGCGGCGGCGTCGCCCATGAAAATCACGCGGCCGTGCTTCATTTTCTCCAGGCAGCGGCGCCGGAAGCGCCATGCACCGACCCACACCAGCTCGAATTCGGTGCCGGGTCCGAGCAGCCTTTGGAGTCGCTCCTTGGCGCGCCCGGGTTGCGCTTCGGCATCCGGGTCGGTGTAGTGGCCGATCTCCCAGTCGGTGCGCCAGATCCCGTCGGCCATCTGGTGGTACCAGATCGCGCCGCCATCGTTCAGCGGGTTGTCGAGGTAGGCCTTGCGCACCGCTTCGGTCGATGGCGCCATGCGCACGTCGGCAATGCACCAGGTGGCCTCGAAGAGCGCGAATTCGCCGTCCTTGGCGCCTATTTTTTCGCGCACCGTGCTGTGCGCGCCGTCGGCGCCGACGAGATACGCGCAGCGCGCGGTGTAGCGGCCGTCCGGGGTTTCGACGTCGACTTCGACGTGATCGCCGGCGGGACGGACGTCCACTACGCGATTCTTCCAGCGCAGGTCGATGCTGGAATACTCGGCCAGCTTTTCGACGAGATATTGCTCGACATAGAACTGCTGCGGCGTGCGATAGGGATAGACCGGCAGCTCGTAGCCGGGCATCGCCCCATCCACCGGTTTCTCGGTCGTCGCTTCGCTCATCGCGACTACAATACCCGCCTTCACAATCGGTGTTCAACCCGGTCGGCTTCAATCCGTTCCCAGCGTCGTGACAATCCCAGTCCGCACCCGTTTTGCCCCCAGCCCGACCGGCTTCCTGCACGTAGGCGGTGCCCGCACCGCGCTTTACTCGTGGGCCTTCTCGCGCCAATCCAAGGGCGTATTCATCCTCAGGGTGGAAGACACCGACCTCGAGCGCTCGACGCAGGCGTCGGTCGACGCGATCCTCGACGGCATGAAGTGGATGGGCCTCGACTGGGACGAAGGTCCTTTTTTCCAGACGCAGCGCATGGAGCGCTACAAGGAAGTGATCGGCAAGTTCCTCGCCGAAGGCAAGGCTTATCACTGCTATGCCTCGAAGGAAGAGCTCGACGAGCTGAGGAAGCAGCAGATGGCGCGGGGAGAAAAGCCCCGCTACGACGGCCGCTGGCGCGACTCGACGGCCACGCCGCCGGCGGGCGTGAAGCCCGTGGTGCGGTTCAAGAATCCGCTCTCCGGCGCGGTGACGTTCGACGATCTCATCAAAGGGCCCATCACGGTGTCGAACACAGAGCTCGACGACCTCATCATCGCGCGCTCCGATGGCAGCCCCACCTACAACTTCTGCG
>JANMDK010000099.1:0-3533 GCA_031376265.1 Pseudomonadota bacterium
CTTTCGAGGACGCCGCCTTCAAGCTCAAGGAAGGCGAGACCAGCGGCCTGGTGGAGACCGAATTCGGCTACCACATCGTCCGCGTCACTTCGATCCAGCCCGCCAAGGTCAAGGCCATCGAGGAGGTTCGCGGCGAGCTCACCAAGGAGCTCGCGCGGCAAAAGGGCACCCGAAAGTTTGCCGAGTCGGCCGAGGTGTTCAGCAACCTGGTCTACGAGCAGTCCGACAGCCTCAAGCCCGCCGCCGAGCGGTTCAAGCTGCAGGTGCAGAAGACCGACTGGATCCCGAAGACCGGCTCGCCCGCTGCGGGGCCGCTTGCGAACCCGAAGATGCTTTCCTCGCTGTTCACGCCGGACACGATCCAGTCCAAGCGCAACACGGATGCGATCGAAGTCGCGCCGGGCGTGCTCGCGTCGGCGCGGGTCGCCGAACACAAGCCGGCGGCGCAGCTCAAGTTCGAAGAGGTCCGCGCCGACATAGAAAAGCGGCTGCGGGCGCAGGAAGCAGGCAAGCTGGCGCGCCGCGACGGTGAGGCGAAGCTTGCCGAGCTCAAGGCCGGCAAGGAAATCGCGGTCAAGTGGTCGCCGCCGCAAGCCATCAGCCGTGGCAAGGCCGAGGGCCTGGCGCCGGATGCGCTGCGCCAGATCCTCTCGGCGGATCCCAAGAAAATGCCCGCTTACACGGGGTTCGGTGCAGAGCGCGGCTATGTGCTCTATCGCGTCGCCCGGGTGATCGAGGCGCCGCCCAAGGTCGAGCAGGACGCAAAAGCCGCGCTATCGCGGCTCGAAGGCCAGGCGGGGGGCGAGCAATTCGCGGCCTATGCGGCGAGCCTTCGCGCGCGCGCGAAGATCGAGGTCAACAAGGACAACCTCGAGAAAAAACTCCAGCAGCAGTAATCCGGGGCTAGTCCCCGCTGAGGCTGCGCATGCCGGCGGCCATCGTGCTGAAGCCGTTGTCCACGTGCATGACCTCCGCAGTGATGCCGGCGGCAAGATCCGAGAGCAGGAAAGCCGCGGCGTTGCCCACGTCGTCGATCGTGACGTTGCGCCGCAAGGGCGCGTTCTGCTCGACGAATTTGAGGATCTTGCCGAATCCCGCGATGCCGCTGGCTGCGAGGGTCTTGATCGGGCCGGCGGAAATCGCATTCACGCGAACGCCGCGCGAGCCGAGGCTCTCGGCAAGGTAGCGCACGCTCGCCTCGAGACCCGCCTTGGCCAGTCCCATGGTGTTGTAGTTCGGGATCACGCGCTCGGAGCCGAGGTACGTCAGGGTGACGAGCGACGCGCGCTCGCTCAGCATCGGCATCGCGGCTTTGGCAAGCGCAGGAAAGCTGTAGGCCGAGATGTCCATCGCCTGGCGGAATCCCTCGCGCGAAAGGCCCTCGAGGAAATCGCCGGTAATCGCCTCCTTGGAGGCAAACGCGATCGAATGCACCAGCCCGTCGAGCTTGTCCCAGCGCTGGCCGAGTTGCGCGAACAGCGCCGCGATCGATTCATCCTCGGTCACTTCGCAGGGCAGGACGATGTCCGTCCCGAGCTCCTTGCCCATGTCGGTTACGCGATCCTTGAAGCGGTCGGTCTGGTAGGTGAGGGCGAGCTCGGCGCCTTCGCGCTGCGCGGCCTTGGCGATGCCCCAGGCGATCGAGCGGTTGCTGATGAGCCCGGTGACGAGGACGCGCTTTCCGGCGAGAAATCCCATGCTGTTCCCTCTGGCGTGATCGAGCGCGGATTATACTTTCCCCAGCCTGCCGGGCTGCGCCGGCGGCACTTGCCGGGACCATAGCAAACGATGGATTGCGCTGGATGAAGGGACTGCCGCGTTGGTTGGCGATCGCCGCGCTGGCCTTTGGCACCTTCACGACGCAATCGCTTGCGGGCGACGGCAGCAAGATCCTGCGCGTGACTTTCCAGGCGGCCGAAACCGGTTTCGACCCGGTCAGGATTTCCGACTACTACTCCGGCACCGTGATCGAAGCGATATTCGACCCGCTGCTGACCTACGACTATCTCGTGCGGCCCGCGAAACTGGTGCCGAACACGGCTGGCGCGCTGCCGGAAATTGCGGATGCGGGCCGCACCTATACGCTGAAGGTCACGCCCGGCATCTATTTCAGCGACGATCCCGCGTTCAGGGGCGCAAAGCGCGAGCTGACGGCAGCGGACTACGCCTACTCGTTCAAGCGTTTCATGGACCCGGCGAACCGCTCGCCGTACGCATTCCTATTCGAAGGCAAGATCGCCGGGCTCGACGAGCAGGTGGCGCTCGCCAAGAAAACCGGGCGCTTCGACTATTCGGCAAAGATCGCTGGTTTGGAGACCCCGGATCGCTACACGCTGCGCGTGCGGCTGAACCAGACCGACTTCAATTTCTCGCATGTGCTTGCATTCCCCCTCGCCGGGGCGGTGGCGCAGGAAGCGATCGAGGCGTACGGCAACGACACCAATTCGCACCCGGTCGGCACCGGCGCCTTCAGGCTCAAGAGCTACGTGCGCTCGTCGAAAATCACCCTCGAAGCCAATCCGTCGTTTCGCGGAAAGATCTGGGATTTCGCGGCCGGCGAAAATCCGGCCGACCAGGCGATCGTCGCGCGCATGAATGGAAAGAAGCTGCCTGCGATCGACGGCGTGGAAGTTTCGATCATGGAAGAGACGCAGAGCCGCTGGCTCGCATTCCTCGGCCGGCAGACGGATATCGAGTACCAGCTCTCCGACCTGGCCGGCATCTTCATGGGCGCCGACGGCGCGCTCAAGCCGGAATTCGCCAGGCGAGGATTCAGGCTCGACCGCAGCGTCGATCCAGAGATCACCTACACCTATTTCAACACGCAGGAAACGATAGGTGGCAAGCCCAACCCGGTCGGCGGCTTCTCCAAGGAAAAGATCGCCCTGCGCCGCGCGATCTCGATGGCGTACAAGCTGGATGATCAGATCCGGATCATCCGCAACAGCCAGGCGGTGCGAGCGCAGTTCCCGATCCCGCCCGGCGTGGCGGGGCACGACCCGGCCTATCGCAGCCCCGTGGCCCACGACCCCAGGCTGGCCAACGCACTCCTCGACCGCTTCGGCTACAAGCGCGGTGTTGACGGCTATCGAACGCTGCCCGACGGCAAGCCGCTGGTGATCCGCTATTCGTCGGTGCCCACCGAGGTGTACCGCCAGTTCGACGAGCTCTGGAAGCGTTCTCTGGACGCGATCGGCCTGCGCCTCGAGATCCACAAGGACCGCTTTGCCGAGCTCATCAAGCTCGAGAACGAATGCCGCCTCATGATGCGCGCCTCGGCGTGGATCGCCGACTACCCAGACGGCGACAATTTCATGCAGCTGCTCTATGGGCCGAATGCGAAGCAGAGCAACAATGCCTGCTACCAGTCCGCGGAATTCGACAAGCGCTACCTGAAATCGAGGACGCTGCCAGACGGTCCGGAGCGCAACCGCCTCTACCGCGAAATGACCCGCATCATGGAAAACGACGGCGTCTGGATCCTTGCCGACAGCCGCTATCGCAACGTGCTCCTGCAGCCGCGCGTCGCCGGC
>JANMDK010000327.1:0-6584 GCA_031376265.1 Pseudomonadota bacterium
GCAAACTGCCCGACCAATTGAACGATGCGCGCAAGGCGATCTTGCGCGAACTCAGGGCCTGACCTATGACGCATCCCGTTATGCTCTCGGAACTCGACACCCCCGCCCTGCTGCTCGATCGCGGCAAGGTCGAGGCCAACGCGAAGCGCCTCGTCTCGCACATCGAATCCCTCGGCTGCAGGCTGCGGCTGCACGTCAAGACCGCCAAGTCGCTCGAAGTCACGCGCCTGGTGCAGGGTGAATTGCCCGGCCCGATCACCGTCTCCACGCTCAAGGAAGCCGAGCAGTTCGCGCAAGCCGGGTATCGAGACATCCTCTATGGCGTCGCATTCGCGCCCTCAAAACTCCCGCGCGCACTGGCGCTGGTGAAGGGCGGCGTGGATCTCGCAATCGTGATCGACAGCGTAGAGGCTGCGACCGCGATCGCTTCCGCGCTCAAACCGGCCGATCCGCCGCTGCGCGTGCTAGTGGAAATCGATTGCGACGGCCACCGCTCGGGCCTTAAACCAGGCGATCCGCAGATCGTCGAGATCGCGCGCGCGCTTGCGGGGAGCCGCGCACAGGTCGCAGGCGTCATGACGCACGCCGGCGACTCTTACAACTGCCGCAGCATCGATGCGATCCGCGCCATCGCCGGACGCGAGCGCGATGCCGTCGTCACGGCCGCGAAGCAGCTTCGGGAAGCCGGCTTCGACGCTTCGATCGTCAGCGCCGGCTCGACGCCAACCGCCACCTACGTCGAAGACCTCGCCGGCGTCACCGAAGTGCGCGCCGGCGTGTTCGTCTTCTTCGACCTCGTCATGGCAGGCATCGATGTGTGCCGCGTGGAGGACATCGCGCTCTCGGTGCTCGGCACCGTAATCGGCCACCAGAAGGAAAAGGGCTGGATCCTCACGGATGCCGGCTGGATGGCGATGTCGCGCGACCGGGGCACTGCCAAACAGCCCCTGGACCAGGGCTACGGCCTGGTGTGCGATGCCTCCGGGCGCCCGATCCCGGGGCTCATCGTCTCGGATGCAAGCCAGGAGCACGGCATCATCAGCCACCGCAGCGGCGATGCGACGAAGCTGCCGGACCTCCCCATCGGCACGCGCCTGCGCATCCTGCCGAACCACGCCTGCGCCACCGCCGCGCAATACGACCATTACGAAGTCGTCAACGGCACCGAGGCTGTCGAAACGGCCTGGCCGCGCTTCTCGGGCTGGTAACATCGCGCATCCCCGTACGATTCTCAGAGGAAAAGCCATGGCAGGAGAAGCACGAAGTAAAGCCCGCTATATTTTCACCGTCAGCATGGACGTCGATGCCGACAAGGAAGCGATTTTCAACGAGGTGTACGACACCGAGCACATCCCGCTGATCCTCAAGGTGCCGGGCGTGGTTTCGGCCAAGCGCTACAAGATGGGGCCGCTCACGATGATCCTCGGCGGCGAGAAGAAGACCATCGTCATGGAGAACGAGCCGGCCTACATGGCGGTCTACGAGCTCGAGAGCCCCGACGTGCTGGTCGGCGAGGGCTGGGCCAAGGCGGTGGACTCGGGCCGCTGGCCGACTCACGTGCGCCCGTTCACCAAGAACCGCCGCCACGTGATGCGCAAGCTGATCGATTAGGTCCGGACTAAGGCTGCGGGGCAGGCGTCACGCGCACGATCGCGAGACGCGCCGGCCCGCCGCTGGTGACGACCTCGCGCAGCTCGCCCGCCGGACTGTCCAGGATTACGGCTTCGAGCGGCATCAGCGGCACCGCGTCGCCGGTGACCTGGACCGCGCCCGAGAGCAGCACCGCGACCACCGTCTCCACTGCCTTCTGCTCGAGGAAAAGCGCCCCTGTCCAGCGCGGCTGCGAAATCTTCGCGACAGCGTGGCTGCGTCGCGCCATCACGTTGAACACCTGCACCGGGTCTCCGGGGAGACGGCATGTCGTCTGCCAGTCGCCGCGAAAATTCACCGGGACATAGGGCGTTACGACGGCATGCTTCACATCGACGCCCGCGACCACGTCGATGCAGTGCAGCTCCACGCCGGGTCCTTCGAGCAGCATGAACTGGCGGTCCATGCCGGGCAGGCTCGAGAAAGGGCAGCTGATGCCGATGTCGGTCGCACCGACTTGCCAGTCGACCTTGTCGTAGCCAGCGCCCGGCGGATCCGAAGCGATGACGCGCGATACGCCCAATCCGTTCTTCCAGGGCAGCGCGGCGAAATCTGCGGAGCGCACGATCCTCATCGCATGGAATATACAGTGCCGCGATTCCGTTAGGATGGGAGCACCATGAAACAACCACCCGACATCCGCCCCGCGACAGCCGAAGACGTGCCCGCCCTCCTCGGCCTGATCCGCGAGCTGGCCGAATACGAGAAGCTCACGCACCTCGTCGTCATCGACGAGCAAAAGCTCACCCACGAGCTGTTCGGCGAAGGCGCGCGCGCCGAGGCGCTGGTGTGCCGGGCCGGCGGCGTCACGGTCGGCATGGCGATCTACTTCCACAATTTCTCCACCTTCCTCGGGCGAAAGGGCCTCTACCTCGAAGACCTCTACGTGCAGCCGGAGCATCGCGGCCGCGGCTACGGCAAGGCGCTGCTGCTGGCGCTCGCGCGGATCGCGCACGAGCGGGGCTGCGGACGCTTCGAGTGGATGGTGCTCGACTGGAACGAGCCTTCGATCCGCTTCTACGAGAGCCTCGGCGCAGTGCGCATGGAAGAGTGGCGCCTCTTCCGGGTCACCGGTCCGGCGCTGGAGCGTCTCGCGCGGATGCCGGACTGAGCGAGGCCCTTGCCGCCGGCCAAGTCGGCCAAAGCGTCGTCAATGTACTGACACCAGAACAAAATTGCCAGGAGAGCCACGCACGACGCGGGGTTCTGGAAAAAATCCTTCGATATCAGCCCTTGGCCGCCTGTGCTTCGGCTTCGAGGCCCCCGGTCCAGCCTTCCTTCATCTGCCGGTCGAAATCCTCGGCTACGCGGGAATCCTTTTCGAGCATGGCGTCGGCATCGGTGTTGGCGTATTTCATGACGCCCATGTCGGCGAAAGCTTTCTGCACGCGCGGGCTCCACAGGCCGATGTCCCTCACGGTCGGCACGATGCGCGAGAAGAGGCGCATCACGTAGCGGATGTGGCCCTCGGACGCCTCGATCTCGCGGATCACTTCCTCGGCGTCATAGCCGAGCTTCTCCCACATCTCGCGCGATTTCATGCGGTCCTTGAGGTAGACCGCGCCCTCGATGACGAACTCCTCGCGCTCGCTGCGCTCGGCTTGCGTGAGCTCCGGGTAGTAGTCGCGCAGCGCCATGCGTCCGAACGCGACGTGCCTCGCCTCGTCCTGCATGACATACGCATTGACCTGGCGGCACAGCGTGTTCTTCGAATAGTCGCGGATGCTCTGGAAAGCCACCAGCGCGAGGCCCTCGATCAGCACCTGCATGCCGAGGTAGGTGAAGTCCCAGCGCGGATCGGCCAGCGTTTTCTCGAGGAGCGCCTTGAGCGGCGGCGAGATCGGGTAAACCATTCGGTACTTGTCGGTGAGCAGCTTGCGGAAGGCCTCCACGTGCCGCGCCTCGTCCATGACCTGCGTGGCCGCATAAAACTTGGATTCGATGTTCGGCACGTCTTGCACGATGCGCGCGCTGCAGACGAGCGCGCCCTGCTCGCCATGCAGGAACTGCGAAAGCGTGTGCACCTGGTTGTGGTAGCGGATCTCGGCCTTCTGCTTGGCCGACAGCTTGCCCCACATCGGCGTGCCGTAGAGCGGCAGCACCGTTTCGTCCATCTCCATCGGGTCGTCGGGATTGACCGGCAGGCTCCAGTCGATGCGCGTGGCCGCGTCCCACTGCTGGCGCTTGCCCTTGGCATACAGGTTGAGGAGGTCCTCGCTGCGCGCGTCGTAGTCCCAGGTGAAGGTGGTCTCGACCTCGCCGCTGGTTTTCCAGTGCGTTTCATCGACCGGGAGCGCGTATCGGTAAAGCGTGGACATGACCTTCTCCTCCAATGCCTGGCAAGTCGCTACCGCGCGATGTTACTCCGATCCGAGCCGCGCCCAAGCGGCAGCCAGCCGCTGCACGCGCGCCTTGGAGGCGACACCGGTGAGTTTGCGGTCCCGGACCCAGCGCGCGGCAGCAGCATCTTTGCCGGCCCTGGCCCAATGCGCATCGGCTTCGGACACGAGTGCTTCGCCAATCCCAAGCGCGCCGGAAAGCGCGATGTGGGTTTCGGATGCCAGCGGATCGAGCTTCGAGATATGCGCCATCGAATGCAGCAGCATCGCGGCGCGCTCGCTCCAGTCGTGCGGCCAGGCGCGCCTGCGCGCCTCGGCCATGAGGTAGGCGATCGTCGCAGCATGCACATGAATGTCCTCGATGGTGCGAAAAGGCTTCACGTACCCGGAATAGGCATCGCCCGGCGCCACCGCTTCATTTGAAACACGCACGCGATCGAGCTTGATGCGGGCATGCGGCACTTCGGGCACGAACGAGGTCGGCGGCATCGATTCGATCCCGAGGCCCATTGCGCCGGATGCGACGCGCACGGCCCTGAGCGAAGGCCGCGCCTCGTCCGTCCCGGCCTCTCGGGCGATGACGATAAAAAGCCCGCCGCCCGGCCCGAGGGTGGTCCAGCGCTTCTCGCCACTGACGAGGAACCCGGCGCCGTCCGGCGTCAACGTGGCGCGGATCGCGCGGGGGAAGTTGCCTTCGGCCTCAGTGACGCATAGCGCAGCGATCGTGTCGTCCGGCAGCACAGGGTCGAGCGCCCGCAAGGCGGCTTGGTAACCGGAGGCGAAAGCCCATCCCAGGCGATCGGCCCGCGCGCCCCCGAGGATTGCGCGCTCGAACGGATCGCGCGTCTCGGCGCTTAGCGTCCGCCAGGTCGGCCACCACGCTGCGACGTCGTTGCATTCCGGAGCCGGCGCCTGAGCGGAAAGCAGCGCGGAAATTGCGTCTTTAGGCATCGGGGCGATTATGTCACGCGCCAATCCGGCGTTATCCTCACGCTTCCGCCACGCCAGAGGATGCCTAGAGATGAAGATGAAAACCGCGCAGTTCCGTGTCCGGCCGGGCGAGAAGGTCAAGCTCTCCAAGCGCCCGACCAAAGTCGAGCCGTTCTACAAATCCAAACCCCACTACCGCCAGCTCCTCGACGAGCGCGTCGTGCAGCTGCGCGAGCTGCAGGACCGGCTCTATGCCTCGAACATGCATTCGGTGCTCTTCATCTTCCAGGCCATGGACGCGGCCGGCAAGGACGGCGCAATCAAGCACGTCATGTCCGGCCTCAACCCGCAGGGCTGCCAGGTCTTCAGCTTCAAGCACCCGAGCTCGGAGGAACTGGACCACGATTTCCTGTGGCGCGCGGTGCGCGCCCTGCCTGAGCGCGGGCGCATCGGCATCTTCAACCGCTCCTATTACGAAGAAGTGCTGGTGGTGCGTGTGCACCCGGAGATCCTGCGCGCCCAGAACCTGCCCGACCTGCCCTCGGACAACGACAAGGTCTGGAAGGGACGCTTCCGCTCGATCGGCGAGCTCGAAGCGCACCTCGCCCGCAACGGCACCTGCGTGGTCAAGTTCTTCCTGCACGTCTCCAAGGAGGAACAGAGAAAGCGCTTCCTCGAACGCATCGACGATCCGGCCAAGAACTGGAAGTTCGTGCGCTCGGACATCGTCGAGCGCGGCTACTGGAAGGCTTATGCCGAAGCCTACGAGGAGGCGATGGCCGCGACAAGCACCAAGGAGTCGCCTTGGTATGTCGTGCCGGCGGACGACAAGCAGAATGCGCGGCTGATCGTGTCCCGGATCGTCCTCGATACCCTGGCGGACATGAAGCTCGCCTATCCGAAAGTCGACGACAAGCAGAGGAAGGAGCTGGCGGGTTTTCGCAAGCAGCTCAAATGACGCTCAGAGGATCGACAGCCCGCCGTCGACCATGAGCGTGGCGCCGGTGATGAAGGACGCTTCCGGCGAGCTAAGCCAAAGGACAGGCCACGCGACTTCCTCTGGTGAGGCCCAGCGCCTGATGAGCGAGTTGTCGCTTCGGGCCCCCTTGATCTCGGCTTCGGTTTTTCCGGCTGCCATGCCGCGCTTGAGGTGGAAATCGGTCAGCGTAGAGCCGGGGCACACCGCGTTTGCCCGCACCCCATGCGCCGCTTCCTCGCAGGCGAGCGTGCGGGTGAAGGCAAGGAGCGCCGCCTTTGTCGCGTCGTAAATGCCCATGCCCTTGCGGCCGGTGACGGCGTAGCAGGAAGAAACATTCACGATGCTGCCGGCGCCGGAGCGGCGCAATTCCGGCAACGCCGCCTTCGCATAGTTCGCAGCGCCGACCAGGTTCACGTCGAGCATCGCGCGCCATTCGTCCTGGGTGGCCTCGGCTATTGAAGAGTAGTTGCGCATGGCGGCGTTGTTGACCAGCAGGTCGACCTTGCCGAAGCAAGCCTTGGCGTGCTCGACGGCTTTCACGGCCGCCTCCGGATCGGCCACGTCAGCCGCGAAATAAACGAGCCTGGCCCCTTTTATCGAGGCGGCGGTTGCGTCCAGCGCGGCGGCATCCCGGTCGACCAGCACCACCGCGGCGCCTTCCGAGCAGAAGATGCGTCCGATCGCGG
>JANMDK010000126.1:0-4786 GCA_031376265.1 Pseudomonadota bacterium
CGCACGGCGACGCCGAGATCTTTACGATGCCGCAGCTGGTCGAGTGGTTCAACTTCGAGCACGTATCGCGTTCGGCCGCGCAGTTCGACCCGGAAAAGCTTGCGTGGCTGAACCAGCACTACATCAAGGCCGCCGACAACGGGCGGCTCGCGAAGCTCGTCGCGCCCGAGCTCGCAAGGCTTGGGATCGATCCCGCGAAAGGACCGCCCCTCGCGCCCGTAGTTGCGCTGCTCAAGGATCGCTCGAACACGATCCCGCACCTCGCCGAGGCAGCGACCCTGTTCTATGGCGACGGTATTCCGGCCGCAGGCTTGCTGGAGCAGCACCTGACAGCGCAATCGAGGCCCGCGATGCGCCAGCTCGAGTCGAAGCTCAAGGCGCTGACCGGTTGGGACAAACCGTCGATTTCGGCTGCGATCAAGACGGTGCTTGCCGAGAGCGGGCTCAAAATGCCCCAGCTGGCCATGCCCTTGCGGGTGCTGGTGGCGGGGCGCACGCAAACCCCTTCGATCGACGCGGTCCTGGAGCTCCTCGGGCGCGAAACGGTGCTTGCACGGCTTGCCCGCCACTTGGGGCCGGACTGACCGAAAGCCTTTCCAAAACAGCAGCATTGCGCTATAATCTGTGGCTTCGCGTGGGGGTATAGCTCAGCTGGGAGAGCGCTTGCATGGCATGCAAGAGGTCAGCGGTTCGATCCCGCTTACCTCCACCACCGAACTAGCTTGCTACGTGGGTTTTTGCTGCGGTTTTCAGTCCCCTTCGTCTAGAGGCCTAGGACATCACCCTTTCACGGTGAGTACGCGGGTTCGAATCCCGCAGGGGACGCCAGTTTCGGTCAAAGTCGGTCACATAAAGGAGCTGTTAATTGGACGAGATCCTGAAGTACCTCAAGGGCCATGGTGAGAAACTCGACTCGGAAATCGCAACCGGCACGGGCATTTCACTTGCCGACGCGAGGGTCAGCCTGACGGCGCTGTCGGCCAAGGGCGAGGTGACCACCTGCCGTGTGATCCGCTTCACCGACGGAAAAAAGATCGACGGCACGCTGTATCGCGCCGCCGGCTACATCCCCAAGCCTGCCCCGGGCCGCAAGTCCAAGGCCGAACTGAGCCGCGCTGCGGCGGCCGAGCGAGTGACCCCGGAATAGAAGTTCTTTTTCCGAGCAAAAAAAGCCACCTCCGGGTGGCTTTTTTATTGCTACTGTAGCCCTTGCGCGCCGCGCGGCCGTCCTGGGGAGAAGGGTTGAAGCCCGCATCACAAGCGACGTTGAAACCGCTGGACCGCGACATCAAGCCGCGTTCCAGCCGGCTGGTCTGGACCGTGTATGTCGCGCGGGCCTGGGCCTTCGCGTACGTCTTCGTCATGATCGGCGCCCTGTGCCGGGAAAGGGGCGCAGGCCCCGTCGCCTGGGTATTCCTCGCGCTGACTTTCCTGGTCTATCCGCACGTGGCGTACCTCGCGGCGAAGAACGCGCGCGTACCGCGTCATGCGGAATACATGAACTTGCTGTTCGACGCCGTCCTGTTCGGCGTCTGGGCCGCAGAGCTTTCGTTCCCGCTCTGGATCACCTACGCCTTGTTATCGGGCGCCTTGCTCAACAATCTCGTCAACCGGGGCCTCAAGGGATTGCTCCCTTCGCTGGGCCTGTTCGCGATCGGCGCGGTGCTGTGGGGCGGGGTACGGGGGTTCGAATTCATCCCGGAGACCAGCCCGCTCGTGTCCACGCTCGGCTTCATCGGCGCCCTGGGGTACGCGATGGCGGTCGGTGCGATCGTGCACCGGCAGACTCGGCGCCTCTGGCTGGCGCGCCAGGACCTGCGCATGAGCGAGGAGCGCTACAAGCTGATCACCGAGAACGCCGGGGATCTCATCTCCATGGTCGATGCCAAGGGGCGCTGGCGCTACGTGAGCCCGTCCTTCGCGCGGATGCTGCCGGAGCAGGACGTGCTCATCGGCACCGATGCCTTCGGGCGGGTGCACCCTGAAGACCTCGGCCGCGCCAAGACGGCGCTTCGCAAGATGCTGGAAAGCGGCGTCGAGCAGCAATTCGACCTTCGCATGATCGCCGCCGACGGGCAGCCGCGCGCGCTCGAGTGCTCGGGGCATCCGGTGCGCGATGCCGCCGGCGAATGGTCTCGCGCGGTCATCGTCTCGCGCGATGTGACGGAGCTCCAGGCGAGCCGCGAGCAGCTTCGCGTGGCGGCCCTGGCTTTCGAGAACATGACCGAGGCCATCCTCATCGCCTCGGCCGACGGGCGCGTGGTGAGCGTCAACAAGGCTTTTTGCCGCATCACGGGTTTCAAGGCCGACGAGGCGCTGGGCCAGCCGGAGACGCAGTTCCGCCTCGCGATGCAGCCGCCGTCGTACTACACGACGCTTTTTGCGGAAGTGGCGCGCGACGGCCACTGGGCCGGCAGCACCTGGAGCCGGCGCAAGGACGGCAGCGTGTACCGCGAGTGGCGCACCGTAAGCGCGGTGCGCGATGAGCATGAGCGGGTCGCGTACCATGTGTCGGTATTCTTCGAAATGGACGCCAACAAGCGCTTCAGCGGCGCCCCCGCGTAGTTGCCGTTGCGTGCAGGGAATTCTCAGCCGCCCAGCACCGCCCTGACCGCCTGCACCAGCGTGGTCGCCCTGGTGGGCTTGGAGATGTAACCGTCCGCGCCGAGGCTCATGCACTTGTAGACAGCCTTGGGCTCCGAGTGGGCGCTGAGCACCACGATCGGGATCGCCTTGGTTCCTGCATGCGCCCGCAGCTTGGTGAGGATGACGAGGCCGCTGACGTCCGGCAGCTCCAGGTCGAGCAGGATCAGGTCGGGAATCGGCGCCTGCTTCATGGCTGTGACAAAAGTCGCGCCTGACGCGGCCTTGCGCGTTCGGTAGCCCTCTTTGTCCAGGACACGGCCTATCAGCGCCAGGGTGTCCGGCTCGTCTTCGATGATGAGGATGGTTGGGCTGGCGGGGCGTGGGATGCGCTTCAGGCGGGGGTTCGTGATGTTGACGAAATACCCGCCTTTCTTCAGCGCCCTGGCGCCGATGACGATTTCCTCCGGTAGTTTTACCGGCAGCGCCGGCGCTTGCGGAGCCTTGGGTTCGGCCGTGAGGAGGGCGGTGAAATCCAGGTTGGTGGTCGTGTCGAGTTTGCTCATGGGCGTATTGTCCGCCGACGCCGCAAAACCTGCCCGCGAATGTAACAATAGTGAACCAAACGCGCCAAAAACCCTTCCATTAGTGCTTGATAAGCCAAGCTTTTCACTCGCCTTGCCAAAGGGTAGACTTGCGCACCGCCGAACCGGCCCCCACGGCGCGAAAAAACCAAAAACAAGGGGTCGACACAAGGAGGGTTAGTTGCGCCCGACCGATATCCGAGCACCCGACTATTTCCACAAAGTCGTAGATTGCCAATGGGCGTGTCCCGCCCACACTCCAGTCCCCGAATACATCCGATTGATTGCAGCAGGGCGTTACTCCGACGCCTACATGGTCAATTGGGAATCGAACGTCTTTCCTGGAATCCTCGGGCGCACTTGCGACCGTCCGTGCGAGCCCGCGTGCCGTCGCGGCCGCGTCGAAGAGGAAAACCTCGAGAAAGCCGAGCCGGTTGCGATCTGCCGCCTCAAGCGCGTTGCCGCCGACAACAAGGACGACATCACCGGCCGCCTGCCCAAGGCCGGCAAGAAGAACGGCAAGCGCATTGCGTGCATCGGCGCCGGGCCGGCGTCGCTCGCCGTCGCGCGCGACCTCGTGCCGCTCGGCTACCACGTGGTCGTTTATGAATCGGACAAGAAGGCCGGTGGCTTCATGCGCACGCAGGTGCCGCGATTCCGCCTGCCCGAAGAAGTGATCGACGAAGAAACCGGCTACATCCTCGACATGGGCGTGGAGCTCCGGGGCGGGCAGCGCATCGACTCGCTCAAGAAAGTCATCGACGAAGGCTACGACGCCGTCTTCGTCGGCACCGGCGCGCCGCGCGGACGCGACCTCGACCTCCCGGGCCGCAGGGAAGCGGCGAAGAACATCCACATCGGCATCGACTGGCTCTCGTCGGTGTCTTTCGGCCACATCGAGAAAATCGGCCGGCGGGTGATCGTCCTCGGCGGCGGCAACACCGCGATGGACTGCTGCCGCTCCTCGCGCCGCATGGGGGGCGACAGCGTCAAAGTCATCGTGCGCTCCGGCTTCGAGGAAATGAAAGCCTCGCCGTGGGAGAAGGAGGACGCGATGCACGAAGGCATCCCGATCCTCAATTTCATGGTGCCGAAGTCTTTCGAGCACTCGGGCGGCAAGCTCACCGGCATGACCTTCGAGAAGGTCCGCGCGGAATTCGATGCCAAGGGACGCCGCAGCCTGGTGCCCACGGGCGAACCGGACGAGCTGGTCGAGTGCGACGACGTGCTGATCGCGGTGGGGCAGGAAAACGCCTTCCCCTGGATCGAGAAGGACATCGGCCTGGAATTCGACAAGTGGGGCCTGCCGGTGGTCGACAAGGTCACCATGCAGTCGACGATCAAGAACGTATTCTTCGGTGGCGATTCGGCCTTCGGCCCGAAGAACATCATCTGGGCGGTGGCGCATGGGCACGAGGCCGCGGTGTCGATCGACCGCCAGCTCTCGGGCGAAGACATCGCCCAGCGGCCTTCGCCGTATGTCAGCCTGCTGTCGCAAAAGATGGGCATCCACGAGTGGAGCTATGACAACGCGGTCAGCAACGACCTGCGCTTCAAGGTGCCCTGGACCAAGGCTGAGATCGCGCTGGCCAGCATCAAGGTCGAAGTCGAGCTGGGCT
>JANMDK010000196.1:0-32419 GCA_031376265.1 Pseudomonadota bacterium
GAACCGGCCTTTGCGCCGGGCGTCAATGCGGTCGCGCTGACGTACGACTTTGCGTTGCGCGAGCAATTCAAGCCGGTGATGCGTGCGCAGGTGCCGGCCACCGGGGCACAGGACGTCAACCGCATGATGGCGATCCCGGCCAGCAGCCAGGACTTGCTCAATAAGCTCGAAGCGGTGCGCCTCGTGTGCCAGGAAACCGGCTGCGCGGAGCGGTATCTCGGCGGCGATTGCCTTTCCGCGATCTGGCAATCGGCGCATCGCGTGGATGCGGCGAAGGGCACGAACTATGTGCCGCGAGTGCGGGGGTATCTCGAGCGTGTCTTTGCCGATGACCTCACGCTGGGCGTTGCGATGACCGACGCCAAGGGCGATCGCACCAAGCGGCCGTACCAGCAGCCGAACCCGGACGCCTACCTGCATATCGTCGAGCGTCGCGCCGATGGGATCGTGCTTTCCGGTGTCAAGGCGATCGTGACCGGCGCGCCTTACATGCACGAGCTGCTGGTGATGCCTTGCCGCAACATGAGCGGGCACGACACGGATTTTGCCGTCTGTTGCGCGGTGCCGATCGACGCGCCCGGCTTGACCATCGTCGCGCGTCCCGCGGGTCGACCAGGCGAAAAGGCGGCCAAGTTCAGCGGCAAGTACGGCCAATCCACCGGCGTGGTGATCTTCGATAAGGTATTCGTTCCGACGGAGCGAGTGTTCCTCGCAGGCGAATCGGAGTTTGCGGCACCCTTGGTTTACGACTACACCGCGCATCATCGCCACACCTGCATCGCGGCGCGCGCCGGTTTCGGAGACTTGCTGATCGGCGCCGGCGCCCTGATGACCGAAGCCAACGGCATCGACCTCGATCGCGCGGACAACTTACGCGAGCAGATGGTCGACCTCATCAAGATCGTCGAGGGCTTCTATGCTTGCGGCGTCGCCGCCTCGGTGTACTGCACGTCCGATACGGTCGCCGGGGTTTCGGTGCCGGAGGCTGTCTTCGCGAACATCGGCAAACTGCTGCTCGCCACGCAGATCTACGACATGCACCGCATCGCGCACCACGTGTCCGGCGGGCTGATCGTCACGTTGCCTGGACCGGACGAGGACCACAACCCGGCCACGGCCGGGCGGCTTTCCGAAGTCCTCGCCGCGAGATCGGATATCCCCTACGAGAAGCGCATCGAAGTTGCGCGCTTCGTCGAGGACCTGACCGCGAGCTACCAGGCGGGGTGGTATTCGGTCATCAGCCTGCATGGCGGCGGCTCGCCGGAGGCCATGAAGATGGAGATCTGGCGCAACTATCCGCTCGGCAACAAGGTGGACCTGGTGGAGCGGCTGCTCGAGCGCGGGATCCTCACCGACGAAACCCGCAAGATTACGCGCAACCGCCAGCCGGGCCGCTGCTGCGACGCCGGATGCCAGGTTCCCGCGGCGCCCCAGATGGTCGACCTGCCGCCGCCCCGGCGCCTCGGCGCGGTGAAATAGCCATGGGGGCTTCCGTTCTAAGAACTTTCCTCTTTGCGCCCGGCAACCATGCCCGCAGGGTCGAGAAAGCGTTCACGCTCGGCGCCGACGCAGTGATCCTCGACCTGGAAGATGCAGTTGCGGTCGGCGAGAAAGTCGCCGCCCGGACGGCGGTGGTCGAAGCGTTGTCGAAGCCGCGCGGAGTTGCCGGCTCGAAAGGCTACATCCGCGTCAACGCCATCGGCACGCAATGGTGCCTTGGCGACCTCATGGAAGTGATCCGCCCCGGCGTGGATGGCATCGTGCTGCCCAAGGTCGAGTCGGCCGCCGACCTGCGCACCATCGACTGGCTGATCACTAATCTCGAGCGCGAGCGCGGACTGCCGCCTGGCGGCATCGACCTGATGCCGATCATCGAAACCGCCGCGGGATTCTCGCGGCTCGACCGGATCTTCGGCGCGCGCTCGCTAAAGGACTATGGCGGGCCCTGGCGAGTCAAGCGCATGGCGTTCGGTGCGGCGGATTTCACGAACGACGTCGGCATGACCTGGACCGCCAGCGAAGACGAACTCGCGTCGTTGCGGGTCAACCTCGTGGTGGCGTCCCGCGCCGCCGGCATCGAACCGCCGGTCGACACCGTTTGGGTGCACCTGAAAGACGCAGACGGCCTGCGTGCGTCCGTAACTCGCAGCAAGCAGCTGGGATTCCAGGGTCGGTTGTGTATTCATCCGGACCAGGTGGCCGTCGTGAATGGAATTTTTACGCCCTCAGCCGAAGAGGAAGTGGGCGCGAGAAAGATTGTCGAAGCTTTCAAGGCCGCCGAGGCCGCCGGCCAGGCGGCGATCCAGGTTGACGGCGCGATGGTCGACTACCCGGTGTACCACCGCGCCGAGCGCGTCCTTGCGACGCTGGCGGCAATCCGCTCGAAGGAGTAAGCCCGCCATGGATAAAATCCTGCAAACAACCCTCGCCGCAGCGTTGACGCTGGGGGTCTCTGCCTGCGCTCCGTTGATCACTCAGAGCCCGGGAATGGGACTTTCGCCGGTCAACGCGGTGGCGGACGGAGAAGACGGTCACCTGATGCTGTTCGGTGCCGACGTCGTCAGCTACTTCACCGAAAGTGCCTACCGGCCGGGCTCGCCCGCGATCAAGAGCGTCTACAAGGGGGTGACGTTCCGGTTCTCCAAGACCGAGCACAAGGCGATGTTCGACCGCGAGCCCGAAAAATACCTGCCGCAATACGGCGGCTATTGCGCGAACGGCATCGTGTACGGCATTCCATACGGCGGCGACGCCGATTCCTGGCGCATCTTTAACGGCAAGCTCTACACCTTCGGCGGGCAGCGCTCGCGTGACGGATTCATGCTCGACCTGCCGAAAAACATCGCCTTGGCGGACAGGTACTGGGCGGAGGAGGTCAGCGGCTCGAACGCGCTAGTGCAGCGTGTCAGGCGGCTCGTCGATCGCGTGCCGCATTACCGTACCGGTCCGCAGCTCGCTGAGGACGTGGCGAAAGCCAAGGCGAAGTAGCCCCGATGCCGATGCCGCGCACCAGCCGTAAAAACGGCGGGTGCCGGGCGGTCATGCCAGTGGGGAAACGACATGCCTAACGCATGAGCTGGAACGGCCCGCCCTTCTCGATGGCACGCTTGTACGAGGGCATCGCGTGGATGCGCTCGAGGAAATTCATGAGCCTGGGGCGCGTCATGTCGAGGCCGCCGCGCGCCTCTGCCGCCTCGATCGGGAAACTCATCTGGATGTCGGTCGCGGAGAACTCGCTGCCCGCGAACCACGCCGATTTCATGAGCTCGGATTCCATGTAGTCGAGCTGCGCCTTGATGTTGGGCTCGATGAAGCCGGCCTTCACTTTGCGCGCGATGCCCTTGGCGACCGGCCGGATGAAGAACGGCATCGGCGCGGTTTCCAGCCGGCCGAAGACCAGCTTCATGACCAGCGGAAGCATCGCCGAACCCTCGGCGAAATGCAGCCAGTAGGTGTAGCGGATCTTCTCCGGCGTGCCGGCCGGCGGCACGAGGCGGCCGTTGCCGTAGCGCTCGACGAGGTACTCGATGATCGCGCCGGATTCGGCAATCGTGAGGTCGCCGTCTGTAATCACCGGCGACTTGCCCAGCGGATGCACCTGCCGCAATTCCGGGGGGGCGAGCATGGTCGCCGGGTCGCGCTGGTAGCGCTTGATCTCGTAGTCGACGCCGAGCTCTTCCAGCAGCCAGAGCACGCGCTGCGAGCGGGAATTGTTGAGGTGGTGGACTGTGATCATGGGCGCCGCTCCGCTACACTGGCTGCAACAGACCTGACTGAGGACGAAGCGGATCATGCCACGCAACGATGAACCCGTCCGCTACATGGAGCGGACCCGCGACTACTACCGCGCGATCGGCTACGACAAGGACTACGTGTGGGCCGCCCATGCCGACGTCCCCTTCGCCCGGCTGGGCAAGCCACTGCGCGAGACACGCGTCGGCCTGGTGACCACCGCGCATCCGCCGGACAAGTCCAACCATGACGCGAATGGCATTCGTCATGTCTGGTCGGGCGAAGTCGATCCGCTGGCGAAGCTCAACACCGACAACCTCGCCTGGGACCGCGAGTCGACCCATACCGAGGACCGGGAAAGTTTCCTGCCGATCGAAGCGATGAGGCTGATGGTGGACAAGGGCGTGATCGGCGGAATTGCGCGGTGCTTCCATGGCGCGCCGACCGGCTACAGCCAGCGCAAGACGAACGAAGTCGATGCGCCTGAAATCCTCAAGCGCCTGCGCGAGGACGGCGCCGAAGCGGTCCTGCTGACAGCGTTATGACCGGTCTGCCACCAGACCGTGAGTCTGGTTTCCCGGCACCTCGAGGCGAACGGCCTGCCCACGGTCATCATCGGGTCGGCGCTCGACGTAGTGGAGCACTGCGGTGTGCCGCGCTTCCTGTTCAACGACTTCCCGCTTGGCAATCCCGTCGGCCATCCCTGGAAGGCCGACATGCAGCGCGAAGTGGTGGAAACCGCGCTACGCTTGCTCGAAACCGCGTCGGGCCCGCGCACCACCGTGGTGTCGCGCTTCGCATGGAAGGAAGACGATCCGGGCTGGCGCGAGCGGTATGGGAAAGTCGATCCCGCCGAGCGCGACCGGCTCATCGCGGTCGGCGAGGCACGCCGCCGCCGGCAGCAGGAACTGAAGCAGGGAAAAGGACAGTAAAGGCTCGCCCCGCAGGTCATCGATGGCAGCATTTCGCCCGGAGACCAAGGCGGGATGAGGGCTTTACCTTAAAAATGGCAGCATTTACCTGGAGACGAACATGAACGACATCGTGACGAACCTGAGCAGGGAATCCGGCGGGTGGCTCGAGGCCGCGCAGGCGATCCAGCCCGATACGGTAGCGCTGCGGCGCGCGATCCATGCCGAGCCCGAGCTCGGACTGCAGACGCCCAAGACGCTCGCGAAAGTCCAGGCCGCGCTCGCCGGCCTGCCGCTCGAATGGAAGCTGGGAAAGTCGACGACCGGCGCGATTGCGATCCTGCGCGGCGCGAAACCCGGCCGCACGGTGCTGCTGCGCGGTGACATGGACGCGCTGCCGATGCCGGAGGACACGGGGTTGCCGTTCCGCTCCAAGGTCGACAACACCATGCATGCCTGCGGCCACGACACACACACCGCAATGCTGGCTTCGGCTGCGCGCATCCTGTGCGCGCGCCGCGAGTCGCTCGCCGGCACGGTGCTCTTCATGTTCCAGCCGGGCGAGGAGGGCTTTCACGGCGCGCGCTTCATGATCGACGAGGGCCTGCTCGACAATCCCGCGCCGGATGCAGCGTTCGCGCTGCACATCATGCCGAACGCGCCGGCCGGCAGTTTCGGCGCCAAGGCCGGGCCGATGATGGCCTCGGCGGACAAGCTGATCGTGAAAGTGGTGGGGAGGGGCGGCCACGCCTCGATGCCCCACCACGCGATCGACCCGGTGCCGGTGGCCTGCGAGATCGTGACCGCGCTGCAGACCTTCATCACGCGGCGCGTCGACATCTTCGACCCGGCCGTGATCACAGTCGCCAAGATCGACGGCGGCTCGACGAATAACGTGATCCCGGAGTCGGCCAACCTTCTCGGCACGATCCGGACGCTGTCCGAAGAGACGCGCGAGCTGGTGCACGCCGGCATCAGGCGCGTTGCCACCAACGTTGCAGAAGCGCACGAGTGCGAGGCCGAAGTGGAGATCGTGCGCGGCTTCCCGGTCACGGTATGCGACGCGAAGGCCGTTGGCGTCGCGCAGAACGCGATCGGCGACTTGTTCGGCGCCGAGTCCTGGCAGACGATGACCTCGCCCGTCATGGGCGCGGAGGATTTCTCCTACGTCCTGCAGCGAGTACCAGGCGTGATGGTGTTCCTCGGCGTGTGCCCCGAGGGCCAGCAATGGAAGATGGCGTGCCCCTGCCATTCCAACAAGATGGTGCTCAACGAGTCGATGCTCGCGCGCGGCGTCGCCGCACACTGCGGGATTGCGGAAAGGTTCCTCGCGCGCGGCTTCGACTGAGTCCATGGGCCGGATAACTATGAATCCCTGGCTCACTCGCAAGCCGCTCGCAGGAGCAATTGGACTCATCTGCTTATCGGTATTGAGTATCGTCGCTTCTGCTTCTGCGCAGGTCCCCGCCGCCCCCGTGATCCCGGCGCAAGAGCGCCAGCCCGGGCCGCATGGCCGGACGGCATCCGAAATCAGCGGCGTGGATCTGTCCAAGTGGCAGGGGGAGGTGGATTTTCCCGCGATCAAGGCGGCAGGAAGGTCGTATGTCTTCATCAAGGCCACTCAGGGCGCGCGGGAGGTTGACCCGAACTACCGCCGGAACATTTCGGATGCACGCAAAGCGGGTCTGGCCGCCGGCAGCTACCACTTTTACATGACGAACGAATCGCCCGAAGCCCAGTTCGTCCATATGTCGACGAATGTTTCGTTGCTGACCGGCGATCTGCCGCCGGTGGTCGACATCGAGTTGCTGAGCAGAAACACCCTGCAGAAGCCCGCTTCCGAGCTGAAACTGTTCCTGTCCCTCCTCGAGAAGAAATATCGGGTGAAGCCGATCGTCTATTCGGGGGAAAGCTTCGCCAATGAGTACCTGGCAGGTTTTTCCGGCTTTCCGCTGTGGCTTGCCGAATACAACAAGGACCGCGCACCCAAGCTCCCGCTCGACTGGAAGCGCTGGACGTTCTGGCAGCACACGCAGAGCGGGACTGTTCCTGGAGTGTCCGGGAAGGTCGACCTCGATCGGTTCAATGGCACCCGGAGGCAATTTCGGGCGCTGCTGGTCCGTTTCTCAGGCAATGGGCGCTCGAGGTCCAGCGCAGAATCCGGCTAGCCACGGCTTTTTCGAGAGCGACGTGACCTCTTGCGATCCTTCGCCGCTCGCAGTCGCGACTGCTGTCGATGCATGGAGCTCGCGCCTGGGGTCGAAGCACGTTCGGATCGACGCAGCACTGCTCGGCCTGGCCGCAACCGCCACGTTCGCGACCTGGCAGCGTCCTATTGCGCTCTTGTTCCCCGGCAACCGCGACGACGTCGTCGCCTGTCTCAAGATCGCGGCGGACAATCGAGTCCCCCTCTATCCGGTCAGCTCGGGCCGGAACTGGGGCTTCGGATCCTCCGTACCGGCGTCGGGCGGCTGCGCCATCCTGCACTTGAGCAGGCTGGACCGGATCCTCGACTTCAATGAGAAGCTCGCCTACGTCACGGTCGAGCCGGGGGTGACGTTTCGTCGCCTGCACGAATTTCTCCAAAAGCGCGCACCCGGCCTCTTCGCCAGTGTCACCGGGGGCAGTCCGGATGCCAGCGTCATCGGCAACACGTTGGAACGCGGGGATGGTACCGGGCCGTACGGCGATCATGCCGCCCACGTCTGCGGTCTCGAGATCGTACTCGCGAGCGGCGAAGTGCTTCGGACGGGACACGCCCGGTTCGACGCCGCCAGGACCGCAGCGTTACACCGATACGGCGTGGGATCCTCGCTCGACGGGCTGTTCATGCAGTCGAATCTCGGCGTGGTGACCCGCATGACGGTCTGGCTGGCGCCCTATCCCGCTGCCTTCGAGCGGGCGATACTGGTGCTTCGAGACGACGCGCGCCTAGAGGGACTCTTCGAAGCGTTGAGACGGCTTCGGCTCGAAGGGACCGTTCGCAGCCCGATCGGGATATGGAACGACTACAAGTTTCTCGCCACAGCGATACGCTATCCATGGGAGCTGACTAACGGCGAGACCCCGCTGGGCAGGTCGCTTGCCAAAGAGCTCGCCGAGGGCGCCGGGTTCGGGCGCTGGATGGGGGCGGTCACGATTTACGGCGCGAGCGCGCAGCAGGGCCTCGCCGATCGCCAGCGCGTGGACGAGGTCCTGCAAGGGACGGCGGACTTGATCGCTTGGGACGCCGGCCCCCCCGCGGTGCCGTGGACCGACCTCACCCGCCGCGGCCCGGCCCTCGGAGTGCCTCACGAGGGAAGCCTCGCTTCCATGTACTGGCGCAGGAAAGTACCGGTGCCCGGCGAGATCGATCCTCATGCCGACGGATGCGGCTTCATCTGGTGCACGTTCGTCGTGCCGTTCGCGGGGAAAGACATCTGGCGCGCGACGTCGCTGGCGGAGGAAATCGTCCTGCACCATGGCTTCGAGCCGCAACTCGCGCTGATCGCGGCCACCGAGCGGGCGGTGCTCGCCGCGATATCGATCGTTTACGATCGCACGGTCGTGGGGCAGGACGCCGCCGCGATGGCCTGCCACAACGATGTCTTCGATCGTCTCGTCGGAGCTGGTTACTACCCGTCCCGACTCGGGCTGCAGTCCATGGCGCGGCTGCCGCGGGCCGCTGACGATTCCGCCCTCATCATGCGGAAAATCAAGGACGCAATCGATCCGGCGGGCATCATTTCGCCCGGGCGCTACGAAGGCTGAAGCTCGGCTGCGGCCGCCTCTACCAGTGCGAGAACCAGTGCAAGACAGAGCGCCCGGCATCCTTGAGTCCGTTCAAAACGGTCTTACCGGCGGTAGTGACGGCATGGACGACGGTGCTGCCCGCGTTCTCGACGTCCCCCCACACGTCTTCGGCGACGTTCGCCACGCCTGGGAAAACCTGCTTGAGAGCGTCGGCGACGTCGGCAAGCGGCGCGCCGACGTCTTTCAGGATCGTGGCAATCTCGGTGGGTGTGTTGCCGGGGGAGAGCGCGCGGGTGATGTCCGTAATTGTGTGCGGTTCGTTCCGGAAGAACTGATATAGGGTCGGGACCAGCGCGGCCGGACCGACGCCCGCCCATTGGGCTGCGCTTAATATTTGCTGAAAAGTCCATCCCGAGCTCTTCAACTCGCCGATGAACGAACGGAACCATGCAGTGCTGTCGCCGGTAATTTTCAATCCGAGTTGCTGCATCAGGTGAAGGGCGTCGGACGCCGACATGGAGAACGCCTGTGTCGCGAGCTCGAGGAAATTCGACGCGCCGGTCACCAAGCCGTTCTTCACCGCCCTGAAATAGCCCTCGGCGTTGCTCACGATGGAAGCGAAGATCGACTGGGCCTCCTGGACGATCTGCGTCTCGATTCGCGCTTTCAGGTCGGCTACGCTGCTCCACGGCTCGGTGATGGCGAACTGCAACACATTGAACGACTGGTTCTGCCACTCGAACCCGCCGGACACCTCCGCTTGAAACGACGTCTGCGACATTTTCGCGTCCAGCGAACCTGAGAAGCCGGCGTTGACGTGCAGCGTGCCGAGGCTGAGTGTCGAATCCGGCACCTGAATCGGCCCTACCTGGACGTCGATGTCGCAGCTCACTTTGCTTGTGAACGACGCGGCCGGGGGCGCCGCGGCGATGCTGATCGACAGAGCGTCATCGAGGATGCCGCCCTGGTTCTGGATCGTGAAGGTCATTCCGGTATCGGCAATTTCCCCGGAAACGTTGGTGCCGACGATGTCGAACAGCTTCGCGTCCATCGAGAGGCCGAAGTACTGGGGACCCGCGGTGTCGACCGTGACGTAGGGCCCGTCTTTTCCTCCTGCCCCTGTTACCGAAAGGGTACCTGCGCCCAGAGTCAGGGGCGCCATCGCAGCGGTGCCCTTCAATCCGCTGGCGAAGAACGCCTGCAAGCTCGCCATGGCCTGCCAGCCGAAGAAGTTCAGCGTTCCGTTGAAGCCGAATCCGGGGATCGCGCTGGAGCCGTCCGGCAGCAGCTGCGCACGGTCGCACCAGTACACGTACAGGTCGGTGATCGAAATGGCGCCGAGCCCCGGCGCAAGAGGGGCGGAGGAGTCCATGCAGGCACCGAATATTTCCGGCAAGCCGAGCGCCTGGAACCTGCAGGAGAGCAGGCTCGGCCATACCTCTCCGCCGACCGCCGCGAAGGCGAAGGCGAACTTGTCGTCGCCTGTGCTGTTTCCGAGCCGGAAGCTACCCTCCAGTGAGAGATTCACCGCCGGCGGCGCGTCATCGACCGAGAGACTCACGCCGATTTCCTCGAGGGAAACCCCTTTGAACCCCACGGGAGCGCCGAGCGAGGGCGCGGGCAGCTTTGCATCAAGGGCGAACGAAAATCCCGTCGGCGTGATCGCGAGCGCTCCGGTCGCCGTGAGCGTCTGGCTTTGAATCGGGATCGCGAGCACACCGTCGATGCCGACGGACAGCGGATCCATCCCGATGCGCAGACCCGCGTTACCCAGCGCGAGATTGCTGGCGCCTGGCACGCTAACACTCGAGGTCTCCTGCGCGACCAGGGTGGGCGAGTCGTTGACCTCGATTTCGACCGCGAGCGACGCGACGCCCAGCAGTTTTCCCGCCGCGCTCAAGCCAGCGTCGCCTGAAAGAGCGAGGTTCGCGTAAAGCGTGAGCCCTTTCGTAACACCGGCTCGCATGGCGGGCAGGACCAGTGCGTTCCCGAAGCTGAACGCCGGGTCATCGGCGCTTGCAATCACCGCGGCCAGCTCCGTGAGCCCGAGGGCGTCGAACGGCGAGAGCGCGACGCCGAGCATGGAGGGATGAGCCGAAGCAGACAGCGAGAAGCCGATCGCGCCGTTCCAACCGGTCGCGGTAGTGTTGGCGACATTGATGGCGAACGAGTCGAGCGCCGGGGTTTGCCCCGATACCCGCAACTCGAAGCCGGCCGGGGACTTCGAAATGAACAGATTTCCTCCGGAAATCGTCGCGTCGAGCGCGCGGGGGATGGGCAGGAGCGAGCCGGCCAGTTCGGTGGCGACGGCGCCGATCCGGATCGGAGGCAAGGCGGCCTGCAACGCGAGATCGGGCAACGCCGATTGCAGGGCAAGCCTCGCTCCAGCAATGGCGAGGGACGCGCTGAACTGTCCGGATGTCCCCCCGGCGGCATCGTGCGTCACCCCCACCATCAGGTCGGAGAGCACGAGGGGTGATAGCGCCGGGGTATGGATCGACCACGAATCGGAGAATCCGAGGAGCAGCGCGGCGGACTTCCCCTCCGGGGAAGAATCGGCGATGGAAAGGTCCAGGGTCGAAATATCGAGGTCTGGCAGACTGGCCGTAGGGAAGATCTGCGCGAGCAAGGTGTTGAGACTGATGGTTCCCTCAAGCAGGCACACTGCGACGCTGAAGTTTGGGAACTCCGCGAAGGCTTGCACCGTGGCCCCGCAATAGGAGGCGCGCCCCGACACCAGGACTTTCCGGTCAGCAGCGCCGTCCTTTCCCATCGGATTGTTGACCCGGATGGCGACCTGCAGATCGCCAAGTGTGATCGGGGCGGAGCTACCGAGCAGATTTTCCGGGAGGACGGTCCAAGTTTCCTCCAGATCGAGAAGTACGCTGAAGAAAGTGATGGCCTTGCTCTCCGGGGCATAGCCGATGCTCAGCGCCTTGACGGCAACGTCGGTGAGTGTCTTCAGCGGCTCTGGGAGCGACGACGGGAGGTCCGGCCACCCGACGAGCTGGGCGATTTCCGAGAGGGCCGCCGAAAGAGTGGCCCCGGCAAGCAGGGCGTTGAGCACGATCGGAGCATCAGGCGAAGAAGGCAGCAGGATGCTGGCGCTGATTTCGAGCTTGCCGCACGTCAGGCTTCCGTCGATGGACGCCCATTGCGAGGTCTGAGGCGCCCCGAACAGCGACGGGCCCCGGTTGCTCGCGACCCGGATCGCATTGCTCATCGCCCCGAGCTGGAGCTGGGATACGCGCAATGTGATCGCATCGAATGGGGCTGGCAGCGACCATTGCGCATCGATCGGAAGAGCCAAGTCGATGATCGCCGGTCTCAGCGGGCCGTTCGCGAAGCTCGCCGGGTCTATTTCCAGGAACCCTTTGATAGGCCCACGGCTCACTGTTCCGGTCAGCACCCCGGCCTGCGCCGGAGGTATCGCGGTCCCCACCAGGTTGATCCCCCAGAACAGCTCGCCGTGGTCCGGATCAATAAAGTCCGCCGAGGCGAGTATCAGGACTGGATCGGCTACCAGATCGCCCATGAAGGGCTGGTACAGGGCGGTCGAGCCGGTGGGCGAGCCCTGCGTCAGCGAAGGGAACATGTCGGCGAGCGACCAATTGACGGGCAGGTTCGCTATCCGAAGGACCATCAGCAATCCCACAGAAGTAGTCGAGAAGGAGACCTTGGCAGGCGCAGACGCAAGATCGAGGATGGCGACCGTGGCATCGATCTGGAATGCCGCCGGCGCTGCCGGGCTGGCCGGCAGCAAAGGACCGATTGTCGCGTTGGACAGCGTCAGCGACGGCTGACCGGTCACCGCCGCCACAAGCGCCAGAACGCCCCGGTGATTCACGGTTGCCGCATTGATCACCAACCGATCGCCCGCCGCAGTCGCCTTCAAGCTTTCCCGGAGCACGGAAATGTCCACGGGGCCCGTCACGGCAGCGTGATGTTGGCGTAGATAGGCAAATGATCGCTGATACGACGCGCCTTGTCCCCGTCATCCCCAAAGACTTCTCCTACGAAATCGTAGGGTCCGCCGAAGGGTTTCTGTGGCTCTGCGATCCCTTTCGTGAACATCTGATCGTATGCGTTCTTCAATGTCGCCGCTTGCGCCGAGACCGAACATGTCGCGTTCGCGCCGTTTCGCACGGTCATGGGCAACGTTTCGAGCGGCGCGTACGCGCTTTTATCAGTTATATAGTCGACGTTGAAGTCGCCTGCGAGCACGACGTGCGGCCGGGTATGTACTTCGGCGAGCCTAGACAGGTAATCGATCGTGTCCTTCCTCGGTTTCGACGAGACGCCAAACACGGTGTGATGCATCACGATATAGACCTGATTCTTGTTGCCGCCCGTTTCGCTCAGGCAAATGCCGCCGGGGCGCCGCGCCGGGAAAGGCAGATCTGCGCTGGCCTGGTCTTTCTTCAGAATCTCGATTCGAGGCCTTTGCCCGGCCTGGGCTGCCGGAGGAATGTAGTCGAACTTGCTCGTTTTCCAAAAGATCGCGTATTGCTCGAATATCGTGTTCTTGGACGCAACGTTGACGCCGCTGGCGGCGGTGGCGGCGGCCACGAGATCCGCAGCATTGACGTTGCTTTGCGCCATCTGCCACGGCGCGGGGTGAGCCCGGCCATTCAAGTCCACCAGGATGTTGTCGGCCGCGTAGCTCTCGAACTCGACTTGTGAGGAGACCAGGTTGCCGCCGCTCTGGAGATCGTTCTTCCCGACGGTGAGCTCGATAAGAATGAAGATGTCGGGGTCGCACCTTTGAACAATGCCGCAGACTGTCCCGCGAAGGTTGATACCGTACGTGTCGTAGAGCTTGGTCGAGGCTTCCACGATCCGAGCCCGCCTCTGACCGCCACCAACTGTCGTGGGCTCCGCAGCCAGTTCCGCCGGCGTGCTCGCCTTCTGCTCGAAGATATTCTGCACATTCCAGCTCATTATTGTGTAATCGGCCATGCGCTGACCTCCTCTCTTCAGTACTGCCAGTCGTTGCGTCGCAGAGTCCTGGTTGACAGCTTTCCTGCGTCGCCCTATTTGAGCGGCGAGAACTTCGCGGCAAGCAGGATCTTCGTTTCCTGCGTGACCGTGTTGTAGGCCGCATCCGGCGCCGGGCTCGGCGGCCAGATACCGCTCTTGATCGCCTCCGCGCGAATCGAATTGCGCTGGTCGAGCGACTTGTACGGCCAGATGTGCACGAACTTGTTCAGTCCGCCCAATTCCGAAAACCACGTCGCGATCACCGGCGAAAGCTTCTGGCGCGCCGGCAGGGCCGGCGCCCAGGCTTTTTGCACTTTCGGCTGGTCGCCGGGCGCAACGGTGTAGGTGCGCATCTCGAAATACGGCCCCACGTTGCCAGGCTCGAGCAATGGCGAATTGGGCCACGGAATCATGATGTCCGACTGCATCGCGACGATGAACTCCGAGGTCTTCGGCGGCCAGCCACCGCCCGCAACCGCCTCCGCGCGGATGCGAACGCGCTCCGCGAGGTCCTTGTACGGCCAGACGTGGATGATCTGGTTCAGCGGGCCGATCTCGGTGTACCAGAAGGCTGCCAGGGGCGAGAACTTCTTGCGCGTCGACTCGTAGGCTTCGCCGAACCGCTTGAGCACCTCGGGAAGCGCGCGGGGCTTGAGGTCGTAGGTACGCATTTCGTAGATCATCGGGATCTCCTTAGGTGGGGCGGGGTGGGCCTACTTTACGCGATTCCACACCAGCGGAAACCGCTCGCAGTCCATTGGATCGCCAGCCTTGAGTCCCGGGTCGGTCGTGGGAATCGCCACTTCCCCCTTGCGCACGCAGTAGCGCGCGTCGTCCCCGGTCCATCGGGTGGAGAGGGCCCGGCGACGATGGCCGCCGCTGTTGCCGGGCGCGCCGTGCACGATCATGGCTTGGAAAGCCAGCAGGTCGCCGGGTTGGATCTCGAATGCAGTGATCGAGTACTTCTCGCGCTCAGCCTCGATGTCCGGCAGGGGCGGCAGGCCGGTATCGGCGTAAGCGCTGCCATCGGCGAAATGCGCCGGGTTGTACTCGGGCCAGCGATGGCTGCCTCGCACGTATTCGACCGAAACGTTTTCGGGTATCGGATCCAACGGCAGCCAAAGCGAGCACACCTGCCGGCCGCTCACCGCCCAGTAGGGCTGGTCCTGGTGCCAAGGGGTGCGCGCCGAAGTGCCGGGCTCCTTCACCAGGAGCTGGTCGTAGAAGAAGTTGATGCGTGCCGCGCCCATGAGGCGGCCGGCGATTTCGGCGGCGGGCGATTCGAGGACGAACTTCCGGAAGGCGGGCAGGCGCTGCGCCATCTCGAGGTCGCCAAAGAAGCGGCCGGTTCCATTGGCTCGCTCATAGTCTTCCGCGTGCGGTCCGGGATTCGCCATCGCTTCATCGATTGCGCCCGCGAGGAAGTCGAGCCAGTCGCCCGGAAAGATCGCGCGAAGGCAAACGACGCCGTCGCGCTCGTAGGTCTCGCGCTCATCTAGGGTGACCTGCCTCAACGGAGGCGAAGCACCCATCGCGCTCAGTAGACCTTGTAGACCTGCCCGGATTGCAGGCCCTCGACGCTGCGCGCAAAAGCGAGCGCCGCCTTGGCCGCGGGCACCGGCTCGAAGCCGCGAAAGAACGGCGCATAGGAGCCCATCGACTCGACCAGCACCGTGGGGCTCACCGCGTTGATCCGCAGGCCTCGCGGCAGCTCGATTGCCGCGCCGCGCACCAAAGCCTCGATGGCGCCGTTGACCAGGCTCGCCGACGAGCCGCGCGCGATCGGATGCTCGGAGAGGATGCCGGTGGTCAGCGTGACCGAGCCGCCGTCCTTCAGCACGTCCCGCGCCGCGAGCGCCAGGTTGACCTGCCCCATGAGCTTGTCGGTGATGCCCGCTGTGTGCATCGATTCTCCCAGCGGCGCAGGCTTGAAATCGGCCAGCGGCGCGAACGTGACGTGGCCCGCGGCAGAGATGACCGCATCGAGCTTGCCTGCCTTGCCGAGCGCCGCGACGACGCTCTTCGCGTCCGTGAGGTCGATGCGAATGTCGCCCGAGCCGCGCCCCGCGGTGACGATGTCGTGCCGGGCGCCGAGCCCGGCCGCGATCGCGCGCCCGAGCGTGCCGGCGGCGCCGACGATGAGGATGCGCATGCGTGGATCTGCCATGGTTGGCTTCCCGTCTTCCGCCATTGACTACCGGGCGGGCGCGGGCGGCTTCGGCTTCTTCGGTTTCTTTTCTTCCCTGCGCTGGCGGTCTCGGTTGCCCATGATCCTGTTCCCCTTGTTTGCCTGAATTGGAAATTCAACTTCCCTGGGAGCCGCTAATCCATTGACTCCGGAAAAAACAAAGTTCAACTTTATCTCATGCCGCCTTCTTTGACGATTCGGCGCGAATCGCCTCGGCCACCGCGGCGCCGACATCCGCAGTGCTGGCCTTGCCGCCCATGTCCGGCGTGCGCGGGCCGTCGACGATCGCAACTTCGATGCCGCGGACGATTGCAGCCGCCGCCTCAGGATGCCCGAGGTGGTCCAGCATCATTGCGCCGGCCCAGATCTGCCCAATCGGGTTGGCGATCTTCTTGCCTGCAATGTCCGGCGCCGAGCCGTGCACCGGCTCGAAGATCGACGGGTATTCGCGCTCCGGGTTGATGTTGCCCGAAGGTGCGATGCCGATCGTGCCGGCGGTGGCAGGGCCGATGTCCGAAAGGATGTCGCCGAACAGGTTGGAGCCGACGATGACGTCGAACCGGTCCGGGTTGAGCACCATCTGGATCGTGAGCCCGTCGACGTGGTACTGGTCGGCGCGGATGCCGGGGTATTTCTTTTTCATTTCCGCGAAGCGCTCATCCCAATACGGCATCGTGATCGTGATGCCGTTGGACTTGGTGCACGAGGTCACGTGCTTGCCGGGGCGCTTTTGCGCGAGCTCGAACGCGTACTTGAGGATGCGGTCGACGCCCTTGCGCGAGAAGGTCGAGATCTGCTGCACGACTTCGCGATCGGTGCCTTCGTACATGCGCCCGCCGAGGCTGGAGTATTCGCCCTCGGTGTTCTCGCGCACCACGTAGTAGTCGATGTCGCCGGGTTTGCGGCCGGCGAGCGGGCAGGGCAGGCCCGCGAAAAGGCGCACCGGGCGCAGGTTGACGTACAGGTCGAACCAGCGGCGGAAGTTGATCAGCAATCCCCACACCGAGATGTGGTCCGGCACCAGCGCCGGGTTGCCGACCGCGCCGAAATAGATCGCGTCGAATTTGCGCAAGGTCTCCGGCGCGTCCTCGGGGCACATGCGGCCGTGCTCCTTGTACCAGTCGCAGCTCCAGGGGAATTCCTTGAACTTGAAGCCGATGCCGTACTTCGCGCCGACGGCCTCGAGCACCCGGACGCCCTCGGGCATGACCTCCCTGCCTATGCCGTCGCCGGCGATGACTGCGATGGTGTGCTCGGCCATTTTCGCGCCTCCGTTTCCTGAAGGCGGGAATGATAGCCGATAGAATGGGGGATGATTTTCGCTGCCATCGAAACCGCCACCGAGTGGTGCTCGGTCGCGCTGTGGCGCGATGGCGAGATCCTGTCCCTTGAGCGCCGCGCAGGCAACCGGCAAGGCGAATTCGTGCTGCCGATGCTCGAAGCGCTGCTGAAGTCTGCGCGCCTCGGCATGCGCGAAGTGCAGGGCGTCGCGTATGGCGCGGGGCCCGGTGCTTTCACCGGATTGCGCATTGCCTGCGGCGTGGCGCAAGGGCTCGCGTTTGCGCGCAACCTGCCGGTAGTCGGCGTCTCGACGCTCGAAGCCGCTGCGGAGGAAAGCGGCGGCGAAAGGGTGATCGTCGCGCTCGATGCGCGAATGCACGAGGTGTACTATGCGGCGTTCGAAAAACGCGCCGGTGCATGGATGCCCAAGCTGCCTGAATGCTGCGTGGCCCCGGATGCGGTCGACATTCCCGACGGCGACGACTGGCTCGGCTGCGGCAGCGGATTCGCGGTGTACCGGGATCGCATTGGACCGCGACTCGCTCCAACCTGCGCACGCATTGCCCCGGAGGTGCGTCCGAGCGCAGTGGCGGTGGCCCGGCTCGCGGCGCCGCGGTTCGAGGCGGGGCAAGGCGTCGATGCTTCGCTGGCGGTACCCAACTACATCCGCGACAAGGTGGCCTTTACGACGTTCGAGCGGACGGGCGATCGATGAGCGCTGTCCTCAAAGATCAACCGCGCTTCGGCAGGATGCTCACCGCCGACCTGGACGAGGTCATCGAGATCGAGCGCGCGGTGTACTCGCATCCGTGGACGCGCGGCAATTTCGTCGACTCGCTGAACGCCGGTTACCAATGCGCCACCTGCCGCATCGGCCCCGAACTCGTCGGTTATTTCATCCTGATCGTCGCCGTGGGCGAGGCGCACCTGCTCAACCTGAGCGTCTCGGCGAGCCGCCAGCGGCTGGGCATCGGCTCGATGCTCCTGCGCGAGGCATTGCGCGTGGCACGGGAAAAGACGGCGCAGCACCTGTTCCTCGAAGTGCGGCCGAGCAATGCGGCCGGGCTCGCGCTCTATGACGCCTTCGGCTTTCGCCGCATCGCCGAGCGACGCGGCTACTACCCGGCCCACGCGGGGCGTGAGGATGCGCTCGTGCTGACGATCGACCTATGACGACACGCCGCGAAGCGATCCTGAAGGAAATGGGGTTAACGCCCCTCTGGAAATCGAGGGGCGTGACCCCGGGAAGGCCAGGCACAGGGGGGCCGGATGAATCGTCCGTCCCCCCCGTACCCCCCGGGGACTTCGTGGAAGACGATCGACCTGCTGCGATGACACCCTCGATCGCGCGCGAGGCGCGCATCGCGAAGATGGACTGGCCGGCGCTCAAGGCCGCGGTGCCCGCGTGCACGGCCTGCGTCCTGCACAAGTCGCGCACCCAGACGGTGTTCGGCGTCGGCGACGAGATGGCCGACTGGCTGCTGGTTGCGAAGCGCCGGGGGCCGAGGAAGACCAGCAGGGCGAGCCCTTCGTCGGGCAGGCGGGGCGGCTGCTCGACATGATGCTTTCGTCGATCAGGCTCTCCCGCGCCACCAACGTCTATATCGCCAACGTGCTCAAGTGCCGGCCGCCGGGCAACCGGAACCCGGAAGCCAACGAGGTGGCGCAGTGTTCGCCGCACCTGTTGCGGCAACTGGGCCTGATCCAGCCGAAACTGATCGTTGCCATGGGGCGTTTCGCCGCGCAGACCCTCCTTGCGACCGATGCCTCGATCGCCAGTCTGCGCGGGCGCGTACATTCTTATCAAGGCGTCCCGCTCATCGTGACCTACCATCCGGCGTACTTGCTGCGCACGCCGGCCGACAAGTCCAAGTCCTGGCAGGACCTCCTTTTCGCGGTACGCACGATGGAGGGCTTGCAAGCCGGCGGGGCCGCCCCTACATAGCTGGCACTTGTAACAACCTGGAGTTCACGATGCGCAAATATTTCCTGGCCCTGTTGGCGACCCTCACCCTTTCGGGCTGCGGATACAACGAGTTCCAGCGCCTGGACGAGGCCGTCAACGCGTCCTGGGCCGAGGTGGTCAACAACTACCAGCGGCGCGCCGACCTGATCCCCAACCTGGTGGCGGTGGTCAAGGGATCGGCCGATTTCGAGAAATCCACGCTCGAGGCGGTGGTGAACGCGCGGGCGTCGGTCGGCCAGCTCAAGGTCACGCCGGAGGTCCTCAACGACCCGGTGGCGTTTGCGAATTTCGAAAAGGCGCAGGCGGCGCTCTCGGGCGCCTTGTCCCGTCTCCTGGCCGTGGCGGAGGCGTATCCCCAGCTCAAGTCGACGGAAGCCTTCCGCGACCTGATGCCGCAGCTTGAGGGCGCCGAAAACAGGATCACCGTGGCCCGCGGGCGGTACATCAAGACCGTCGAGGCGTACAACGTCGCGGTGCGCCAGTTCCCGAACAACCTCACGGCAATGCTCTTCGGCTACAAGCCCAAGCCCAACTTCACCGTCGCCAACGAAAAAGAAATCTCGGTCGCGCCCAAGGTCGATTTCGGCGGCTCCAAGCCAGCGCCCGCGAAGTAATCGATGCCCAAGCGCTGGCTCGCGGCACTGGCGGGACTCCTCGCCGCCGCGAGCCTCCTCTTCTCTTCTGCAGGGCTGGGCCAGGTGGCCGTCCCCGCGCTCATCGCGCGGGTGACCGACCTGACGGGCACGCTCACCCCGGAGCAGAAGAGCAGCCTCGAGCAGCGCCTAGCCGCGTTCGAGGCGCGCAAGGGCAGCCAGGTGGCGGTCCTGATGCTTCCGACGACCAAGCCGGAGGAGATCGAGCAGTTCGGGATCCGCGTCGGCGAGGCCTGGAAGATCGGCCGCAAGGGCACGGACGACGGGGTCATCCTGATCGTCGCCAAGGAGGACAGGCGGCTGCGTATTGAAGTCGGGTACGGCCTCGAAGGCGTGATCTCCGACGCGGTCGCCAAGCGTGTGATCAGCGAGACGATCACGCCGAAATTCAAGACCGGCGACTTTTACGGCGGCGTATCGGACGGCGTCGACCGAATCACCAAGCTCATCGACGGCGAGAAGTTACCTCCGCCGACGGGGTCTGCTACGTCGTCACCTGCCGGCGCGGGTGGGAAGGATCCGACCGACTATCTTGTATTCGCGTTTTTCTTCGTCCTCGTCGGCGGAGGGATCCTGCGCGCGATGTTCGGGCGCTTCGGGGGCGCGGCGCTCACCGGCGGCGCGATGGGGCTGCTCGGATTCTTCCTCTTCGGGGCGACGATCGCGCTGATCGCCGCGATCGTCGGATTCATCCTTGCGCTCCTCAACGTCGGCAGCCTTGCCAACTCGATGGGGAGCAGCGGGAGCGGCGGGTTTTCGTCCGGGTCCTCCGGCGGCTCCAGCTGGGGCGGCGGTGGCGGAAGTTTCGGCGGGGGCGGCTCCTCGGGGAGCTGGTGACGACGATGCGCTGGATCAAGCACCTTTTGCTGGACGCTTTTGCCGTCAAACGCGCCTTTCCCCGCGCCGCGCTGGATGCGATCGAACGCGCCATCGCCGCGCAGGAGCAGCGTCACCGGGGCGAGCTGCGCTTCGTGGTCGAAGGGGGGATGCCGATGCTGCCTTTCCTCGCAGGCCGCACGGCGCGCGAGCGCGCAATCGAAGTCTTCAGCCGCCTTCGCATCTGGGATACCGAAGACAACGCAGGCGCGCTGATCTACCTGCTGCTCGCCGACCGCCGGGTGGAGATCGTCGCCGACCGCGGCATCGATGCCAGGGTGGGCGATTCCGCCTGGGACGCGATCTGCCGGGAGATGCAGTCCGAGTTCGCGGCCGGCCGCTTCGAAGCCGGCGCGATCCTCGGCATCGAGGCGATCAGCGACCTGATCGCGACGCATTTCCCGCCGGGCGATGAGAATCCAAACGAGTTGCCCGACAGGCCCGTCGTGCTTTAAATAGGGTCAGAGCCCTATTTCGTTTTTGCTGTTGCCGCGAGATGATGGCGGTCGAAATAGGGCTCTGACCCTATTTATTCAGGGAGAACGCAGTGAAAAAAACCACCATTGCAGCCATGGCGCTGCTGGGCGCGCTAGCGTCCGGCACCGCCCTCCAGGCTTTCGCGCAGCCCGTTGAGCCGGTCATGGCCCAGGCGAGGAAAGAAAAAGCCGCGCTCATCGAGACCATGAAGGACCTCGTGTCGATCGAGTCCGGCAGCCGCGACGCGGAGGGGCTCGACCGGATTTCCGCGCTGATCGCCGATCGCCTGCGCGCGCTCGGCGGCAAGGTCGAGTTCGTCGCGCCGGCCGACGTCTACAAGATGGACGACACGCCGCCTAAAATCGGCCGCATCGTGCACGCGCGGTTCGAAGGCACCGGCACGAAAAAGATCCTGCTGATCGCGCACATGGACACGGTGTACCTCAAGGGCATGCTCGAGAAGCAGCCTTTCCGCGTCGATGGCGCCCGCGCCTACGGCCTGGGCATCGCGGACGACAAGCAGGGGATCGCGGTGATCCTTCACACGCTTGCGGTGCTCAAGGGCCTCAACTTCCGCGACTACGGACTGGTCACGGTGCTCATCAACGGCGACGAGGAGATCAGCTCGCCGGGCTCGCGCTCGCTGCTCACCAAAATGGGCGCCGAGCATGACGCGGTGTTCTCGTTCGAGGGCTCGCGCGTCGATTCGGACCGGCTGTCCCTCTCCACCGCGGGCATCGCGGCGGTGATCCTCAACGTGAAAGGCCGGGCCTCGCACGCCGGGGGTGCGCCGGAGAACGGCCGCAACGCGCTCTACGAGCTTTCGCACCAGATCCTTCAGACGCGCGACCTGTCGGACCCGTCGATCGGGTTGAAGATGAACTGGACCGTGTCGAGCTCGGGCACCAACCGCAACGTCATCCCGGCGATCGCCACGGCAACGGCCGACGTGCGCGTGCTGCGCGTTTCGGACTACGACGGCATCGAGGCCAAGGTGCGCGAGCGCATCAAGAACAAGCTGATCCCGGACACCCAAGTGGAGATGACCTTCGAGCGCCGCCGCCCGCCGCTCGAAGCCACCGCGGCCTCCAAATCTCTGGCCGCCTACGCGCAAAAGGTCTATCGCGAGATCGGCAAGGACCTGGTGGTCGGCGAAGTCGCCGAAGGCGGCGGCACCGACGCGGCGTTCGCCTCCCTCAAGGCCAAGGGCCCGGTGCTGGAGCGCTTCGGCCTGCAGGGCTTCGGCGCGCACTCGAACGACGCCGAGTACGTGCTGCTGGATTCGATCGAGCCCCGGCTGTACCTCGCGTCGCGGCTGATCATGGATTTTTCGGCCGGCAAGGCGCGGTAACAGCGCGCGTCACCGCCGGCGGAGAGCCGGCTCAGTGCTTCTCGGACTTGGCGATCTCGAGCAGTCGGTTGATCTCGGTCGCGTGCTTGACCTTGTTGAGCGTGAACCAGCGCTGCACCAGCGCCATGGTGCCGGCGACGAACAGGCCGAACAACACGATGATCCAGGTGATCGGCACGCCCGAGCCGAGCAGGACCGAGTAGGTCGCGATCATCAGCAGGATCGACGAGTTCTCGTTGAAGTTTTGCACTGCGATCGAGCGGCCCGCGCCCATGAGGTTGTGGCCGCGATGCTGCAGCAGCGCGTTCATCGGCACGACGAAGAACCCGGCCAGGCCGCCGATCAGGATCATGAGCGGGATCGCGATCCAGATGCTGTGCACGAACACCATGAGCGGCACAATGAGGCCCATCGCGATGCCCAGCGGGATCACGCGCACCGAATGATGCAGCTTGACGCGCGCCGAGGCGATCACTGCGCCCAGCGCGATGCCGAAGGCGACCACGCCCTGCAGGATCGAGGCGCGGGAGAGGTCGAAGCCGAGGTTGTGCCGCGCCCATTCGATGACGATGAACTGCAGCGTCGCCCCCGCGCCCCAGAAGAGCGTCGTCACCGCGAGCGAGATCTGGCCGAGCTTGTCGGCCCACAGGCGCTTGAAGCAGGCGAAGAAATCCGTGAGCGTGTCCAGCGGGTTCGGCGGCAGCTTCTTGAGCGGCACGCCGGTATTCGGCACGTAAAGGTTGAAGAACGCCGCGATCGCATAAATGAACACGATGAGCGCGATCGCCGCCTCGGCCGGGGTGTCGATGCCGGTTTCGATGAAAGGCATGTCCATGTTGAGCAGCAGCCCCGAGACCCGCGCATTGATCAGCACCCCGCCGAGCACCGTGCCGAGGATGATCGAGGCGACCGTGAGGCCTTCGATCCAGCCGTTGGCGATCACCAGGCGCGTTGGCGGCAGGTATTCGGTGAGGATCCCGTACTTGGCCGGCGAGTAGGCCGCCGCGCCCAGGCCGACCATCGCGTAGGAGATCAGCGGGTTCACGTTGAAGAGCATCATCGCGCAGCCGACGATCTTGATGGTGTTGCTGACGAGCATCACCTGGCCTTTGGGCAGGCGGTCGGCAAACGCGCCGACGTACGGGGCCAGCACTACGTACGAGATGACGAAAAAGAACTTGAGGTAGGGCGTGAGCCAGGCGGGCGAATCGGACTGGATCAGCAGCGCAATGGCTGCGACGAGCAGGGCGTTGTCGGCGAGCGACGAGAAAAACTGCGCCGCCATGATGATGTAAAAGCCCAGGCTCATCGGGATATCAACGATGCCGGTCGGCCCTCGGGCGACGCCGGTCTGTCTCCTTGGAAATGCAGGCGGCTTTATAGCACGCCCGGATTAAAAACCGCTTTTTATCCAATGGGGTGCAGCCATAACATATATTTGCAGTGCAATTTATGCTTCAATATCCTGTCATCTTCCGGGGGCGCAAGCGATGGCAGACCGGCGTCTGCAGGTTTTTCATGCGGTGGCGAGGCAGCTCTCGTTCACCAAGGCGGCCGAGGCGCTCTTCATGACCCAGCCCGCGGTGACCTTCCAGATCAAGCAGCTCGAGGAGCACTTCAGCACGCGCCTGTTCGACCGCGGGCACGGGCGCATCGCGCTGACGCCCGCGGGCGACATCGTGCTCGACTACGCCGAGCGCATCCTCGGGCTTTCGGCGGAGCTCGACACGCGCGTCAAGGAGATGACCGGCGAGGTCGCCGGCGCGCTCCTCATTGGCGCGAGCACGACGATCGCCGAATTCCTGCTGCCGCAGGTGCTGGGCGAATTCCGCGCGCGTTATCCCAAGGTCCTGCCGCGCCTGATCGTTGCAAACTCCGAGACGGTGGAAAATCGCGTCGCCGAATACACGCTCGACCTCGGTTTCATCGAAGCGCCTTCGCACCTGCCTGCGCTGGTGTCGGACGTCTGCGCCGACGACGAGCTGCAGGTGCTTTGCGCGCCGGGCCATCCGCTGGCGCAGCTTTCTTCGATCTCGCCGAAGCAGTTGCTCAAGCACTCTTTCATCAGCCGGGAGCCCGGCTCGGGCACGCGCGAAGTGACTGACACTTACTTCCAGCGCGCTGGTCTCAAGCTCGAGACCCTAGACACGGTGATGGAGCTCGGCAGCCCCGAAGCGATCAAGGGCCTCGTCAGCACGGGCCTGGGCTTCGCGATCCTGTCCCGCGCCACCATCGCGAAGGAAATCAAGCTCGGCCAACTGGTGGCCGTGCCGCTCTCCCCGAAACTCATGCGAACCCTCTCCGTGGTCTATCCAAAAGAAAAATTCCGCTCGCGCCTGGCCGACACGTTCATCGAGTTCGCCAAGGACAGGCTGCGCGCCGGGGCGGAGCGCTAGCCATGCCGCGTCCGATCAGCGCCACCATCAAGGCTTCCGCGCTTGCGAACAACCTCGGCGTGGTGCGCAAGCACGCGCCGAGCTCCAAGGTCTGGGCGGTGGTCAAGGCCAACGCTTATGGCCACGGGCTGGTCGCCGCTGCGCGCGCGCTAGAAGGCGCCGACGGTTATGCGATGCTCGATTTCGAGGAGGCGATCCGCCTTCGCCTGCAGGGCGTGAAGAAGCCGATCCTGCTGCTCGAGGGGTTCTTCAAGCCGCAGGATGTCGCGCTGCTGTCGGAGTACGACCTCACCCCGGTCGTGCACAACATCGAGCAGATCGAGATCCTCGAGAAGACCGCGCTCGCGCGGCCGATCGATGCCTACCTCAAGGTCAACAGCGGCATGAACCGCCTTGGCTTCACGGTGGATAACATTCGCATCGGCTGGAACGCGCTGCACGGCCACGAGCAGATCCGCTCGGTGACGGTCATGACCCACTTTGCAGACGCCGACGGCGCCTCGGGCATCGCTAGCCAGCTCGAATGGTTCAACAGCATGACCCAGCCGATGCAGGCGCCGCGCTCGATGGCCAACTCGGCCGCGGTGCTGCGCTTTCCCGAAACGCACCTCGACTGGGTGCGCCCGGGGATCATGCTCTACGGCTGCTCGCCGTTTGCCGACCAGAGCGCCGCGGACCTCGGGCTCGAGCCGGTCATGACGCTGAAAACCGAGATCATCGCGCTGCAGAACCTGCAGGCCGGCGAGCACGTCGGCTACGGGTTCGGCTTCGAAGCCACCGAGGAGATGACCATCGGCATCGTCGCCTGCGGCTACGCGGACGGGTACCCGCGCTCGGCGCCTTCGGGCACGCCGGTCCTGGTGAACGGCGAGCGCACGCGCACCGTGGGCCGCGTCTCGATGGACATGATCTGCGTCGATATTTCCACGCTGCCTGAGGCGTATATCGGCACGCCGGTGACCATGTGGGGCGAGGGGCTCTCGGCGGACGAAGTCGGCGCCTCGGCGGGCACGCTTTCGTACGAGCTGCTCTGCGGCCTCGCGGCACGCGTGCCGGTGGTGGAAATTCCCTAGTGGCAAGGGCGCGGTCGATCTATGTCTGCACCGAGTGCGGGGCGACGGCGCTGCAGTGGTTCGGGATCTGCCCTTCCTGCGGCGCTGGGAACACGCTCCAGGAAACCGCGGCCGAGGGCAAGCCTTCGGCGCATCGCTATTCGGCGGTCATGGGCGGGAGCACCGCAGCGGCGAAGCCGGTGCGGCTCTCGCGCATCGAAACCCGCGAGATCGAGCGACTCGCCACCGGCATCGACGAGCTGGACCGGGTCCTCGGCGGCGGCCTGGTTTCCGGCCAGGTGGTCCTCATCGGCGGCGACCCCGGCATCGGCAAGTCGACCCTCTTTCTGCAGGCGCTTGCCGAGATCGCGACGCGGCATCGCACGCTGTACGTGTCCGGCGAAGAGTCGGCCGAGCAGGTCGCGCTGCGCGCAACGCGCCTCGCATTGGATGCGGGCGATGTCGAGCTGATCGCCGAGATCCAGCTGGAACGCATTGCGGCCGTGCTCGATGCCTCCAAGCCGCAGGTCGCGGTGATCGATTCGATCCAGACGCTGTATTCGGAAGCTCTGACCTCGGCGCCGGGGTCGGTCGCGCAGGTGCGCGAGTGCGCCGCGCAGCTCACGCGCCACGCAAAGGCGAGCGGCACGGCGCTGATCATCATCGGCCATGTGACCAAGGAAGGCGCCATTGCCGGGCCTCGCGTGCTCGAGCACATCGTCGACACGGTGCTGTACTTCGAGGGCGACCCGCATTCGAGCTTCCGCCTGGTGCGGGCGATCAAGAACCGCTTCGGCGCGGTCAACGAGCTTGGCGTGTTCGCGATGACCGAGAAAGGATTGCGCGGGGTGTCGAACCCCTCGGCGCTGTTTCTCGCGCACCACGAGAAGGACGTGGCGGGCGCCTGCGTGCTGGCGACGCTCGAAGGCACGCGGCCGCTGCTGGTCGAGATCCAGGCGCTGGTGGACGCTTCGCATGCGCCCAATCCGCGCAGGTTGTCGGTCGGGCTCGAGCAGAACCGCCTCGCGATGCTGCTCGCGGTGCTGCATCGCCATGCAGGAATCGTCTGCTACGACCAGGACGTGTTCGTCAACGCAGTCGGCGGGGTGCGCATCGGCGAGCCAGCCGCCGACCTGGCCGTCATGCTGGCCATCGTGTCTTCGCTGACCGACCGCCCGATTCCGGGCAAGGTCATCGCTTTTGGCGAAGTGGGGCTGGCCGGCGAGGTGCGCCCCGCGCCCCGCGGCCAGGACCGGCTCAAGGAAGCCGCCAAGCTGGGCTTCACGCGCGCAATCGTGCCGAAGGCGAACCAGCCCAAGTCGAAGATCGCCGGGCTCGAGGTGATTGCGGTCGAGCGGGTGGACGAGGCGGTCGCCAAGCTGCGCGAGCTCTGAAAAAGCCGACCGGGCAGTCCTTTTGGAGTCAACCGCCGGGAGGATGCCGCGTTACTGCTGTGGGCGACTACGCGCCGCCTGTAACAATTGCGCGGATCAAAGTCCCAACTCCCAAAAGGGGAATCCCTATGAACAAGCTCTACGTGCTGCTGATCGGACTCCTGTTCGCAGCCTTCAGTGCGTTTGCCGCCGTGAACGTGAATACGGCCTCCCAGGAGCAGCTCGAAACGCTGAACGGCATCGGGCCGGCCAAGGCCAAGGCGATCATCGACCACCGCACCAAGAACGGCCCCTTCAAGAAGATCGAGGACCTCGACAACGTGCCGGGCATCGGCCAGGGGACGCTTTCGAAAATCCGGGGTGACGTAACCCTGACTGGCACGACCACGGTCAAGGCGGAGCCCGCGAAGCCGGCCACGCCGGCAGTCAAGGCGGAGCCCGCGAAGCCAGCCACGCCCGCAGCCGCCAAGGCCGAGCCCGCCAAGCCCGGGACGCCCGCAGTCAAGGCCGAGCCGGCCAAGCCCGCGACGCCGCCGGCCAAACCCGAAGCCAAGAAGGCGGAAGTGAAGGCCGTCGAGAAGAAGGCCGACGCGAAGGAAGAGAAGAAGGAAGCCAAGGCCGACGAGAAGAAAGAGAAGACCGACGCCAAGACCGACGCCAAGAAAGAGAAGGCAGACGCAAAAGCCGACGCGAAGAAAGCGAAAGCGGACGCCGCAGCCGAAGCCAAGCGGGCCAAGGCGGATGCCAAAGCCGAAGCGAAAACGGAAAAGGCAGACGCGGCAAAGAAGAAAGACGACAAGAAGTAAGCTTTCAGCCGGCCAGAGGGCCCCGCTACGGCGGGGCTTTTTTATTGCTCTCGGCGCCTGAATTCACCGAATTTCGTTTGCAAGAGTGGCCTGTAGACTGGCTCTCCGGTCAGTTGGTGTATCCGTACCGGTACATTCAAGGGCGTGGCGCGCTCAAATCCGATCCGCTGCCCGGATGCCACTGAGGACCGCCGCTTCCAGCGTCGGCGGGTATTCGGCGTCGGTGTAATCGCCAGCGAGATAGACGTAAGGCAGCCAGGTGTCGGGGCCGAAGCGCTCGAGGCCCGGCACGCAGGTCACGGTCGCTCGCTTCTCGGCGATCACCTGGGTCCACTCCGGCCGCGGCAGGTCGCCAAACGCATGGGCCAGTTCGCGGTGGCAAGTCTCGGCGAGCTCGCTCGACGTCAACTGCTGGTGGTCGCCTTGCGCGCTGATGACGCAGGCGAGGAGGCCCGCCTCGCCCTCCAGCTGGCCCCGGTCGAACACCCATTGCACGACGCCGCTCGAAAGACCGAGCATGGCCAGCGGCAGCTTCACCGTCGCCGGGTACTTGAGGTAGATCGTGTAGATCGGCTGGTAGGTGTAGCCCGAAGCCAGCCCCGGCAAGAGTGGCTCGAGCTGGTGCGGCCCCACCGCGACGATCACGCGGTCGTAGGTGCTTCGCAGCTCGTCGAGGTTGCGAACCGGCGACCCGGTGCGAACTTCGCTGCCGCGCGCGGCGAGCCATGCCGCGGCCGGCTCCGGGAAAAGCGCGGTCAGGTCGACGCGGGGGATCAGCAGCTCGCTCGCCGCCCGCTTGCCCGCGAGGCTGTCGCGCAGCACGGCGAGGAAGGCGTTGGCCGAGGCGTGCTGCGGCAGCGTGTTGAGGGCAGACACGCAGATCGGTCCCCATAGATAGCGCGAGATGGCGCCGGTCTGCCGGTGGGCCTCCAGCAGTTCGGCAACGCTCAGCTGTTCGCCGACGTGAAAATCGCGGCGCTTCATGGCGCCCATGAATCTTGCCGCGCGGAAACGCTCGCCCAGGGGCAGCCCGGTTGCGGTGACGAGGCCGACGGCCAGGTGCAGCGGCGCCGGAAGCTTGGGCGTGCGGAGGCGAAAGCCTTCGGCGTAGCGCAGCTCGAGCGGGATCCTGAGCAGCAGCTTGTCCGGATCCGCGCCGACTTCGCGCATCATCCCGAGCAGCGCGGTATAGGCGCCGATGAGGATGTGCTGGCCGTTGTCGAGCGAGCGACCGCCGGTGGTCACCCTGCGCGCGCGACCGCCCGGTACCGGGCCGCTTTCGAAGACCGTGACCTGCACCCCGCGCCGCGCGAGCGTGACGGCTGCAGCGAGGCCTGCATAGCCCGCGCCGACGACTGCAACGCGGCGCGCAGTCGTCCTCGCCAGCGTCCCGCCCAGCTCGGCTAAGTCTTGAGCCATGTGCGCACCGCGATCGAAAGCTTGCGCATCGGCGTGAGCGAAGTGCGCTGCGTGAGCACCTTGAACCCGTCGGCCGCGACTTCCTCGAGCACCGTGCGGTAGATCGCGGCCATGATCAGACCGGCACGCTGGTTGCGGCGGTCTTCGTCCGGCAGCGCGGCGAGCGCCCTGGCGTAATAGGACTCGGCGCGCGCGGACTGGAAATGCATCAGCCGCGTGAAGTTGTCGCTGTACCTGGCATTGAGGATGTCGGACGCAGGCACCTCGAAGCGCTTCAGCTCATCCATCGGCAGGTAGATGCGGTTGCGGCGAGCGTCGTCGCCGACGTCGCGGATGATGTTGGTGAGCTGGAAAGCGAGGCCGAGGTTCTTTGCATATTCGAGCGTGGCAGCGTTGCGGTAGCCGAAGATGCCCGCCGCCAGCAGGCCGACGACGCCGGCCACGTGATAGCAGTACTTTTCGAGCCCGATGAAGTCGAGGTAGCGCGACTGGTCGAGGTCCATCTGCATGCCGTCGATGATCTCGTTGAGGCGCACCCCGGTGATGCCGAAAGGCTGCAGCGCCGGCTCGAGCGCGCGCGTCACCGGGTGCTGCGGCTTGCCGGCAAACAGGTTGGCGACCTCGTTTCGCCACCACGCGAGCTTGGTGCGCGCGACCTGCTGGTCTTCGGTCTCATCGACGACGTCGTCGACCTCGCGGCAGAAAGCGTAAAGCGCGGTGATGGCCCGCCGCCGCTCGGGCGGTAGGAAAAGGAACGAGTAGTAGAACGACGAGCCGCTGGAGGCGGCCTTGTCCTTGCAATACTCGTCGGGCGTCATAGGGCGCGCAGGAAAAGGAAGGGCCAGTCGTGAAACTTGAGCGTCGGGCGGTGGCGAAACATATCGCAGTTGGCCGCTTCGAGCTTGTCGAGGATCGCGAGGCCGCCTTTGATCGTGATGCGGATCTCCAGGCCGAAGCGACCCGGAAGGGTGCGGCCGAGCGGGGCGCCGCTCCCCATCAGCGAGCGCGCGCGATCGACCTGGAAGGTGACCAGGTCCCGCCATGCAGCATCGGAAGTGGCGTTGGCGATGTGCGCTTCGGTCACGCCGAAGTGCGCCATCTCGTCCTGCGGCAGGTAAACGCGGTCCTTTTGCCAGTCGATCGCAATGTCCTGCCAGAAGTTGATCAGCTGGAGCGCGCTACAGATCGCGTCGGAACGGACGATACTCAAGGAGTCGGCAGCGTCGAACAGGTGGAGCATCAGCCGGCCGACGGGGTTCGCCGAGCGGCTGGCGTAGTTGGCCAGTTCGTCGAAGTCGGCATAGCGTGTTTTTACGACGTCCTGCGAAAACGCCGAGAGGAGGTCGTAGAACGGTTTCACCGGCAGGTCGTGATCGCGCACGATTCTTGCAACCTCGTCGAAGAGCCCGGTTTGCGGCGGCTTGCCGGCGGCGACGCGGTCGAGTTCGGCCCGGTAGGCGTCAAGGCTCGCAAGGCGCTCGTGGGGAGGCGCATCGCCCTCGTCGGCGAAGTCGTCGGCGCTGCGCGCGAAGCGATAAATCACGCTGACGGCGCCGCGCAGCCGCGCTGGCACGAGCAGCGAGGCAACCGGAAAGTTTTCGTAATGGCCTGCTGACACGGGCGTGATTTATAAGGGTTTTCTGGCCGCGCTGCGCAAAGGCGAGGGGGTTGGCTGAGGTATAATTATGTGTGCTACCAACAGCAGTTGTCATGTCGGTTGTCATGTAAAGCGCGGTCTTCATGGAGTCGATCCCTGCGCGAGGGTGGCGGAATTGGTAGACGCACTGGATTTAGGTTCCAGCGCCTCACGGCGTGGGGGTTCGAGTCCCTTCCTTCGCACCAGCAAACTAATCGCAAGTAAGGAACAGCAATGGCGGCAGATGTTGAAACAACGGTCGAAGCAACGGTCGAAGCACCGGTCGAAGCACCGGTCGAAGCACTGAGCTCCCTCGAAAGGCGCCTCTCTATGTCGGTGCCCATTGACGAGGTGGAGCGCGAGTTCGACGGGCGGCTTAAAAAGCTCGCCCGCGGCATGAAGATGGCGGGTTTTCGTCCCGGCAAGGTCCCGCTCAAGCTGGTTGCGCAGCAATACGGGCCGCAAGTGCGGTCGGAAGTCATCGGCGACGCGCTGCAAAAACGCTTCAGCGACGCGGTGAAGGAGGCCAACTTCAAGGTGGCGGGTAATCCCCGCATTGAGCCGGTCACCAAGGAAGGCGCCGCCGCCGAGAACGACAAGAATTTCGAATTCAAGGCGACGTTCGAGGTGTACCCGGAAATCACCACCGGCGACCTCAGCGGCATGACGATCGAGCGCCCGGCGGTGACCGTCGGCGAAGACGAAGTCGAGAAGACCCTGGACATCCTGCGCAAGCAGCGCACGACCTTTGCGGCCGCCGAGGGGCGCGTTGCGCAGAAGGGCGACAAGCTCACGATCGATTTCGAAGGCAGGATCGACGGCGAGACCTTCCAGGGCGGCAGCGCCAAGGGCTTTTCGTTCGTGCTCGGCGAAGGCCGCATGCTGCCGGAGTTCGAGACCGCAGCCGAAGGCATGAAAGCCGGCGACACGAAAACTTTCGACCTCAAGTTTCCCGAGGATTACCACGGGAAGGATGTCGCGGGCAAAACCGCGGCCTTCACGCTCACGGTCCCCCTGGTCGAAGCGCCTTCGCTGCCCGAGATCGATGCGGAGTTCGCCAAGGGACTCGGCGTGCAGGACGGCGACCTCGAGAAGATGCGCGCGGACATCCGCGCCAACGTCGAGCGCGAAGTCGCCAAGCGCGTCAAGTCGCGCACCAAGGCGCAGGCGCTGCAGGCGCTGCACGACAGCACGCCGGTCGAGCTTCCCAAGGCGCTGGTCGAGATGGAGACGCAGAACATGGTCAAGCAGGCGCGGGCCGACCTCGAGGCTCGCGGGCTCAAGATGGAGACGCTGCCGTTCGAGCCGAGCGCGTTCGAGTCGGGCGCCAAGCGCCGGGTCGCGCTTGGACTCATCATCGGCGAGCTGGCGAAAAAAGAGGGCCTGCAACCCAAGCCCGACCAGATCAAGAAGCTGATCGAAGAGCAGGCGCAATCGTATGAGAGCCCCGCCGAGGTGGTAAAATGGTTCTACATGCAGCCGCAACGCCTGTCTGAGATGGAAGGCCTCGCTCTAGAGGACAACGTCGTCAACTGGGTGCTGTCGAAAGCCAAGGTCGCCGACAAGGCG
>JANMDK010000230.1:0-5078 GCA_031376265.1 Pseudomonadota bacterium
CCCGGCTTTCCCGCGCGAGCAGGTCGCGCAGGTCGGAGCCGGTCCCGGAAACGCCCAGGAGCCCGGATTCGTGGTTCACCATCTGATGAAACCGCGACGCAGTCATGCGCCGGGTGCGCGCCAGGTAGTAGGCCAGCCCGGGATCCAGGTCTCCGCTGCGGGTACTCATCACCAACCCCGCCGCGGGCGTGAAGCCCATGCTCGTGTCGATGCTCCTGCCGCGATGCACGGCGGCCAGGCTGGCGCCATTGCCCAGATGCGCGAGGATTACACGTCGCTTTTCCGCCGCCGGATCGAGGCGGCCGAGCTCCTCCATCAAATAGGCGTAGGACAGGCCATGGAAGCCGTAGCGCTCGACGCCCTTTGCCGTGTAGCGCCGTGGGATCGGCAGTAACCTGGCAACTCGCGGCATCGCGCGATGAAATGCGGTGTCGAAACACGCCACTTGGGGCGGCTTCGGGCGCAGGCGAGAGAACGACTCGATCAACGCAATTTCGTGCGGCAGGTGATCGGGGGCATACGGCGTGATCCGGCGCAATTCGGAAAGCAGCTTCCGCGTAACGCGCTCCGGTTCGGAATGCTTCATGCCGTGCACCACGCGATGCCCGACCGCCGCGATCGCAGGCAGGAGGCGCGCCTGTTCGAGCCATGCGATCAACGCGCTCGCGGCGCCTGCGTGCCTGGGTGCGTCGATTGCGCGATTCTCGGTGCGCGTACCGTTCGCGTCATCGACTGCGAGCTTCGTGCCGGTGAGCCCGATGCGATCGATCTTTCCGCGCACGCGGCGCAGCAGCGGCGTGGCGATGTCGTACAACGCAAACCTGATGCTCGACGAGCCCGCATTGACCGCGAGCACGCACGAAGCTTCGATGAACGGCCCCTTTCCGCTCATGGCCCGCTTGGGACTTCACCCATTCAGGCTCGCGCACACCCGCTGCAACAGTGTCTTCACTTCCTTGCCCAAGGCGTGCACTTCCGGTTTGTCCACGAGCTTCAGAACGACCTCGGTATCCATAAAGGCCACCGTTACGGATCCGTCGGTTTCTTCGCGCACGACGACGTTGCACGGCAGCAACAGACCAATGTCGGGATCGGCTTCGATCGCGCGGTGGGCGAGCGGGGGATTGCATGCGCCGAGGATGCGATAGGGCCGGTGTTCGATGCCGAGCTTGGCCTTCAGCGTCGCCTTGACATCGATATCGGTCAGTACGCCGAAGCCCTCTTTTTTCAGGGCCTCGGTGACTTTCGCGACTGCGGCGTCGAACGGCAGATTTAGCTTGGTACTAAACCCATACATGAGTCGGCTCCTTTCAGTTGGGGGGGCACAGGTGCGCGCACCATGGCCGTTACTTTTTCCGGAAGACGGCGATGATTCCGACCACGACCAGAACCACGACGAGCACCATCCAAAGCCCGCCGCCCCCCATGAAACCGGTGCCCCAGCTTCCCATCCATTCACCTTGCATCATTTTCTTCGCCTTTTATGAGATCACTTTCCCGGATCGGGGTTTGCGGCTATTTCGCCGGCATGGGCTGCATCATCTGATCGCGCTGCATCATCTGCTCCATCATCATCTGCATCATGTCCATGCGCTTTTCCATCATCGCGTGGTGCTGCATCATGTCGCCGCCCTTCATGCCATCTTTCTTGCCGTCCATCTTCATGCCGGCGTGATCGCCTCCGCCCTTCATCATCGGGCCGCCCATGCCACGCATGCTCTTCATGTTCTCCTGCATCGCCTGCATGTGCTCCTGCATGAGCCGCTGGCGCACCGCCGGATCCTTCACGATGCGGATGGTTTCCATCTGCGCCTGCATCGCTTTCATCCTTTCCTGCATCTCGCCCATGGGCTTGTCCGTGCCCATGCCCGCCGCGGGTTTGGCGTTCGACTTGTCGTGCGCGTGCTTGTCTTGTGCCGATGCGATGGGTGCCGACAAGGCAGAAGCAACGATTGCGGAAATTATTATTGAGGTTTTCATGAGGGACTTTCCTTCGGGGTTTGGATGAGTTCTCGGCTGAGTGCAGCCAAGACTTGCGGCGAGTTACAAGACAAAGGTTGGCCAATAGTCTGACCGTCGACCGACGCAACGGCGCAACGGTCAACAGAACCATCTTGAAACAGGTTTAAATCAGCAGGCGCTGAGTGCGCAGGTGAGGGCGCTGAGAAGGCGGGGGCGACGCTCGGGCGAGCGCGAAGTTTGCAGCGCGATGTACCGATGCGAATCGCGGGTCGACGGGCGCAACGATTGCGAACCACTCCAGGGATGAACGTTCTGGCGTCCGCACTCCATTCTCCCCGGCTAGTGTCGGATTCGCGTTCAACGTGTCGGCGCAAGGCGCTTCGGGACCATGGTCCGGCGGTTCGGAATGCGTCGAGTCGGCGTGATGCGCCGGCGATGCGGAAGAGGGTGATTGCACTGCGCCGTCGGAGTGCCCGCCCAAAACCGCGGCGGTGACTTCACAGCACGTAAACAACGCCGAATTGAGCCAGAACACCACCCAGGCCGCGATCAATCCCGTGCGCGCCAATCTGCGCAGGCCGCGTGGCCTTATGGCCTCTTTCCCGCCGGCGCTTCGTGTTGAGGGCAACATACTCGTCAAGTTCGGTTAAATGGTTCTCACCGTCCGTTCGGTATCCAACATAGCGGCGCTCGGAGTTGGTGATTGCGGGCAGAAATTTCAGTTCCGGAGATTGTTCCCCACCAGTTCCACGAGGCTCTCGATCTTTACCGGCCAGCCCGTGTTCACCTGGCCGTTCATGAAGTTCAGCCGGCAACTGCCGCAAGACATGACCACCGCCTCGGCGTTCGTGGCGTCGATTTGCGCCTGTTTAAGTTCGAAGGCCTTCTGCCGCAAGCCAGCCGCGCGGTTGATCAGGAAAACGCCGGCCCCGCCGCCGCAGCACCAGTTCATCTCTGCGTTCGGATCGGATTCGCGTATTTCGACGCCCAGCGCACGCAACGCAGCGCGAGGCTCCTCGAGCACGCCGCCATGCCGGCCCAGCTTGCAGGCATCGTGGTAGGTGAGCTTGCGTGTGCCGATATCCTTCACTTTCAGGCGTCCGGCCTTGATCTCGCGGCCGACGAATTCGGAGATTGCCAGGACCTCGAACGGCAGCGGCTTGCCCAGCATGGCAGCGCCTTCCCAGCGCAGCGCGGGGTAGGCGTGCCCGCATTCGGGGACGATTACCGTCTTCGCCCCGATGGCGATGGCCTCGTCGATGATCTTGCGAGAGGCCTGGCGCTGCAGGTCCTCGACGCCCGAGAGCAGGCCGAAGTTCGCCGCCTCGAATCCGCCGGTCCGGAAAGTCCAGTTCAGGCCAAGGTGATCCATGATTTTCACCGTAGCGAGGAGCGCGTCCTGGAAGAGCAGGATGTCGATCACCGTGGTGAGGACGAGCACTTCGGCCCTGGGTTCGTCGAGAGGGACGGTGAGCCCGGACTCGCGTAGTTTCGCAATGGCCGCCTCCAGCTCCTTCGGCCCCACGCCGAACACAGTGCCGCGTTGCTGCTGCTCCTGCGCGACCGCGGTGAGCTCATCCGGGGCCAGCCCCGCGGCGGCGAGCGACTCGCGCATGACGTTCACGCCGCGCGCAATGTTGATGCCCATCGGGCACGCCATGCTGCAGCGCCCGCATTCAGTGCAGGAGTCGTAAACCAGTTCCTGCCACTGGCGCAGTTCGTCCGCGGTGATCTCGGACTCGAAGATCCGGCGCACGAAGCGCAGCGGCGAGACCTCGCGGCCATAGACCCGCCGCAGCAGGTCGAGCTTGCGCGTCGGCACGTATTTGGCCTCGTTCGTCTGGACGAAGAAATGGCAGGCCTCGGAGCAGTAGCCGCATTTCACGCAGGATTCCAGGTCCACCGCCATCTGCCGGTCGATCTTGGAGAGCATCACCGTTTTGGCCAGGCGAACCCGCTCTGCGTCCGGAATGTCCGTCTTTTGCGCCATTTCCCCCAGGTGCGAGATCGCCGTGCCGAACTCGCGAAAGACGTTGTAGTCGATCATGAACGGGCTCCCCTGCGCGCGCTGAACATTCCGAGCTGGGCGCGGCCGGGGATGAACAGAATCGCGTGCATGAGTTTTCCGAAAGGGAACCAGACGAGCAGCAGCTCGAGCGACAGCAGGTGAATCGCGAGCGGACCGGGGTAAAGGACCGTCTCGCGCGCATGGACCGACGACGAAGGCCCGGCGATCAGCGCCATGCCCGTCAGCAGCGGAAGCATCGTGACAACCCACGTGATGTAGTCGTCTGCGCGCGATATGAGCTTCAGTACCGGGTCGGTCAGCCGGAAAAGCAGCGCCATTGCAAGCGAGACGATGGTCGCGCCTGCGGCGAGGATCACAACCCAGTCGGGCAGCGCGGGCCAGCTTGCGCCGGTCAGCCGCTTCACGAAGTCGATATGCGGCAGATATCCGAACACAACGATCGCCAGGCCGACGTGATAGACGTACGGATTGATCGTCACTAGCGTCGCGCTCGGATGGAAACCGCGCCGGGGCAGCATCCGGGAGAACACGGTGCTAAAGCCAGCCGAGGCGAGCGCCGTCCTTCGTGGCGACGACAACACCGGCTTCGATCCGAATCGGAAAATTCCGTACAGGCGCCACGCGATTCCCGCGAAAAAGATCGCGAGCGATAACCAAAGCAGGGGACCCCGAGCCAGCGCAAGCAAGTCCATCGCGATCCCGGATTCCATATTGGAAGTCGAGTATTGCGAGGATCGAATCAGGTCATCTGTACGCTATCCAACTTAGGCCATGGAATCCTGGCGTCGAGGCAGAGTCAGCCGCGCCGCCAACCCGCCTTCGGGGCGGTTGTGCAGGGTCAGGCTGCCGCCGTGGGCTTCCGCAATGCCGCGCGCGATGGTCAAGCCCAATCCAGTGCCGCCGGTTTCGCGATTGCGCGACCCTTCCAGCCGCTGAAAGGGTTCGAAAACGCGTTCGAGTTCGGTTTCCGGAATGCCCGGTCCCTCGTCGCGGATTACGATCGACAGGCGTTCGTCGCTGTCGTCGATGGCAACAGCCGCACGCGTGCCGTACTTGACGGCGTTTTCCAGCAGGTTGGTCAGACAGC
>JANMDK010000345.1:0-26525 GCA_031376265.1 Pseudomonadota bacterium
CCCGCGCCGCCCCACCACCCGAAGAAACGGCAGCCAAAGTCGCTGAGCCAGCCGCGGAGGAAACGGCAATGGTGTTGCCGTTACCGCCGGTTCCGCGCGTACCCAAGGTGCTTGCATTTCCGCCCGCACCCCCAACTGCAGCAAGACTCCCGCTCACCACAGTGTTGTTCGTAGCACCAAACGAGCTAAGCGAAATCGATCCGGCATTGCCGCCAAGGCCACCGTTATCTGTCACTGCGCCAGTGGGATCACCTGCCCCTCCGGCACCTCCCGTGGTGTCGATATTGACCGCGCTCACTCCGCCATCGGACGTGGTAGTGAGGATGACGACACCCCCGCTCCCTCCTGCGCCACCCGCAGCGCCGGTTGCCGTCGCACCACCTTTGCCGCCCTTGGCTGTGATTGCCCCCCCGGCGCTAATCAGTCGTGCCGCACCTGGCGATGACACCGTCAGCGTAATTGCGCCTGCGTCGCCCCCGAGAAGCGGCGTGGCCTGACCATCGGCCGCCGCCCCACCCGAAGTCGTGACCGTGTCGACCGTGATCGCACCATCGCTTGCGTTCAAGTTGACAAGACCACCTGCGCCACCACCGGTCGTCGTCCCAGCGCCGCCAGAGGTGTTGATCGCGGCCACGCTGATTGCACCCGTGGTGGCTATGTTCACCGCACCGCCCGCCAACCCAGCCCCGCCGATAGTCGAAATCGTTCCGGCGGCACCGCTGGTGAATGAAGCAGCCCGTGTTGCTCCGCCGGCCGTACCTGCCACAGTGAAGCTACCGCCCGCCAGCGAAATCGGACTGTCCAATGCAATTGCTCCCCCAGCATTGAAGATCAGCGAGCCCGTACCCGTATTCGTGATTGCACTGGAGGTATTGACCGTAATGCCTGTCGTTGCCTTCAGCGTGAGTGAATTTGCGTTAGCCCAGGTAACGGGCGTTGCTACCGTAATGCTCCCGGTGCCACCAGCCGCACCAGCCGATGCGTCCACAACAACGCTACCGCCGCCAAGTCCACCCGCGCCTGTCAGAACAGCCACATCAAGATTTGACGTCGCAGTCGTTGTGTCCTGAAACGGGGTCGTGCCAGACATGGTCCCTGAGCTGGCCGCAGCACTAATAGTTATGTCTGACGGATCCAGCAGCAACGTTCCGGCCTTACCTGCCGGCGCCAGCGTATTCACGGATCCGGCATATCCCAGATATTGCTTTCCGGAAGTCTCGACAAAACCTCCGTCGCCGGAATTAGCGCCTCCGCGTGCGGATATCGACCCCAGGAACTGCGTGGACTTGTCCGACCAGACGGCGACGTTCCCGCCATTGCCAGAAGTAATTGCATCGGCCGCTATCGATGCACCATACCCAACGTAAGTCTTCGAAGCATTCGCTTCGGGCCCTGCGCCGTGGAAGTTCCCCCCCACCAACACCGTCCCACCACCCGCATCCCCCGACGCGTTGATCGACGAGTTGCCGAACAACCCAACCTTGTCACCCAGTACCCGAATCTCCCCGCCTTTCTGTCCGGCCCCAAGTCCTGACGCCTCGAGCGTCCCAGACACGCTCGTCACGCCCGTCGATCCGCCGTCCAGGTAAATCGTGCCGCCGCGCTCAACCAGCGCGTTTGCACGGATTACGCCCTCGTTGTTGACGACGGTGTCGAGCAGAGCGTTTGCAGAGTGTGCAGTAAGGATTACGCTGCCGCCGTCGGCGGTGATGGTTCCTTTGTTGACTGCGGACGCGTTCACCGCCGCTTGGTCGACGCGCACGTTGATTAGGCCGTCGCCGACCATGTCCAGCGTGACCTTGTCGCCAGCTGCAAGAGCTGCGGTGCCCATGCGGGCGTTGATCAGGCCAGTGTTGCTGACCTGCGGGCCGATGAGGGCTGCGTAACCCGAAAGCGTAGTGATCGTGCCTTCGTTCACGACCGTTCCAGCACTGCCGCCTTTGGTGAATATGTAGCGGCCCGACATGAAATCGCTGTCCCTGATACCGAGCGTAGAAGCTGCAATGCCGCCAACGTCGATCTGCGAGCCGCGGCCGAACAGGACCCCGTTGGGGTTCACGAGGAAGATCTGCCCGTTCGCGGTGAGGGAGCCGAAGATCTCGGAGGCGTTGCTGCCGAGGACGCGGTTCAGCGCAACTGAGCTTGCGCTGGGCTGCTGGAAGACGACGGAATTTCCGGCGCCGATCGAGAACGTTTGCCAGTTGAGGATCGCGTTCGAGGTGGACTGATCGACGCGAAGCGATGAAGCGCTGGGCTTCGAGATGGCCGCAGCACCCGCAGCGACCTGGCCGCCCGTGGGGAGCAACTGACCGTAGGCAGGGGCGAATGCGGCCTGCACCGAAAGGGTGAGGACGGACGCGTAAAAGGTTTGGGCTCGGCGCCGTCTTCGCGCGGCACGCAGGGATGCTGAGTGTGTAAAAGCCAAGAGGCTGTTTTTACTCATGATTGCGCTCCCAAATACAGCTTAGCGGCGCATCATGAAGACACGCCGGGACTCAGTATCTCTTAGGAAACATTCGAAAATGCGCGACTTTTATCACACTGTCCGTAGACTTTTGTCACGCTGACCAACGACTTAGGCTTGCTTGGCCTAGAACCACTTGATCGCCTGGACCCAGATCCGGGGTTCGCGGCGTACGGTGTCCGCGTCGGGCGTGTCGTTCTCACCCCGCCACGCCAAGGTGGATTTGATCAGGAAGTCGTTGTCCTTGCCGATCGAGACTCCGGCGCCAAACGCCGATAGGCCGACAAAATTCGCGGTCGTGCTGGTCGTCAGCGGAGTCATGTTCACCTGCACGCGGCCGGCGTCGTAGAAACCGAAGAACGTGAGGTCGCCCGAGAGGATCTGGAACTTGGGAACGTTGTAGCGAAGCTCGGTGGTGAAGATAAAGCCCTGGTCGCCGATCCCCTGTCCCGTCGGATAGGCCCGGACTCCACTCGCCCCGCCCAGCGACATTTTCTCTGCAGAGGCGAGGTTCTTGTTGGAGAACTGGCCATTTATAGATAGCAGCAGGTTGATGTTTTCGCTAAGCAGCTGCAGCCGGCGAACGTCGAAGTTGAGCTTCGCGAACTGGCCTTGGGTTCTCAAGCCTGTGACACCCAAGTCTGCTGTCGCTACTGCCACCGGATTCAGTGACAGGACACCCTCAGTATACGTCAGCGAAAACGAGTTCAGCGCGCCGCCGAAAATCCTGTCCCGAGCGTCGCCAACGAGACCAAGCTTGATCGTCTCGATCTTGCGATCTTCGATCGTGTTCGTCGTGTCGATGCGGTCCTTCAGCAGCTTGCTTTCGTACGAGATCTGCCCGATCAGGTTTGCGTTACGCGTCCGGATGAACGGGTAGAGGCCGTACAGGGTCGTGACAGTGCCGTTGCCGTGCGCTTCGATCGCGGCAAAGTCGCGCTCGAGGCTGTAGGAGAACTGCGCGAAGCTGATGCCCACTCGCGCGCCGCTGTAACCGGCAGGCGCGGAGATCGCGGCCCGGACGAAAGTCATGCGCTCGTTCGTCGCAGTCGCACGCACCGACAGCTGGTCGCCGTATCCGCTCAGATTATTGGCGTTCAGGTTCACGCCAAACCGGTTTTCACCCGTAAACCGGTTTCCGGCGTTGTCATAGTCGACGTAGCCCGAAATGATGTTGCCGCTGTCTTTAATGTTGACGCGCAGGTCCGCGGCGCCGATGGCTTTCGTGCTCGGGCCGATCTCCGAGCTGACGACGACGTTGGGCAGGTCGCTCAGCAGGAGAAGGGGTCGCTCCAGGCCGACTTCGGTGATCGCGTCGCCTTCCTTGAGGTTCTGGTCGAGAACCCCGCGGGCGAATTCAGGCCGCAGCCTCGAATTGGGGTCCGGCTTGAGCTCCACCGTGCCGAGCCGGCCTTCGAGCACGGCGATTTCGACGACGCCGTCCTTGATTTGCTGGGCCGGAAGATAGGCCTGCGCGAGGAAGTAGCCGTTCGCGCGATAGAAAGCGCGGAGGCTGTTTGCGGCCTCGTTCAGGCCGTCGAAGTCGAGTTCCTTGCCGAGCGAAGTCTTGAGGGAGGGCTGCAGTTCGTCATCGGTATAAATACGATTGCCGGAAATGACAAACTTCTTGACCGTGACTTTCAGCGAGGTGGAGCCGCGCAATGCAGGGCGGGGCTGCTCTTCACGCGGGAGGACTTCCTGCTCCGGCCGCGCGGGCGCCGGCACTCGATCGCGCTGCTGCTCGAGGATTTGACCGGCGTCGGGCCGAAGCTGGGCGACCGATTGAGCGAACGAGGATTGTGCGAAGACGAGGGCTGTGACTGCGATAGCCCCCCAATGGCAGAGCGACAGCATGCCCGCACGCCCTCCCGCGAATGACTGCTTTTTACCGCACATCAGTGCGCCCCCTGACCGAATGCGAATTTTAACATCGCACCTTTTTGCATTCCGAAAAACGGACCGCTGCCCGACTAGGCTTCAGCCTATCCGTGCGGTCACTCCGCCCAAAGAACTATTTACCTGAATATTATTTATTTTCTGAACGTTAGGATTTCTTCTTAATAATTTCTACGAAGTTTCCCACACCGGGCTCAGAGTATCTGCAAAGCAGGTGCCAAACAAGCCTCCCCGTCGACGGTAGCAGCGCGCATTCGTCTGTTGTTGCGTTTTAGCAACACATCGAAAAATGGCCTCCGTTAGCCCACCGGCGTGAACCGACACAAAAGGCCCGAAAACCATTTCCTGTAGAGTGCGCGACCACCCGATTTGGGACTTAGATTTCCGATGAAGCATTCGTGACAGGGCGTCACTTCCACTGCACGCTGCGCGCGCGAGATCTGGCCTGCGCGCGAGGCGACCGCAACCTCTTCGAAGGCGTCCAGTTCGAGCTCTCGAATGGCGGCTTGCTGCGCGTCGCCGGAGCGAACGGGAGCGGCAAGACCACGCTCCTGCGGACCGTGTGCGGACTACTCAATCCGGTAAACGGCAGCCTCGACTGGAATGGCGAAGCGATCGATGACCTCGGCGAGGACTACCACCGGGCCCTGGCCTATGTCGGCCACTCGAACGGGGTAAAAGACGAGCTGAGCGTCATCGAAAACCTGCGTTTTGCCGCAAAACTGGCCGGATTGGAGGCCGATGAAAGCGCGACGGCCGGCGCGCTGAATGAGTTTTCGATCGATTCCCTGAGCCGAATCCAGTGCAGGATTCTTTCCCAGGGACAAAAGCGAAGGGCAGCGCTCGCGCGATTGCGGTTGAGCCGGTCGCGCCCGCTTTGGGTGCTGGATGAGCCCTTCGTTGCCCTGGATGCCGCCGGCGTCGGGATTGTCCGCAAGCTGATCGAGGAGCATTTGGCCGACGGCGGCCTGGCGATCCTGACAACGCACCAGGAAATCCCGCTTTCCGCGTCGAGTTCGCAGAGAATCGAGCTTCAGGCATGACGGGCGGCACCGGACTCGCAGCGACGCTTCGAAGCGTGGCCGCGCGCGACCTCCTTATCGTGATGCGAAGCAAGGCCGACGCCGCGAACCCGTTGCTTTTCTTCGTGCTGGTGGTCAGCCTGTTCCCGCTCGGCGTAGGCCCGGAGCCGGCGCTCCTTCGAGCCATCGCACCCGGCATCTTCTGGGTCGCGGCCCTGCTGGCCTCGATGCTTTCGTTAAGTCGTCTTTTCGCCGCCGACTATGCTGACGGGACGCTGGAGCAATTGGCGCTCTCGCCCGCGCCGCTCCCGTTGCTGATTGCGGGCAAGATTGCGGCCCATTGGCTCGTCGCCGGATTTCCGCTGGTGCTTGTCGCGCCGTTGCTCGGCCTGCAATTCGGCCTGGACGCTGCCTCCGTGAGCGTCCTCGTTGCCGGACTGGCGCTGGGTACGCCACTTCTTAGCCTGCTGGGCGCAGTGGGAGCAGCATTGACGCTGGGGCTGCGCGGCGGCGGAGCGCTGGTTTCGCTGCTCGTCCTGCCGTTATGCGTGCCCGTGTTGATTTTCGGCGCCGGCGCGGTAGAAGCCGTGGCCTCGGGTCTGGGTGCAGGACCGCATCTTTCGCTGCTCGGTGCGCTGCTGCTTCCCGGCGCGTTCTTCGGGCCGTGGGTCGCCGCCATCGCCGTTAGAATCGCGCTCGAATAACAAGTCCGGCAATCAACGATGAGCGTCAACTGGTTCAAGTATTCATCGCCTGCGGCGTTCTATCCGGTCGCCGGGAGGCTCGTGCCATGGTTCCTCGCCGCGGCCGCAGTGCTCACCGTCGCGGGCCTGTACATCGGTTTCTTTGTCGCGCCTACCGATGCGCAGCAGGGCGAGTCCTACCGGATCATCTACATCCACGTCGCCACGGCGTGGATGTCGATGTTCCTCTATCTGGTGATGGCGTTTTGGGCCGGGTTTGGCCTGGCCTTCAACACGCGCCTGTCTTCGATGATGGCGTCGGCGATTGCGCCGACTGGCGCACTGATGACGTTCATCGCATTGTGGACCGGTGCCTTGTGGGGCAAGCCGACCTGGGGCACCTGGTGGGTTTGGGATGCGCGCCTGACATCGGAACTGATCCTGCTCTTTCTCTATCTCGGCTTCATTTCGCTGCAAGCCTCGATCGACGATTCGCGCCGTGCCGACAAGGCGGGGGCCGTGCTCGCGCTGGTGGGCGTGGTCAATATCCCGATCATCTATTTTTCGGTTCAGTGGTGGAACACGCTTCACCAGGGCGCCTCGGTCAGCCTCACCAAGAGCCCGAGCATGGCGGCAACGATGCTCACGGGCATGCTGGTCTTCGCGCTGGCTGCGTGGATGTACTGCATCGCAGCTTCGCTCATGCGCGTCCGCTCGATCATCCTGGAGCGCGAATCCAGCGCCGACTGGGCGCGGCAGATGCGTGAGGCCTCCCCATGAAGTGGGCCGGCATCGGCGAATTTTTCGCCATGGGCGGCTACGGCCTTTACGTGTGGGGCTCGTACGCCGTCACCGCGATCGTCGTCGCACTCGAGATAGTCGTTCTCGTTGTCCGGCATCGCGCCGCACGCCGGCGGCGTCCCGGGGGCTAGGGCAGCGCCGAGTCGATTACGATCTTCAAGCCGCGAGTGCCGGCCTTTACCGGCGCGCTCGTGCCCTGCAGGTCGCCCGACTGGGGAATGGCATTGCCACTGCGCGAGATCCTGGCGGTCACTACGATTTCGGCCGCGTCCGATAGTTTCAATTCCGGGCTCATGGCCATGCTGTCGTCGAGCGTGAATTCCAGCGGCAGGTCCGCAACGCGCTTTCTAAGCACCGCCAGCGGCATGCGTGGACCGTTCACCGCACGCGCCACGATGAAAAGCGTCTCCTCTGGAGCTGCTTTTCCGGCAAGGGATTGGCCGAGGACCGCCCGGCCGCTGATTCCTTGACCTCCTGCCGCTTTTACAACCTTCGCTGGCGCTGACTTCGCCGCGCCCAGCTCGCGCGCCTCCGCGATCCCGCCGGCAATGGACTTCGCCATGTCGGAGTCGGGCGGAAGCATCGGCAACAGCCTCTCCCAGTATTTCTTCGCCGCGGGGTAGTCGTTGCGCTGGAATGCCTCGGTGCCGGCCATCGCGAGCGCCTTGGGGTGGTCGGGGTTGATTGCGAGTGCGCGCCTCACCAACTCGATGGGCTTGCCTTCGAGACTCCTGCCGCGGCTCATGGCCAATACGTCCGCATAGTCCGCGTACAAGTCCGCGTCATCGGTGATCTTCTCCGCGGCCTTCGCATAGGCGGCGATTGACTCGTCCATTCGCTGCAGCACGTAGTAGGAGCGACCGAGCATCATCCAGCCGCGAGCATCTTCGGGATTCTTTTGCAATCGGTCCGCCAGCTTGGCGACCATGCCTTCGACATCCGCCGCCGAGACGTTTTCTGCGGAAATGGCCTCCTTGCGCATCCCATCGACGTTGCCGATTGCTGCATACATCGCTATCGCGGCAACAGGGATCAGAAGCGCAAGCGCGAGCGCCGCTTTCCGGCTCGATTGCCGCGCCTCCTGTTTGCCTGACGGGGTTTCGGCCACCCCTTCCTCCAGCACTCGCCTTTCCAGTTCGGAACGGGCCACCTCGAACTGCGCTGTCGAAATCGCGCCGCGGGCGAGGTCTTCGTCGAGCGCGCCGAGCTCATCGCGCAGGATCGCGAGATTTGTTTCGGTCGTTACCGGTTCATGGGTGCGCTTTCGCCGGGCGAGAGGCAAGGCCACGCAGGTGAGCGCAGCCAGCGTCATGAAAATCGCGATTGCGGCGAATCCGGTCACGCCGCGTCCTTGCCGGCTTTGCCGGCTTTGCCGTCAAGCAAAGCGACCGCTCGCGCATGCTGTTCGGGCGAAAGCGCGATCGTCGCTGCCGCTTTTCGCCTTGCGCGCAGGTTGTGAGCCAGCGCCCCGGCGCCGAGCAGAAGCAACGCCCCCGGGCCGAACCACAGCAGCACGGTCGATGCCTTCATTGGCGGCTTGTACAGCACGAAATCGCCATAGCGCTGCACCATGAATGCGACGATCTCCGTGTCGCTGCGGCCCTGCGCAATCTGCTCGCGCACCTGGCGGCGAAGGTCCTGCGCCAGTTCCGCATTCGAATCGGCGATGGTCTGGTTCTGGCACACGAGGCAGCGCAGGTGCTCCGAGAGCTCCACGGCCCGCTTCTGCTGCACACGGTCGAGTTCGGTCGGCACGGCATCTTTTGCATTTGCAGTCGCCGGAAAGAGAGTCGCTGCCCCGGCGATCAGGAGCGCCGCCACCCCTTTCATGATTTCTGCAACTGCCGCACCAAGGGCAGGATCTTGCCTTCCAGAGCTTCCTTGGTGACCGGCCCGATCTGCTTGTAGCGAATGACACCAGCGCGATCGATCACGAAGGTCTCGGGCACGCCATACACGCCATAGTCGATGCCGACCCGTCCTTCCATATCGCTGACGCTGAGGACATAGGGGTCGCCAAACTGCTTGAGCCAGGCCTTTGCTTCAGGCGCCTTGTCCTTGTAGTTCAGCCCAACCACCGGCACGACGCGATGTCGCGCGAGCTCGATCAGCACCGGGTGCTCGTCGCGGCACGACACGCACCACGAGGCCCACACGTTCAGCAGCCAAACCTGGCCCAGCATGTCCTTCTGCGAAAACTGCTGCTCCGGTTGGTGCAGCTGCGCGAGCGTGAAGGGCGGCACCGGCTTGTCCACCAGCGGGGACGGCACCTCTCGCGGGTTGAGCGTCAAACCGACCGCGAGAAACGCGGCCACCACCACGAACAGGCCCAAGGGCAGGAGGAAGCGAATCATGCGCCCAGCGCCGCTTGCGGCGGCTTTCCTTCCACGCGCGTCCCGGTAATCGCAAGCTTTGCGCGCTCTTCGCGCCGCGCAAGCAGGCGGTACCGGCGATCCGCGAGCGCCAGCAATCCGCCGAGCGCCATGATTGCGCAACCGCCCCAGATCCAGGTGATGAAGGGCTTGTAATAGATCCGCACGCTCCAGGCGCCATCTTCCACAGGCTCGCCAAGGGAAACGTACAAGTCTCCGAACAAGCCGGTATCGATGTCCGCTTCGGTCATCGGCATGTTGGTCACGTTGTAGACGCGCTTCTCGGGCTTGAGCACGGACACCTCCCGCTCGCCGCGCATCACGCGAACGGTGCCGACCGCCGCGCGGTAGTTGGGGCCCTTCATGCTCTTCGCGCCCTCGAAGCGGAACGTGTACCCGGCCACGGTAACCGTATCGCCAATTGCCATGCGCAAGTCGCGCTCGACTTCATAACCCTTCACGATCGTGACGCCGATGATGAAAACCGCCACGCCGAAGTGCGCAAGCAACATCCCGTAGTAGCCGCTCGGCTGCGACGCGAACTTTGCCCAAGTGGCGCCGGGAACGGTCGAGAGGCGCGCGCGCAGGTTCACGAGCCCGGCGCCGATGATCCAGAACGCCAGTCCGAGACCGAAACTCACCATCGGCTTCCATTGCGACGGATTCCAGTCCGCGGCGGCCAGCGGCACGAGCACTGCGCTCACTATGCTCACTGCCAGCGCCCAACGCAGGCGCAAGGCGAGGTCGGCCAATCGGGCTTCCTTCCACCGCGCGAGCGGCCCCACCCCCATCAGGAACAGCGCGGGCGTCAGCAGCGGGACGAACACGGTCTCGAAATAGGGCGGCCCGACCGAAATCTTGCCCAGGTTCAGCGCGTCCAGGAACAGCGGATACAGCGTGCCGAGCAACACCGACCCCGCCGCCACGACGAGAAAGACATTGTTCGTAAGCAGCAGCGATTCGCGTGAAACGGGCTCGAACGATCCACCCAGACCCACCTTCGGCGCGCGCCAGGCAAACAGCGCGAGCGAGCCGCCGATCACCACCACCAGGAAAGCCAGGATGAAGACGCCGCGCTTGGGATCGGTCGCAAACGCATGCACCGAAGTCAGCACGCCCGAGCGGACGAGAAACGTCCCCAGCAGACTCAGGCTGAATGCGCTAATGGCGAGGAGCACCGTCCAGCTGCGAAAGCCGCCGCGCTTTTCGGTGACCGCAAGCGAGTGGAGCAACGCCGTGCCGACCAGCCAGGGCATGAACGACGCGTTCTCGACCGGATCCCAGAACCACCACCCGCCCCAGCCGAGTTCGTAATACGCCCAGCCGCTGCCCAATGCGATGCCGCAGGTCAGGAAGCACCATGCGAGGATGGTCCAGGGCCGTGACCACCGTGCCCAGGTCGCGTCGAGCTTGCCCCCGAGCAGCGCGGCAATTGCGAAGGCAAAGGCCACCGAAAAGCCGACGTACCCCATGTACAGCACCGGCGGATGGATCACCATGCCCGGATCCTGCAACAGCGGGTTGAGGTCGCGCCCATCCTCGGCGGCCGGCAACAAGCGCATGAACGGGTTCGACGTAAGCAAAGTGAACAGCAGGAACCCGGCGCTCACGAGGCCCATGACCCCGAGCACCCGCGCAACCATTTCCTCCGGCAGGTGGCGGCTGAACACCGAAACTGCGGCCGTCCAGATACCCAGCATCAATATCCAAAGCAGGATCGATCCTTCATGCGAACCCCATGTGGCGGCGATGCGGTAATGGAGCGGCAATTGGGAGTTCGAATTCGTCGCGACGTTGAGCACCGAAAAATCGTTGGCCGCGAACGACCAAGCCAGGCACACGAAGGCGATCGCGACGAAGGCGAACTGGCCCCGCGCCGCCGGACGCGCAACGGACATCCATGCCGAATCGCCGCGCGCCGCGCCCACGATAGGCAGCACGCCCTGCACTAACGCGAGGATCAGCGCGAGGATGAGCGAAAACTGTCCGATCTCGGGTATCAGGGGAGGACCTATTTCGGCTTGGTCGAAACGCTTTTTTGCGCTTTTTGCGCCTGCTCTATTGCGTGGCCGGCTTCGGGCGGCATGTAGTTCTCGTCATGTTTTGCGAGCACATCGCTCGCATGGAACACGCCATCCGGTCCGAGCTTGCCCTGGGCGACGACGCCTTTGCCTTCCTTGAACAGGTCGGGAAGGATGCCGGTAAACACCACCGGGATCGTCTTGGCGGTGTCGGTGACGTTGAAATTGACCGTCAACCCATCGCCTTGCCGTCTAAGGCTGCCTTTTTCCACCATTCCGCCGATCCGGAAAGCCCTTTCGGCGGGCGCCTCCTTGGCCACGACCTGGCTGGGACTGAAAAAGAACACCAGGTTGGATTGGAAAGCGTTCAACACCAGCGCAGCCGCGATCCCAAGCACGGCGAGGCCCGCGCAGATGAACGCCATTCTTTTATGCCGGGGTTTCATGCGGTGTTTCGGCTGCCTTTGCCCGATCGGAGGCGCATTTTACGTCACGGGCGCTCACGGGAAACATACGCGGCGCGCTTCCGAATGTACTATTGACGATTCGGGGGGACGAATTAACAATTTCAATTTGCAAATTGTTCGCCCTATAAAAGCTCATTCAATCGGGGTTCGCCATGCGCCTAAGCGCCGCAGTGATCTTTTTCCTGTTCCTCATCGGACTCTCGCCGATACCCGCCTCGGCCGCTCCGTTCGCCGAGGGGTTCAGGAAATGCCAGGAATGCCATGAGCCCGAAGTCGAGGTTTGGAAGCAGACCAAGCATTTCAAGGGATACAACGAAATCCACAAGAAAGAGTCGGCAGCCAAGATCCTCGCCGCCGCGGGCGGTGGCGCGAGCATGCGGCAGAACAGCACCTGCGTGATGTGCCACTACTCCGAGACCAAGGCATCCGAGACGGCGAAACCCCAGGTGGCCTCCGGGCCGTCCTGCGAAAGCTGCCATGGGGCTTCTTCCGAGTTTCGCGACGTCCACAATTTCTATGGGGATGGCGTAGCGGACGCGAGCAAGGAAAGCGCGGCAAACAAGGCGAAGCGAATCGCCGCGGCCACGAAGGCCGGCATGATCTGGTCGTTCATGACTTACGACATCGCCGCAAATTGCATGGATTGCCACGGGCTGGCACAGCCGAAACTGAAGGGCGACGTCCTCGCCAAGATGCTCGAGGCCGGCCACCCGGGTGAGCCGGAGTTCGAGCTGGTGCGTTATTCGCAGGGCTCGGTGAGGCACCGTTTCTACCCGCCGAACGTCAGCAAGAATGCGGAAATGAGTGCCGCCGAGCTGGCCCGCCTTTACATCGTCGGCCAGGCCGCCAAGCTGGTGTCCGCCACGACAGCTGCGTCGAAATCGAGCGCGCCACAGTACGCGGCCTTGCAAAAGAAGCGTGAACAGGATTCGCGCACGGCGCTGCAATCGGTCGCCGACCTCGCCGAGGTCAAGGCGGTGCTCGACAAGCCAAGCGCCGACACGGCACGCAAACTTGCAGACGCGCTAAAGGGCAAGGACCTGTCCGCCAAGGTCAAGTTGCCTGCAAAGAACACCTATAAATAACGGGCGGCGACCCGCTCCGGCGCTGGTCCGCGTGTTCCTTCGCCGAACATGAGCGACGCCCAGTTGATGGAGCGTCCGCGGCGTTGGGACGCCCCGTTCGATCCGGCCATGTCGGACAGCGCGGTCGAAAGGCTGCTCGGTCGCCCCGAGTTTGCCTCGATCGATGCCAGCAGGTTTCCGGCAGCGGCTCCGCTACGCGGAATCCTACAAAACGACTGCCGCATCGGCCTCTACCAGCCCGGCGACATCATCGTTCGCGAAGGTGACTACGGCAATTCGGCTTTCCTCGTCCTTTCGGGCACCGCGCGAGTCGTGATCCCGCCCGGCTTGCCCCGGGATATCCTCGGCCGTGCGGCCGACAAGAAGCGGGGCGTATGGAGCGTCCTGCGCTCGATGCTGAACTACTCCGCGGTGCCGGAAGTCAGGGACACCGCGCAGTACAAATCAGCGACAGCGCGGATGCGGGTATCGGGGGAAGCGCGCGACTCGCTGCTCGCCCAAAGCGATCTGGCAACGTTGTTCGGCGCCAACGCCGGATCTTGCGTCGGCAGCGCGCGACTGCCCCCCTTGGTCGCACCATTCAAAACCGAACCGATCCAGGCCGGCGCCTTGTTCGGGGAAGTCGCCGCGCTCGGACGCGTACAGCGCTCAGCGACGATCTACGCCGAAACGGCCTGCGAATTGGTAGAGATGCGCTGGCAGGCGTTGCGCGACATCAAGAACCGCGATGAGACCTGGCGCGACCGGATCGAACAGGGGTATCGCGAGAACCAGCTGCGGACCCACCTTGCCGAGCACCCGTTGCTTGGGGGGCTCGACCCCAAGGCATTGCAGCAAGTGGCCGACCGCACGCTGTTCGAAACCTACGGCTCGTTCGAGTGGAATGTCGGATTCAAGAGCGGCAAGCGCGACGAGCGCCTTACGCCCGGTGCCGAGCCGCTTGTTGCCCAAGAGGGCGATTACCCGGACGGGCTCCTGCTGGTCATCGGCGGCTTCGGTCGCGTTTCCATCGGGCTGGGCCACGGCGCGAGGACATTGACCTATTTGCGCGAGGGCGATCACTTCGGCCTGGACGAGTTGTCCGAGGCATGGAAAAGCGGCGAAGACTGCGCCTACGAATCCAGTCTTACGGCCTTGGGCTATTTGCATGTCCTTCGCATCCCGTATTCCGTCCTGACCGAAGTAGTCTTTCCCCGGCTGGCCCCTCGTAAGAGCCGGCTGGTGGACGCAGCGGCCAGGCCGATCGCCGACGACGCCTTCCTCGAATGGGCAGTCGAGCAGCGCTTCATCAACGGCACCAAGACGATGCTCATCGACCTGGAAAAATGCACGCGCTGCGACGACTGCGTACGCGCCTGCGCCGATACGCACGATGGGAATCCCAAGTTCATCCGCCACGGCCAGACGCTCGGCAACTGGATGGTGGCCAATGCCTGCATGCAGTGCGTCGACCCGGTGTGCATGATCGGGTGCCCGACCGGCGCCATCCACCGCACGGTCGGTGGCGGGGTGGTGGTGATCAACGACGCCACTTGCATCGGCTGTGGAACCTGCGCCAACTCGTGCCCTTACGACAACATCCGGCTGGTCCCGATCCGCGAGAAAAACGGCCAGCAGCTGCTCGACCCCGCCTCCCGCGAGCCGATCCTGAAGGCGACCAAGTGCGACCTCTGCGCCTCCCTTCCGAGCGGTCCCTCGTGCGAGCGCGCCTGCGCGCATGACGCGTTGAAGCGGGTGGACATCCAGTCACTCGTGCAGCGCGCAACGCACTTCCCGGCCTGATCCCGTGAGCAACCTGCAGATTCCCGCCGGCAGGAATCCGGCCGTCGCGGCGCGCCCCGACGCCTGGCGCACTTGGCGCACGCTAGGGATTTTCTGGCTCGTGGCGCTCATCTCCTGGGCAGGCGTCACCGGGCTCGCCTGGCATGCCGAGCGCAGCTTGGGCAAGGCCTCGGTCATCACGGGCTATGCGCTCTTCGCAGTGATCCTCGCGCTCGCGTTCTTCAAGGCGCGCAAACGGCTGCTTGTTCTGCCCTTGGGCACGGTGCGGGAGTGGATGCTGGGGCACGTGGTCCTCGGCTTCCTGAGCGTCCTGCTCTATTTCCAGCATACCGGCACGCTTTGGCCCGGCGGACACTATGAACAGGTCATTGCGATCGTCTTCTACGCCGTGGCAGTGTCAGGCTTCGTGGGATATGTCCTTCAGCGGATCCTGCCGCACCGGCTTGCCGACCTCGAAGGCGAAGTGATCTACGAGCGCATCCCGGCCGAAGTCGCGGCACTCAGGGAGGAGATCGAGGAGCTGATTCTCAAGGCGGTCAAGGAACTGGGCTCCGACACGCTCGGGCGTTACTACACAGAATCCCTCGAATGGTTTTTCTGGCGGCCACGGTTTCTCGCCGCGCACCTGCTCGGCAGCGGCCGCAGCGTCGGCTGGATTCGCGGCCGCATTACCGCCCTCAGGCGCTACCTTAACGACGGCGAGCGCGAATACCTTGCCCGGATCGAGGAAATCGCGTTGCGCAAGAACAGGCTCGACGCCCACTATGCGCTGCAGAGCGTGCTGAAATTCTGGCTCTTCCTGCACGTCCCGGCCTCGGTGCTGCTGGTGCTCCTGGGCTGCTGGCACCTGCTCGTAGTGAACATCTACGCCCGATGAGCGATCGGGGGCGATTCGGCCACAAGGTCAGCACTTACGAGAGGCCAAACCAGCCTCTCCTGTGCGGCCGCAGCGGCCTGTGGAAAAAGCCCTGCTGGCAGGGGCCCGGCCCCGGCGGGCAGTGCGGCGGGCAGTCCGAATGCAATCCGGCCAAAATCGGGGACCGCTGGGAGTGCCGCAGGCCCAAGCGCGCCGGCGGAACCTGCGCCGAAGGCCCTCTCCCGGATGGAACTTGCGCGCGCTGCGAGGCGCCATGCGCGCCGCGAAAAAGCGTCCGGACCCTGCGCGCGCACATTTCGGTCGTCGCCGCGCTCGCACTCTTCGTCGTCTTCCTGATCGGCATCGACCCGCGGGCCGGGATGCTCGTGAGTTCGGCGGCCCTCGACGCAGGCAACCTGACGAGCGTGCACGCCGGCTTTACACGCGACCAAGGGTGCTCGGCCTGCCACCAGAATCATTCCAAGGACGCCGGCTCCTGGCTTCTGGCAGCGTTCCGCTCGAACGATCCGAGCCCGGGGTGCGTGAGTTGCCATGACTTTACCGGCCCGGTAATGAAGGCGCACAACCGCGACCATCCAGGCAAGGAGGGGGCCCGGGAGATTTCATGCGCGGGGTGCCACACCGAGCACAAGGGCGCGGCGGTGAAAATCGCGCAAGTGCCGGATTTCGCCTGCGCCAATTGCCACCAGAAAACGTTCGACAACTTCGTCGCCAACCATCCGGCTTTTCCCAAGGGCTATCCGTATTCGAAACCGGGCACCATATTTTTCGACCACGCCAAGCACATCCGCGACTATTTCACCGACCCCAAGCGCACCAAGGGCGCCGACCGGGATGCGAAATTCGCCGCGGTTGCCAAGTCGAAGTGCACCGTGTGCCACTCGGTCGAGAATGCGACCCGTGAAGTCAAGCCGATGGCATACGCCAAGATTTGCGCCGGCTGCCACGACGGGCAGATCGCAAAACGCGAGCTCGTCCTGCTCGAGCCGGAGAAGGTGACGCCGGCAGCCTCCGTCCTCCTCGGGGTGGAAAAGGACGGGGATGAGGAGGCCAACAAGAAGCGCCTGGCCGGCCTGTGGACCTCGATGGCGCGCACCGGCACCGAAGCGCTTGCCGAATTAATGCCCCGCGCGGCCGACGGCGCGAAAACCCAGCCGCAAGAATCGTTGCTGGCGGGGCTCGGTGCGAACGTCGCGCGCGAAGCGGGAGCCGCGTGGTCCGCTGGGCGCGCGTTGACGCCTGTCGGCGCCAAGCCGGACGGTCCCGGCTGGGCTACCGGCGAAAGCTCGGAAGGAAATCCTGCGCTTTACTATCGGGCGACCGGGCATGCGGACCCCGTCCTGAAGGCCTGGATCGAAAACCTGAGAACCGCGCTGCAGAGCAAGGATTCCGGCAAGCGTGCGATTGCCAAGGCCGCGATGGATGATTTCCTCGACAGCCAGACCGGCCCGGGCGCGTGCGGCAAGTGCCATTCCTCCGCACTTCGCACGACAGCGACGGGCGGACAGGCCACTGCCTGGGGCTATTCGGGTTCCGATCCCCGGCCCCTTACTCGCTACACGCATGCCAAGCATCTCGGGCTGGTCGATCCGGATGCGGGATGCACGACATGCCACGCGATGAACCCGGCATCGAAGTACCCGAAATACTTCACCGCCAAAGCTTCGGCGAAAGCGGTTTACGAGAGCGGCTTTTCGGACATTCGCAAGGAGACTTGTGTTGAGTGCCATCGCGAGGGTCAGGTAAACTCGACGTGCCAGGGATGCCACTCGTATCACATGCCACACCGGTTCAACCTTGGGTTCCGGCAGAAGGGGGGAGCAACAAAATGACCACGATGCCCGGAATGGAGCACTCGCCCGCGCGTTTATTGCGCCTGATATTGCAGGTGTGCATGGCCGTGTGCCTGATCTGCGTTTTCGCAGGCGAGGCCGGAGCGCAAAGGAAACCGCGCGCCGCCGCCGCGGCGGAGGGCGCTGACCCGCACGCAAAAGTCCTCGAGGACGATAAGTATCCCAGCGCGGGCAAGTGCAAGACCTGCCATGCGCAGATCTACGACGAGTGGCGCAGTTCGAACCATGCGTATGCCGGGATCTCGCCGATGTTTCACAAGTTCGAGCAGAAGATCAACGAGCTCGCGCCCACGGTCGGCGCGTTCTGCGTCCGTTGCCACATGAGCGTCGGGACCGCGCAGGGCGAAGACCGCGCGATGCCGCTCTGGAAGCGCAGTCAGGTGTCGCGCGAAGGCGTCACCTGCATCAGCTGCCACCGCGTAAGCGAGGAATATTCGAAATCCAACGGCGAGCGCCGCATCGAGCCGGGCACCATCCACGACCCGGTATACGGGCCTTTCGACGGCGATGGCGTTGCCGAAGTGGTCAACAACCCGGCCAAGTACCGCGTGGCCACCAACAACGAGGCACGCGGCACCAAGATCCACAACAGCGCAATCAAATTCGAGCAGATTTCGAAGCCCGAGTTCTGCATGTCGTGCCATCAGGTGGCGGTCAACGTCGGCATCAAGCTCGAAGTCGTCTGGGACCAGTACCGAGCTTCGCCGGCGAGAAAGCAGGGCATCACCTGCCAGGATTGCCACATGGGCAAAACCCCCGGCAAACCCGATGGGTATGCAACGGGCCCGGCAGCGCGCATCGGTAACCAGACGGTCAACACGACCCGCAAGCACGCGAACCATGCCTTTTACGGCCCCGGCTATCCGATCGCCCATCCCGGCGTCTTTCCGCACAACGAGAACGCCGAGAAATGGGGCATGGAGGACTGGCTCAAGTTCGACTATCGCGCCAAGTGGGGCAGCGAGGAATTCGAGAAGGAAGTCACGGCCGGCAAGCGCAAGGTGAATTTCCCGGCCGCGTGGGCCGACTCGGCCGACCGCGCAAGCGCATGGGAAGTCGTGCAGGAGAATCTCGAGGCGATAGAGAAGAAGAAGGTCCAGCGCAAGCAGGTCATGGAAAATGGCTCGCGCATCGACGGCCCCTTCTTCGTTTCGGACCTCAAAGCCGGGCAGCCGCTGCAGTTCTCCTACAAGGTCACCAACACCGACCCGGGACACAACCTCCCCTCGGGTTCCCTCGGGGCGCAACCGGAAATCTGGCTGAATGTCGCGCTCGTCAGCCCGGAGGGCAAGCGAGTCTGGGAAAGCGGATACCTCGATTCCAACGGCGACATGGCGGACCTGCATTCGCTCGACGTGCGCGCGGGCAAGCTTGCGCATGACGGGCAGCTGTTCAACCTGCAGACCAAGTTCCTGACCACGAACGTCAAGGGCACCGAGCGCGAAATGTACCTGCCGTTCAACTTCGACATCGACCAGATACCGTTCCTGCGCCCAGCGGCCCAGCCCGTTTCCGTCATGAACCATCCGCCCTTCGTGCGCATGGAACAGCGCTCCATCCCCCCGCTGGGCAGCAAGATCGCAAAGTACAACGTTCCCGCAGCGCTAATCGCAACGCCCGGCAAGTACCGGCTGGCAGTGCGGCTGCGCAGTCGCGCCGAGCCGATCTACTTCATGCGGTTCGTCGGCGCCACGAGCGACATGGAGCGATCGATGAACGAGTGGATGCTCGACATCCATCCCTACAGCGTGGAATTCGAGGTGAAGAAGTGAGCGCCAGCACGCGGGGATTCGGCTGGCGCGCTGCTTGCGCTGCGATACTGCTCGCACCAATCGGGTTTCACGGCGCCCTTGCCTCGGACGACGGGGGCAAGCCTGTGATGTCGCCGGATGCGACCGCTGTCGAACACCGCGGCGACGCGTTCGGCAACGATCCCAAATACGAGGACAAGCCCTACAGCGACGAAGACCAGATCAAGATTTACGGCGGGAAGTTCCAGGTCCATACGCCGCGCCCGATGCTCGAGCTCGGCAGGCCGATCTACCAGAGCGGCCCGCTGCAGAAGTCAGGCACCGGCATGGGCGAAAAGAACCCGGTTTCGCAAGCCTTCTCGATCTATGGCGACTGGCGTACTGCGGTCGCCCGCAACATCAACGGCGGCGCGCGCACAAGCACGCTGGCCACCCGACTCAACCTCGACGTCGACTACAGGTTCACCGCGACGGAACGCGTGCACGCTTTCTTCCGACCGCTAGACAACGTCGCCCAGTTCACGCGCTGCGAGTTCCAGAGCAACCGAACCCGCGACTGCACTGCCAAGGTCGACGTCAAGGCAGATGCGCTGTTTTTCGAAGGCGACCTGGCGGCGATGGTGGCGGGCTGGACCGGGACATACCAGAAGTTCGACCTGGCCTTCGCCGCCGGAAAGATGCCGCTCCTTTTCCAGAACGGCGTGTGGCTGGAGGACGCGATCACCGGGTTCGCCGCGACGCTTCCCGGCAAGAACAGCGCCGCGCTCGGCATCTCGAACATGGACATCACCTTCTTCACGGGGCAGGCGGACGTGAATGCGGGGGGCGTACGCGACCGGTTCGGCGCGCTGACGAAGAACCATGTCAAAGTCTACGGGGCCACCGCTTTCATCGAGGCGAACCAGGGCTTCTGGGAGGTCGGATACGCCTACACCGATCCCCGCAACGAGTTGAGGGACCAGAACTACCACAACCTCGGCGTCGCATTCACGCGTCGTTACGGTGGATGGCTCTCGAACAGCGTGCGGCTGATCCATACGTATGGACAACGGCCGAACGCGCCGACGCCGGCCACGGCGAACGGCACACTGCTCCTCATCGAGAACTCGTTCGTGACCAGCCTGCCCTCTACGCTCGTCCCCTACCTCAACCTGTTTTTCGGGTCGGGCAATCCGCAATCCGTCGCGCGCGCAGTCGATGCGGGCGGCATCCTTAAGAATACCGGCATCAACTTCGAAACCGATGGGCTGACCGGCTACCCGAAGATGAACGACACCGGCAACAACACCTACGGCGGCGCATTCGGCGTGCAGTATCTCTTTGCGCTCAACCAGCAGTTGGTCGTCGAAGTGGCCGCGACTCAGCCGCGTGGCGATGCCGCGAGCCGCACGCTGGTTGGCCGCGAGATCGGGCTGGGCGTTCGCTACCAGCGCCCGCTGGACAAGGCCTGGATCGTGCGTTTCGACGCAATGGTGGCCGATCGCGCCAACGCCAAGGACCTGGCCGGTGTGCGGGTCGAACTGCGGCGCAAATTCTGATCCCCCTCTACTAGATGTCAATCCTGGTCCATTCCTTCGCCCTGCTGGCCACGATCCTCATGATCGTGTACCTGGGATTCCTCATCCAGGGCGCCTACCGCCGGCAGGCGCGGATGACGCAGATGTACAGGAACGAAAGCGAAGTCCTCAAGGCGCGGCTGGACCTGCTGGCCGCGCCGCTGGCGCGGGTGTCCAGCGAAAAGTCGCTGGCCGCGTGGGCTGGATTTCGCAAGTTCCGCGTCGAAGGGAAGGTCCTCGAAGCGGAATCGTGCTGCTCCTTCTACCTCGCGCCGCATGACGGGCGCCCGCTGCCGCCCTACCTGCCGGGCCAATACCTCACGTTCAGGCTCCAGGTTCCCGGACAACAACGCGAACTCACCCGGTGTTATTCCCTTTCGGACAGCCCGGATCACACGGACTATTACAGGGTCACCATCAAGCGCATCCCGCCGGCGCCGGGCGCGGCCGATGCGCCGCCCGGCGTGGTCTCGAGCCATTTTCACGATCGGGTGCAGGTCGGCGACATCCTCGACGTGAAGGCCCCCGGCGGGCACTTCCACCTCAATATAGAGAGCCGCACGCCCGTCGTCCTCATCGGCGGCGGCATAGGCGTCACGCCGGCACTTGCGATGCTCAACTATCTGGTTTCTGCGCCCGGCAAGCGCGAGGTGTGGTTCTTCTACGGCGTGCGCAACAGCCGCGAGCACATTCTGCGCGACTATCTGCGCGAAATTGCGAGCCAGCATCCACAGGTGCGGCTGGTCGTCTGCTATTCGGATCCCCTGCCCGGTGACGTAGCTAAGGAAGACTACGATTTTGCCGAGCGCGTCAGCGTCGATCTCATGAAGCGCCTGCTCGGCGTCAACAACTACGAGTACTACCTTTGCGGGCCGCCGCCGATGATGGCGTCGTTGACCGACGGCCTGTCCAAGTGGGGAGTGCCGGACGAGCGGATCCATTTCGAGGCGTTCGGCCCCGCGTCGGTCAAGAAAGTGGCAAAGCCCGAGACCGGCTCGACCGCAAAGGGCGGCGTCCAGGTCACCTTCGTGCGCTCGAACAAGACCCTGACCTGGACCGATTCAGCCGGATCGCTCCTCGAGCTTGCGGAGGCGAACGGGATCCGCATCGACTCCGGCTGCCGGGCAGGCAGCTGTGGAACCTGCGTGACCGCCATCCGTGACGGCAAGGTCGAGTACCTGGGCGGGAAGGCTGATTTCGACATCGAGAAGGGCAGTTGCCTGGCCTGCGTCGCAGTGCCCGGCAGCGCCCTGAGCCTGGACGCATGACATGGCGCGGATGACCAACGCGCAAGGCCTGCTTTTCGCCGAAATCTTCATTGAAGAGGTTTCGGTGCAGGTGGCCTCCACAAACTCCACGAACACCTTAAAGGGCTGGTTCGGCACACAGCAGGTCGGTCAGGTCAAGTCGCTGATCACCAACACGGTCAACGAGCAGAAAGGCGTCGTGACGCATACGGTCGGCGATTCGATCCTCAGCAGCTTTCCGGATGCCGGATTGGCACTCAGTGCTGCCCTCGGAATCCTGCGCCGAGTCGCCAGCGCGCAGACACCTGCCATGGGCTCGGTCGTCAAGGTTCGCATCGGACTTGCGTATGGCCCGGTCCGCGTTTTCGCAGGCAAGGTCTCCGGGGACTCGGTAACCGCCGCCGGCATCCTGCTCGAGAAGGCCCAGCCAAACGAAATCCTCGCCGACCAGGCCATTCGCGATGCGGTGGGATCGGCGCCGGATTTGAAGTTCGAAGCTTGCGGGGTGATCGACGGCATAACGGCGTACCGCGTAGTGTCCCTCGCGTCGAAGCCAGTTCCGCTGGCGGAGAACCCCACCGTCCCGGGACAACGTCTGGACCCGCCAGCGCCGAAAGCGCCGCCCCCCCCGCCCGCGGTCGAGGCCGCCGCCCCGAGATCCAAAGCGCGTTCCTCCGTGGTCCTCAAGTTCGCCGGCACCGTGCGCCGCTTCAGCCCCAGCGAGGGCGAGATCCTCATGGGTCGGGGCAAGGATGTGCACGTCAACATCCCGGTACTCCAGGTCTCGCGCAAGCACGCCAAGATCGTATGGGAGGAAAACGGCCTTCCCCACCTGGTCAACCTGAGCCAGAACGGCACCAGCGTGCGCTTCACCAAAACCGGGAAAGAGATGACGTGCACTGCCAAGCTCGCGCTCGAGGAGGACGGCGAAATCGCGCTTTGCGGCGCGTTCAGCCAGGTAACCACGCCAGACGAGATCATCGCTTTCACCTTGTCCTCGGCCTAGGGCGCCCCTCGGCGACGATTACAGCCGGATCCACCCGGCGCGCATTAGGCGGGCAGTAGCGATACACTGCGGTGGCTGCGGAAGGAAGTGCCCACTGTCTCGGGGGGGAATCGCTGGCGGAGCTGCGCAGATAAGACGATGCCGATCAAGGTCAACATCTCACTGAACTCGGGTGGCCGGTTCAAGCCGGTGTCCAGCCATACGCTGCACGACAAGCACATCTCCGTCGGACGGGACAAGGAGTGCACCGTTTCGCTTGAAGACACGCAAAAGCACGTCTCTCGCGTCCACGCCGAAATCGACCAGGAGGAGGACTGCTACTGGATCAAGGTCGTATCCAAGGTCAATCCCATCGCCGTCAACGGCAAGCGCCATTCGTTCGGCGAGCGGGTGCCCATTGTCGAGGGCGACCAGGTCCACGTCGGCCTGTACAAGCTCGAAATCATCGAGGCTGAAGTCGCGCCGCCCCCCAAACCGCGCCCCGCCCCGCCACCTTCCGACTTATCGGAAGAAATGACTGTCGTCCGGCAAGCCAAAGCCCCGCCCCCGGCGCCTCCGCCGAGCCGCCCTGCGCCGCTCATCGACAGCGAGGAAGCGACGTTTCCGCCGGCTGCTGCGGCGCCGCCCGCCAAGTCTGCGTTGCCCGAAAGTGCCGCCGAAGAGGAAGAGGCGACCTATGTCCCGCCGGTCAAGGCGCCTCCCCCCACCTCTCCTCCAGCGCCGCCAGCCCCGGCAGCCAAAGCTGCGCCCGCAATGACTTCGAAGCTCCCGGAGCACGAGATCATCGACGATGAGGTCACCTACATCCCGCCGATGTGGGCGCGCCAGGCATCGAATCGTGCTGTGGGTGGCAACACCGACGCGACGAATGAAGACCTGACCGGCATCCGGCGCCCGCCGACCGAGCCGGCGACGCCGTCCGCGAAGGCGGAGGGTCCGCAGTCAACTGAGCAAGCCCCTGCGCCGGCGTCGCTCGACTTGGACTTCGATCTCTCGGACGCTTTCGACTCCGTGCCGGCGCCGGTGGTCGCCAAGCAAGCGCCAGCACCCCAGCCTGAAGTGGAAGAGGGGTTCTCGGAAGACCTCACGTACGTACGCCGGCCTTCGCCCAAGCCGCCCGGCGCTGCGGACCCTGCCCCCGCATTCGCCCCACCGGCCCCAGTGGCGAAAGCACCCGCCGCGCCGCCGCCTTCAGAGCCGCCAAAACCGGCCAAGGAAAAGGCGCCCTTTTCCAGCCCGCTTGCCGAAATCCAGGCGCGCATCGCCGCGAAATCCGGGGGGGAGGCCAAAGCCAAGCCTCCACCCTCGAAGCCGCCTGCCGGCGCGGACGCCTCGGTCCATGCGTTCCTCGAAGCGGCCGGGCTGCCGCAGCTGCAAGTCGACGATCCCGAAGCCTTCATGCGCAACAGCGGCGCCATGGTGCGGGCCGCGGTCGGCGTGGTGCTTACGCTGCTTGCGGATCGAGCCGCTACGCGCAAGGAGCTTGGGGCCGAAGAAGAGCCTGCGGGCGAGAATCCTGTTACTTCGATGGCCAGTCCCGACGAAGTCATTGCCTTCCTCTTCGACCCGAAGCGTCCCGCGATCGGCGATACCGACCCGGCCGAGGCATTCGGCGATGCATGCACCGAATTGCGCTCGCATCAGACGGCTTTGGTGGCCGGGATGCGCGCTGCAGTGATGACCGCCTTGCTGCGGATTGATCCCAAGAAGATCGAGCAAGAGCATGGCGCGAACCTCGGCATGCTCAACATCACCCGCAAGGCGAAGCTTTGGGATCTCTCGATGGCCCTGCATGAGCAGTTGGCGCGCGAGGTCGAGGAAAACTTCAGCGACCTGTTCGGCCGCGAGATTTTGGCAGCCTTTACGGAGCAGGCGAAGAAAACCGGCGGGTAAAGGCGCGGCTCATCGCAAGGCGATCAGCGCGTCCACGGCCATGACGCCATCGGGACGCGCGAACACCGGATTCACGTCGATCTCCACTATGCGATCCGCGTGGTCCGCGGCAAGCTCGGACACCCGCGCAATCGCATCGGCAAGCGCTTCGAGGTCGACCGCCCTGGAGCCGCGAAACCCAGTCAGCAAGCGATAACCCTTGAGGCGGGCCAGCATCGCCTTCGCTTCCGCGGACGAGACCGGGGCCAGCGCCACCGTGGTGTCGCGCATCAGCTCGACCATCACGCCGCCGAGGCCCACCAGCACGATCGCGCCTACGACCGGGTCGATGCGCGCGCCGATGATGACTTCGACGCCGGACCTGGCCATTGGCTGCACGAGTACCCCGGCAAGGTCATTGGTCACCTTGCTCGCATTGGCGAGGATTTCCGCGTACGCGGTCCGCACGTCCGACGCATCCGTAATCCCCAGCCGCACGCCACCGGCCTCGGTCTTGTGTGCGATCGCAGCCGATTCGATCTTCAGGACGACCGGGTAACCAAATTCGGCTGCCGCATTCACCGCCTCGTCCGCGCTGCGCGCGAGTTTCTCGGCAACGACCGGCACGCCATACGCGGCAAGCACCCGCTTGGAATCGCGTTCCGTCAGCGTGCGTTTGGTGGCGCCGAGAATTTCCGCGGCTTTCGAAGCCGCCCCTGCCGCAGATAGTCGCGGTGTCGCCTGCGGCGCCGGCCTGTCCGCGCGCGCGTGCCAGGCGGCGATCGCGGCAAAGCACCGCTCCATCGAGCGGAACAGCGAGAGGCGCGCGTCCGATTCGAACAACTCGGCGCCCGGGCCCTGCAGCCACTCGGTCAGCCAGGCGATCACGATCGGTTTGCCGTACTTCTCCGCCAAGGCGGTGATCTGCGCGTAGCGCGCGACGGTCACCTCGGGATGCGAAAGGCTTTGCGGAAGCACCAGCGCGCCGTACTGCGGATCCTCAAGCAGCGCGGAGACGCAAAGCGTGAACGACTCCGGGACATTCAGCACCTGCCCGGTGGGGTCGCACGGATTTCGCGCCGCGCCAAACGCCGGCACGATCGTCTGCAGGATCTTCGTCGTGGCCTCGAGCGGCTGCGGCATCGGCACGCCGTGCTTTTCCGCCTTGTCGGCCGCGATCACGCCGGCGCCCCCCGAGCTCGACACCACCGCAACGCCGCGTGCCTTGGGCTCACCCGCGCTCGCGAAAAAATGCGCGGTCTCGACCAGCGCCTCGAAATCGTCGACGACCACAAACCCCGCCCGCTCGAACAGTGCGAGCATCGCGGCATGCGAGCTGGCCAGCGAACCCGTATGCGATTGCGCCGCCAGCGCGCCCGACTCGGTCGCACCGAGCTTGTAGATCACCACCGCCTTGCCGGCGCGGCGCGCGCGCTCGCCGGCGGCCAGCAACCTGGCCGCATCGCGGATGCCTTCGAACACGCAGATGATCGATTTGCATCCCGGATCGTCCGCGAGATAAGCGATCAGGTCGGCAATGTCGATGGCCGCGGAATTGCCCGCCGAGATGAAATGCGAAAAGCCGCGCCCGCGCTCGGCCGCCTGCAGCAACGCGTAGCCGAGCGCGCCCGACCCGGGCGCACCGAGCTTTTAGATCCCCACCCCCTTGCCGGCGCGGCGCGCGCGCTCGCCGGCGGCCAGCAACCTGGCCGCATCGCGGATGCCTTCGAACACGCAGATGATCGATTTGCATCCCGGATCGTCCGCGAG
>JANMDK010000356.1:0-17622 GCA_031376265.1 Pseudomonadota bacterium
GATGTTGCGGTCCGCCACGGCCCAGATGCCGCCGCCGCGCCCGCCGTCACCGCCGCTCGGGCCGCCGCGCGGGATGAATTTCTCGCGCCGGAAAGCGGCGACGCCGTTGCCGCCCTTGCCTGCGTAAACCTGGATGCGTGCTTCGTCTATGAACTTCATTGGGTGTCCAGAAACAAAAAAGCCCTACCGTTCGATAGGGCTTTTTCGGGTTCGGCGGGTTGGCCTCGCTTAGGCGGCCACCACGCTGACCATGTGCTTGCCCTTCTCGCCCTTGATCGCGAACACCACTTTGCCGGTGATCTTCGCAAACAGGGTGTGGTCCTTGCCCATGCCGACATTCGGTCCCGCGTGAACGCGGGTGCCGCGCTGGCGGATGATGATGCTGCCGGCGGGAATGAGCTCGCCGCCGAATGCTTTCACGCCGAGGCGCTTGGCCTGCGAGTCGCGGCCGTTGCGGGAGCTGCCGCCTGCTTTTTTATGTGCCATGGTGGGCTCCTAGATTCCGACGATGTCGTTGATGAGCACTTCGGTGTACGCCTGCCGGTGCCCTTGCGATTTGCGATAGTGCTTCCTGCGGCGCATCTTGAAGATGTGCACTTTTTCGCCCCGGCCCTGCGAGAGGACGGTGGCGTTTACGGTCGCGCCGGACACGAAGGGCGCGCCGACCTTGACCGAGTCGCCTTCGCCGACGGCGAGGACTTCGGCGAATTTAACCGCCGAGCCGACTTCCGCGTCGAGAAGCTCGATCTTCAGTTTTTCGCCGGAACTGACCCGGTACTGCTTGCCGCCGGTCTTGATTACTGCGTACATGTTGGTTCCTTTATTGCGGGCCTGATTTTTACCGCGCCCTTGCACCGGGCACCCGCCTGGCCAAGGTTGCGCGGCTCCGCTTTTTGCATACGGGGGCCGCATCGATCCGAAGAACCTTCAATTTTAACGGATTTCCGGCCCCGCGGTCAAAGCGGCCTGCGGGTCATTGTGCTAATCTCGCACCAGCATGACCTCGCGGCACGGGCCCGATCCCGGCCGGCCGTCCATGGCAATTTTCCCAATCGCATCAAGCACAAAGCCTTGACCCTGCCCCCGATCCTCGGCCCCGTGGCGCCCGAAATGAAGCGCGTCGACGCGCTGATCCGCCAGCGACTCGAGTCCGACGTCGTCCTGATCCGTCAGATCGCCGAGCATATCGTCGCGGGCGGCGGGAAGCGCCTGCGGCCGGCCCTGCACCTGATGGCCTGCGCGGCGGCAGGGTTTAAAGGCGAGGAGCGCTTCGAGCTCGCCGCCGTCATCGAGTTCATCCATACCGCCACGCTGCTCCACGACGACGTCGTCGACATGTCCGACATGCGCCGCGGCCGCAAGACCGCCAACGCCGCATTCGGCAATGCGGCTAGCGTGCTGGTCGGCGATTTCCTGTATTCGCGTGCTTTCCAGATGATGGTCGGCATCGACAACATGCGCGTGATGGAAGTCATGGCCGAGGCCACCAATACGATCGCCGAGGGCGAGGTGCTGCAGCTGCTCAACGTGCACGACCCGCAGGTCGACGAGAAGCGCTACCTCGAAGTGATCCATCGCAAGACTGCCAAGCTCTTCCAGGCGGCTGCGCGGCTGGCCGGCGTGCTGGCCGGGGTCTCGCCGCAATTGGAGCAGGGCCTCGCCGACTACGGCACGCACCTGGGGACGGCTTTCCAGCTGATCGACGACGTCCTCGACTACAGCGGCGATGCCGGCACGATCGGCAAGAACGTTGGCGACGATTTGGCCGAGGGCAAGCCCACGCTGCCGCTGATCTACGCGATGCGCAACGGCACGCCTGCGCAGGCCGAGCTCATCCGGGGCGCGATCGTGAACGGCGGGCGGACCGAGTTCGCCGAGGTGGTTGCGGCCATCGCCGCCACCGGCGCGCTCACTTATGCGCGCAACGCCGCACGCTGCGAAGCCGATGCGGCCAGGAATGCGATCCGGTCCTTGCCGGAATCTTCCGCCAAGTCCACGCTGTTGCATCTCGCCGACTACGCCGTCGACCGGGAAAACTGACCAGACCAAGGAGAAACCAGATGCCAGCGACCTCCGCCGCGAAAGTGCCGGCCAAGCCGCGCGAGCTCAGCATTGCGCTGCTCGACGAGATCCACGACGCGTTCAACACGCGGGATGCCGACCAAATCATGGCGTACTTCCACCCGGAAACGACCTTCTACCCGGCGCTCGGGCCCGAGCCCGTGGGGCGCACGGTGAGCGGCTGGGCGGCGGTGCACAAGTTCCTCGCCGACCGCTTCAAGGTGATCCCTGACATGCATTGGGAAACCCTCGACCGTTATGTGTGCGATGCCAATCGCGCGGTCACGGTTTGGATGGTCACCGGCAAGGCAGCCGACGGCACCGTCCTCAATTACAAGGGCTGCGACCTCTGGGAGTTCCGGGACGGGCTCGTCTACAACAAGGACACGTTCTGGAAGATCGTCCAGAAGTAATGCCACACGCGCCGGCCATAACGGGCGCAGCCGGTTCTCTGCTAAAATCCGCGACCTTTCCGCGGCCATGGAAGTCCGGCCGCGAAATCGGGGTGTAGCTCAGCCTGGTAGAGTACTGCGTTCGGGACGCAGGAGTCGGAGGTTCAAATCCTCTCACCCCGACCAATCCTTCTCCGTAAATGTCCGCGCACCGGTTCCCGCGTGCGCGCCGGCAGTCGCGGCAAGAATACAATAGGCCCATGACCATCGACTGGGCCCATTTCACTCCCTGGAGTTCGCTTGCGGGCGGCGCGCTGATCGGCGTGGCCGCGGGGCTCTTCATCCTGTTCAACGGCCGCATCGCAGGCATCAGCGGCATCCTCGGCGGGTTCCTGCGGCCGCCTGCGGGCAAGTCGAACGAGCGCGCGTGGCGCGCAATCTTCATCGCCGGCCTCCTGTGCGCACCGCTCGCCTGGGGCCTGTTTTTGCCGGCGCGCGAGATCCGCATCGATGCCGGCTGGATGGAGATCGTGATTGCCGGCGTATTTGTCGGCGTCGGGACGCGCTACGCTGCGGGCTGCACCAGCGGTCACGGCGTCTGCGGTTTGTCGCGGCTTTCGTTTCGCTCGCTTGCCGCAACGCTGATCTTCATGGCGGCAGGGTTCGCCACGGTCTACGTGATGCGCCATATGGTTGGGGGCTGACGATGCTGCTCGCGATGGCGTTCGCGGTCGGGCTGATCTTCGGCATCGGGCTGATTCTCGCCGGCATGGCAAATCCGGCGAAGGTGCAGGCTTTCCTCGACCTCGCCGGCGCCTGGGACCCGTCGCTCGCGCTGGTGATGGCCGGGGCGATCGCCGCGGCCTTCGTGCCATTCAGGCTCGCCAGGCGCATGCCGCGCTCGCTGCTCGGCGCGCCGATGGGCCTGCCCGCCGCCGCCAAACTGGATCGCCGCCTCGTCTTTGGAAGCCTAGCGTTCGGGATCGGTTGGGGCCTGGCCGGTTTCTGTCCCGGACCCGCGCTCGTAGCGCTCGGCGCCGGCGAGGCCAAGGCCGTGGTGTTCGTGATCGCCATGCTGGCAGGCATGGCGGTCTTCGAGGTTTCGGAAGCACGCAAGAGTCGAAAGCTTGCGTAGCGGCAACTCGGTCCCGAGTGAAAAGAAGTAAGCGGCATGCCGGGCAACCTCGACCTTCGCCGCCTGCGCTATTTCGTCAAGGTGGCCGAGCTCGGCTCGCTGACGCGCGCGGCCGAGGCGCTCCACATGGCGCAACCGGCGCTCAGCCAGCATATCCGGGCACTGGAAGAGGAGGTCGGCGCGAAGCTCCTTGAACGAGGACCCCGGGGTGTCGCGCTCACCGAAGCCGGCCAGCGCATGCACGACGAGGCGCGCGCCCTGCTCGCCGGCGTCAAATCGCTGCTCGAGCGCGTGCGCGGCGATTCGAGCGAGCCCGAAGGCGAAGTCGTCATCGGCGTCGGGCAGACGGTGGGCTCGCTGCTGATGCTGCCTCTGCTCGAAGCCGCGGCAAGGAAGCTGCCGCGCGTGCGCATCCAGGTGCGCGAAATGCTGAGCGGGCTGCTGCCGGAGCTGGTGCGCTCCGGCGCGGTGGATTTTGCGATCTCCTACAACACCGCGAGCGGCGACGGCGTCGACGTGATCGAAGTGCTGTCCGAGGACATGTGCCTCGTGGGGCAGCGCCGCCTGGCGCAGAAGCATCTCGGGCGTAACCTCAAGGACGAAGTGCCTTTCAAGGCGCTGGCCGGGCTGCCGCTTTACCTTTCGCGCCGCACCCACATCCTTCGCGAGCTCGTCGAGCGCGTCGCCAGGGAGAAGAAGGTGGCGCCCAACCTGCTCGCCGAAATCGATTCGCTCTACATCATGAAAGAGCTCGCTCTCGGCGGCAGCGGGTTCTGCGTGCTTTCACATGCCAACGTGCGGCGGGACCTCGAGCACCACGACCTTTACGTGGCGCGCATCATTCAGCCGGTGGTCCGGCGCGACATCTGCCTGGTGCGCCGCAGCGGCGGGGAGTTGCCGAGGGCGGCGCGCGAAATCATGGCGCTGGCCGCACGTATCCTCGCCGGCATGGTCAGGGACGATGCGTGGCGCGGGACGCTGCGGCCCGGCCTCGCGGCGCGGCTCGCTGCCTTGTGAGCGACCCATAAGCAATTCCATCTGGCAGCCATCGGCAAACCGCCAGTTCCGCGCTTGCCCCGGGATTGCTATCGTCTCGCGCCCGCAGTTGCATGGAATGAAGGAGCGAACCCGATGGCATTGCAAATCCGCGATCTCGAAGGCCCGATCGGCGCCGAAGTCCTCAGCCTCGAGCCCGCCAAGGCCTTGACGGCCGATGAGCTCAAGGCGCTGGAAGAAGCGTTCCTGCGCCGGCTGGTCCTGCGTTTCCGCGACGCGCCGATGACGCCGCAGTCGCTGTGCTTCTTCAGCCGCCAGTTCGGCGAGCTGCAGCCGCACATCGCGAAGAAATACCGCCTGCCCGAGGCGCCGGAAGTCGTCCTCATGATCAACCAGGACGCCGACGGCAACTTCGACAAGGTCGGTGCCGAGCGCGGCGTGGGCTGGCACTCGGACCTCGCCTACGACTGGTCCCCCGCGCGGTGCACCTTCCTGCATGCCGTGGCGATTCCCAACCGGGGCGGCAATACCAAGTTCGCCAACATGTACCTGGCCTGGGATTCCATGCCCGAATCGCTGAAAGAGCGCGTGGACGGCAAGCTCGCTTCGTTTCGCAACGGCGGCCGGCTCGGCCTCAACCAGGGCATCCAGGAAGACCCGGATCGCTCGAAGGACGTCGTGCACCCCGTCATCCGCGTGCATTCGGAAACCGGCCGGAAATCGGTGTACGCCAACCCTTACCACGTCGTCCAGATTCTCGGCATGCCGCGAGCCCAGAGCGATGCGCTGCTCGACGAATTGTTCGCGTGGTGCGAGCGCGAAGAATTCCAGTGGCAGCAAGAGTGGCAGGTCGGCGACACGATCCTGTGGGAGAACCGCTCGGCCTGGCACAGCGGCAACCTCGACTATCCGCTCGACCAGCTGCGCAAGTTCTACCGCACGACGGTGCGCGGCACGCCCACGGTCGACCGGGCCGAAGCCGAGAAGCTGCTGGCTGCGGCCTGATGCGCAGGAACCCGATCCGCGAGCGCTGGGCGCAAGGCAGGGCTGCGTCGAACTTGTGGATCGACATCGGCTGGCCGGTGACGGTCGAGGCGCTGGGGCGCCTGGCCTACGACTCCTACACGATCGACCTGCAGCACAGCCTCATCGACCGCAGCGTGCTGGTTTCGCTTTTCCAGGCGCTGTCGCTCGGCAACGGCGCGCCGATGGTGCGCGTCACGCAGAACGACCCGGGCGAGATCGCTTTCGTTCTCGATGCAGGCGCCTACGGCGTCATCTGCCCGACCATCGAGACGGCGGAACAGTGCAAGGCTTTCGTCGCGGCTTGCGAATACCCGCCCAAGGGCGTGCGCAGCTGGGGCCCGACGCGCGGCGTGATGTACGGCGGCGCGGACTATTTCGACAACTATCGCAACGAGATCCTGACCATCGCGTTGATCGAGACCGCCGAAGGCATCCGCAACCTCGATGCGATTGCCGCGGTGCCGGGCCTCGACATGATCTACCTCGGCCCGAACGACCTCGGCGTCTCGCACGGCGCGAAGCCCTCCTATACGCCGAACCATCCCGAAGTGAATCGCGCAATGGACCTGGTGGTCGCAGCAGCCAGGAAACATTCGATCGCTGCGGGCATGCACACCGCGAGCAAGGAAGTCGCGCTGGCCGCGAAAGCCAAGGGCTACAAGCTGCTTTCGCTCGGCTACGCGTCGAAGATCATGGCCGGCGCGGCAACCCAGGTCCTCGAGGACGCATTCGACTGAAGCTTTTCCCCGCACATCGCGGGCATAAAAACGATCCAAGGAGACAGGCATGAGACTCATCGCAAGCGCCGCTTTATTCGCGGCTTTCATTGCGGCCGCCGGCGCTGCCTTCGCGCAGGCGTTTCCCACCCGGCCGGTGACGCTCATGATTCCCTTCGCCCCCGGCGGCGGCAGCGACACCGTGGCGCGCATCATCCAGCCCAAGCTTTCGGAGCGGCTCGGCCAGCCGGTGCTGGTCGAGAACCGGCCGGGCGCTTCCGGCGCGATCGCGACCAACGCGGTCGCCAAGGCCGCGCCGGACGGTCACACGCTGTTCCTTTCGTGGGACACGCATGCGATCAACGCGGCGGTGATCAAGGACCTGCCCTACGATACCTTCAAGGATTTCGTGCCGGTCACGCTGCTGGCGCGCCTGCCGCTCGTGATGGGCGTCTGGGCCGGATTGCCGGCCAACAGCGTCGCCGAATTCATCGCGCTGGCCAAGCGCGAGCCGGGCAAGCTCAACTACGCTTCGGTCGGCGCCGGCAGCTCGAACCGCCTCTATTCCGAGTACATGCACAGCCTGGCCGGCATCAACGTGGCGCATATCCCGTACAAGGGCGGCGGGCCGTCGATCCAGGCGATGCTCACCGGCGAGGTGGCCTACAGCATCCTTTCTTTCGCCTCGATGAAAGGCCATATCCAGGCCGGCAAGCTGAAGGCTTTCGCCGTGACCGGGTCGAAGCGCATGCCCGACCTCCCCAACGTCCCCACCATGATCGAGAGCGGCTTCCCGGGCTTCGAGGTCTACGGCTGGATCGGGATTTTCGCCCCCGCCGGCACGCCGGAATCGGTGGTTGCGCGCCTCAACCGGGACTTCATCGCTGCGGTGAATGACCCGGAAGTGGGCCGCAAGTTCGCCGCCGCGGGCGTGGAGGGCATCGGGAGCACGCCCGCCGAGCTCGACCGCTGGGTGCGAGCCGAAGTCGACAAGTGGACGAAATTCGTCAGGGCATCGAACCTGAAATTCGACTAGTCCGGGCGGGATTTATTAACTTTTAATTCCATAGATTCAATAAACACGCGGCTTCCGAGCCAGTTGATTTGCCGTAAATGGCATAACGGCCGGCCCGGCGCGGCCGCGCGCCTTGGGCGCACCGCGCCGGTGCGCCGGTGCCCGTTCGCGCCCCGGCGCCACGGCACTACCCCTTTGCACGGTTATTGCTGATACTTCTACCGACTTCCCCGGAGAGTGCCAGTGTCGATCCATGTCTGCCTGAACCACGTTACCCATTACCACTATGACCGGCCGGTCAGCCTCGGGCCGCAGGTGGTACGCCTGCGCCCCGCGCCGCACAGCCGCACGCCGATCCTTTCCTACTCGCTCAAAGTCGAGCCGGAGAAGCATTTCGTCAACTGGCAGCAGGACCCGCAATCCAACTATCTCGCCCGGCTCGTCTTCCCGGACAAGACGCGCGAGCTGCGCATCGAAGTGGAGCTGATCGCCGAGCTCTCGGTCATCAACCCTTTCGACTTCTTCCTCGAGCCGATCGCCGAGAAGATTCCCTTCAAGTACGACCCGGCGCAGCTGCACGAACTCGCGCCGTATCTCGTCAAGGCGCCGATCACGCCGCTATTCGGGAAGTACCTCGATGCGATCCCGCGGGAGCCCAAGCCTTCGGTCGATTTCCTCGTCGCGCTGATCCAGCGCCTGCAAAAGGACATCCGCTACCTCATCCGCATGGAGCCGGGCGTGCAGGCGCCGGAGGAAACGCTGGGCAACGCGAGCGGCTCGTGCCGCGACACCGGCTGGCTGCTGGTGCAGCTTTTGCGCCATCTGGGGCTCGCCGCGCGATTCGTTTCCGGTTACCTGATCCAGCTCAAACCCGACGTCAAGTCGCTCGACGGCCCTTCCGGGACCGAAGTGGATTTCACCGATCTCCACGCATGGTGCGAGGTCTACCTGCCGGGCGCCGGATGGATCGGCCTCGACGCGACCTCCGGGCTTTTCGCAGGCGAGGGTCATATCCCGCTGGCCTGCTCGCCCGAGCCGGGAAGCGCGGCACCGATCACCGGCTACAGCGAGCCCTGCGAGTCCACCTTCGAGCACACGATGAAGATCGAGCGGGTGTGGGAAGCCCCGCGGGTGACCAAGCCCTACACGGAGGCGCAGTGGAAGGAGATCGACGCGCTCGGCGGGCGCATCGATGCCGACCTGGCGGCCGAAGACGTTCGGCTCACGATGGGCGGCGAGCCGACCTTCGTCTCGTCCGACGACCGCGACGGCGCCGAATGGAATACCACTGCCGACTCGCCGACGTCCAAGCCGGTGAAGCGCAGGCTCGGCGCGGCGCTGCTTGCGAAGATGAAGGAGCGTTACGCGCCCAAGGGGTTGCTTCACTACGGCCAGGGCAAGTGGTATCCCGGCGAGCCGTTGCCGCGATGGTCGCTGTCGTTGTTCTGGCGCAAGGACGGCGAGCCGATCTGGCAGGACCCGACGCTCTTCGCCGACGAAGGGAAGGACGGCGGCGCGGACGAAGCGACCGCGCAGGCTTTCCTCGCGCACCTCGCGGGCCGCCTGTCGGTCGATCCGAAGTACGTGTTTCCTGCCTTCGAGGATGCGCTCTACTACGTGTGGCGCGAGCGCAAGCTCCCGGTCAACGTCGACCCGTTCGAATCGAAGCTCGAAGACCCGCTGGAACGCGAGAGGCTTGCTTCGGTGTTTACGCATGGGCTCGACAAGGTGGTCGGCCATGCGCTGCCGGTGCAGCGTGACGCCGGCAAGGAGGCGCGCTGGCTGAGCGGCCCGTGGTTCCTGCGCGCGAAGCGCTGCTACCTCGTGCCCGGGGATTCGCCGATGGGCCTGCGCCTGCCGCTCGATTCTCAGCCTTGGGTGTCCGCAAGCGAATATCCGTGGATCCACGAGATCGACCCGACGCAGGCCTTCGCGCCGATGCAATCGTTGAGCACGCTGAAAAAGCTACTCGCCGCGTCGAAAGCCGGCAAGCCGGCCCCCGAGCGGCCGCCAATCAAAATGAAATCCGCCGGCTGGATCACGCGCACTGCAATCTGCGCTCAGCCGCGCGGCGGGATCCTCTATCTCTTCATGCCGCCGCTCGAGAGCCTCGAGCATTACCTCGAACTCGTCACCGCGATCGAAGCGACCGCGGCTGCGCTTAAGCGCCCGGTAGTGCTCGAAGGCTACGAGCCGCCGCGCGACCCGCGCCTCGAGACGCTGCGCATCACGCCGGACCCCGGCGTGCTTGAAGTCAACGTGCAGCCGGTGCGCAGCTGGCGCGAGCTGGTGGACAACACCGACTTCCTCTACGAGACCGCGCACCAGCTGCGCCTCACGACCGACAAGTTCATGCTCGACGGCCGCCATTCGGGCACCGGCGGCGGCAACCATTTCGTGCTCGGGGGGGCGACCACCCCCGATTCGCCTTTCCTGCGGCGGCCGGACCTGCTCGCGAGCCTCATCGCCTACTGGCACAACCACCCGTCGCTCTCGTATCTTTTTTCCGGGCTCTTCGTCGGCCCCACCAGCCAGGCGCCGCGCATCGACGAGGCGCGCAACGATTCGATCTACGAAATCGAGATCGCCTTCCGCGAGATCGCGCGGCTGGAAGGCGAGGGCGCATCGCTGCCGTGGCTCGTCGACCGCATCCTGCGCAATCTGCTGACCGACTCGTCCGGCAACACCCACCGCTCCGAGTTCTGCATCGACAAGCTGTACTCGCCGGACTCCTCCACCGGCCGGCTCGGCTTGCTGGAGATGCGCGCGTTCGAGATGCCGCCGCATGCGCGCATGTCGCTGACCCAGCAGCTCCTCTTGCGCGCGCTGGTGGCTCGCTTCTGGCGGCAGCCCTACCGGCCCACGCGCCTCAAGCGCTGGGGCACCGAGTTGCACGACCGCTTCATGCTGCCGCATTTCGTCTGGGAGGATTTCCGCGACGTGCTGGCCGAAACCAAGGAAGAAGGCTTTGCGCTGCGCCCGGAATGGTTCGCCCCACACCTGGAGTTCCGCTTTCCGCGCTACGGGGAATTCAGCGCGGCCGGCGCGAGCGTCGAGTTGCGGTTCGCGCTCGAGCCCTGGCACGTGATGGGCGAGGAGGGCAGCCCGGGCGGCACCGTGCGATACGTCGATTCGTCGCTGGAGCGCGTGCAGGTGCGCACAAGCGGCCTGGTCACCGACCGGCATGCTCTGACCTGCAATGGGCGTCTGGTGCCCCTGGCGCCGACCGGCGAAGCCGGCGTGCAAGTTGGCGGAGTGCGTTATCGAGCTTGGGCGCCATCCTCTGCGCTGCATCCGACGATCGGCGTGCATGCGCCGCTGGTATTCGACCTCGTCGACACCTGGATGGGGCGCAGCATGGGTGGATGCCAGTATCACGTCTCGCATCCGGGCGGCCGCAACTTCGAGGCCTTCCCGGTGAATGCGTACGAAGCCGAAGGCCGGCGGCTGTCGAGGTTCTTCCACATGGGCCACACGCCGGGCCCGGTCGTGGTCAAGGAAGAGCCGCGCAACCCGAATTTCCCATTCACGCTGGACCTGCGCCGCTAGGGTTATTCGCGCCGGCGTTCCTTTGCACCTCCGGAGTGCGGGTGCTAACCTGCGGCCCCAGTGTTAGCACCCTCGATTAACGCCCTCAATTAACGCCCGCCCTGCATGCCAAGGCAGCTCCTCTCCGCTTACCCGCCAGCGTCCGCCCGCTACGACGAAATGCTCGATGGCGGCCGGATGCCGCGCGAGCATTGGCATACGATGTTCGACCAGCTCGCGTCGGCGCCGCCCGGCCTGATGCGCGAGCGTTTGCAGGCGGTGCAGCGGCAGGTCAGCGAGAACGGCATCACCTACAACGTCTACGCCGATGCGCAGGGCGCCGACCGGCCGTGGGACCTCGACGTGCTGCCGCTCATCCTGCCGCACGAGGAATGGCGCACGATCGAGCGCGCGATCATCCAGCGCGCAACGCTGCTCAACCGCATCCTGCTCGATGTCTACGGCAGCCAGTACCTGCTGCAGCAGGGGCTGCTCCCGCCGGCGCTGGTGCACGGCCATTCCGGGTTCCTGCGGCCCGCGCACGGCGTGCCGGCGCAGGGCAACGTCATGCTCCATATGTATGCCGCCGATCTTGCGCGCTCGCCCGACGGCCGCTGGTGGGTGGTGGCCGATCGCACGCAGGCGCCCTCCGGCGCGGGGTACGCGCTCGAGAACCGCCTGATCATCTCGCGCGTCTTCCCGGACCTCTTTCGCGACCTGAAGGTGCAGCACCTTGCGAGCTTCTTCGCGGCGATGCGCGACAGCCTCGCGCACTGGGCGCCGCATGACGACGAAGCCCCGCTGATCGTGCTGCTGACGCCCGGGCCTTATAACGAAACCTATTTCGAGCACGCCTATCTCGCGCGCTATCTCGGCTTCCCGCTGGTCGAAGGCCACGACCTCACGGTGCGCAGCGGCTGCGTTTGGCTGAAGACGCTGTCCGGCCTGCAGCGCGTGCACGCCATCGTGCGGCGGCTGGACGACGATTTCTGCGACCCGTTGGAGCTCACTGGCGATTCGACCCTCGGCGTTGCCGGTCTTGCCGACGCGGCGCGCCGCGGCAACGTGCTGCTCGCCAACGCGCTCGGCTCGAACCTGCTCGAATCCGGCGCGCTGCTCGGCTTCCTGCCGGCGTTGTCGAGGAAGCTCCTCGGCGAGGAGCTCGAGATGCCTTCGGTCGGCACCTGGTGGTGCGGCGAGCCGGCGGCGCTCGAGCAGGTCATTGCCAACCTGGATTCGCTCGTCATCAAGCCCACGTTTCCGCAACTGCGCCGCGAAACGGTGTTCGGCGACGACGTCACCGGCGCCAAGCGCGACCAGCTCATCGCGCAGATGCGCGCCAAGCCCCAGGACTTCGTCGCGCAGGAGCTGGTGCAGCTTTCGCAGGCCCCGGTGTGGGACCGGCAGCATCCGCGCCGGCTGCTGGCGCGCGCCATCGGCATGCGCGTCTATGCCTGCGCGACGCCCAACGGCTATGTCGTCATGCCGGGTGGATTGACTCGCGTGGCCACCGGCCCGAGCGCGCGCGTGATCTCGATGCAACGCGGCGGCGCGTCCAAGGACACCTGGGTGCTGGCGCCGGGACCGGTCAACACCTTCAGCCTCCTGCGCCGGACCACGGGTGCGCAGGATCTCGTGCGCAGCGGCGCAAACCTGACCAGCCGGGTGGTCGAGAACCTGTACTGGTTCGGCCGCTATTCGGAGCGCTGCGACAACACGGCGCGCCTGCTGCGGCTGGCGCTGGAACGCATGATCGACGCCGTGCCGAGCGCGGACGACGTCGGCTGGGCGAGCATCACGGCCCTGTTGCGCCGCGCCGAGATCCTCGAGGACGAGGATGACCTGGACGATGTCGCCCTGGTCAGGGCGCTGCGCACGGCCATCGTGGACGACGAGCACGGCGGGCTCGCCGGCAACCTGCGCCAGCTCTTCCGCGTCGCGTCCCAGTTGCGCGAGCGGCTCTCGCTCGACAACTGGCGCACCGTCAACAAGCTCGTCCAGGACTTCGCCGAGCGCAAGAACCAGACGCTCGCGCTGTCGGATGCGCTTTCGGAGATCGACCGCACGGTGGTCGCGCTGATGACCCTCGCGGGGTTCGCGCTCGACGGCATGACGCGCGACCAGGGCTGGCGCTTCCTCTCCGTCGGCCGGCGCATCGAGCGCATGCAGTTCCAGTGCACCGCGCTCGAGCGGGCGCTCGAGCTGCCGCATGGCCCGGGCACGCCGGACCTCGACTGGCTGCTGGCGCTGGCCGACAGCACGATCACGTACCGCTCGCGCTACATGGCGCGGCCGGAGTGGATGCCGGTGTTCGACCTTCTGGTGTGCGACGACAGCAATCCGCGCTCGATCGCCTTCCAGGTCAAGGGGCTGCACGACTATCTGGTGCGCCTCGGCACAGCGCTCGGCGACTGCGGCGCGGATTCGCTCTCGCCTTCGATGGCGCTGCTGAAGTCGCTCGAGGCGGAAGACCTCCAGCCCGGAAGCAAGCGGCTGTCCACCCTCATCGAAGGCCTGCTCGAAGCGAGCTACACGCTTTCGGAGCAGCTCGGCCTGCGCTTCTTCAGCCATTCGATGCTGCGCCAGACCTATGCCACCTGAGCCGAGCGCCCCGCGCGAATGAGCGACGCCCGCTACCACATCCTCCACGAGACGCACTATGTCTACGAGAGCCGCGTGGCCGTGGCGCAGCAGGTGCTGCACCTGACGCCGCGCGACCTCGCCTACCAGAAGCGCATCGCGCATTCGATCGGGATCGACCCGCAGCCAAGCGAAACCACCGAGCGCCAGGATTATTTCGGCAATTCGGTCCGGTACGCGGTGCTCGATTCGCCTCACGAAACGCTCACAGTGCGCGCCGAATCGGAGGTGAGCGTCGCATCGCGCACCGGGGGGCGGGTCCCCCCGGCCTCCCCGCCGTGGGAAAGCGTGCGCGACCAGCTGCGCGCCGCAACGCAGGCAGCCGAACTCGAGGCCGCCGAGTTCCGCTTCGAGTCGCCGCATATCGAGTTCAGCCCCGACCTGATGAGGTACGTGTCGGATTGCTTCTCCGCGCGGCGGCCGTTCCTCGAGGCGGTGCACGGGCTCAACCATCGCATCTTCGAGGATTTCGCTTTCGACGACAGCGCGACCAGCGTCTCGACGCCGCTCTCCGAGGTGCTCGAGCGGCGGCGCGGCGTCTGCCAGGATTTCGCGCACCTGATGACCGGCTGCCTCCGGGTCCTGGGGCTGCCCGCGCGCTATGTGAGCGGCTATATCCTCACCACGCCGCCCCCGGGCCACGTGCGCATGGTCGGCGCCGACGCTTCCCACGCGTGGGTCTCCGTTTATTGCCCGGTGGCAGGGTGGGTCGATTTCGACCCCACCAACGACCTCGTCGTCGACGACGAGCACATCACCCTTGCCTGGGGCCGGGATTTCAGCGACGTTGCGCCGATGCGCGGCGTGATCCTCGGCGGCGGCGACCAGGAGCTCAAGGTGCACGTGACGGTCACGCAAACCGAGGCGCCCGGCGTGCGCGAGCAGTTCGCAGGCCTCGTTGCGCCATGACCAAGATGCTGCTGCTGTTGGTCGCGGTGCTGGTGTTCTTCTGGCTGCTGCGCCGCGCGCTCTCCAGCCGCAAGTCGGGTGGAGGCCCGGGCAACAAGGCCACGCCGGGGCAGCCGCCGCCCGATCTGGTCGCCTGCGCGCACTGCGGCGTGCACCTGCCGCAGAACGAGGCGTTCGCATCGGACGTCGGCGCACCGGGCGCGAAACGCTTCTTCTGCACCGAGGAGCACCTGAAGCTGGGCCCGCACTAGCGATGGCCGAAGTGGCCGCCGCGCCGGCTCCCGCAGCCCCGCCCGAACGGGTGCCGGAATCCTTCTGGGTTTCGCTGCGGTATTTCAACGTGTACCGGATCGCGGTCGTCGCCGTGTTCCTCGGCACGTCGCTCGCCTACCACGACGAGTTGCCGCTGGCGCAGCACAGCCGCGCGCTTTTCCTCTATGCCTGCGGCGCGTACCTGGTGATCGCGTGCGTGTTCCAGGCCGCGATGTTCCTGATGCGCGAGCGGTTCAACCTGCAGCTGACCCTGCACGTGTTCGCCGATATCGTCGCGCTCACGCTGCTCATGTACGCGAGCGGCGGCATGAAGAGCGGGCTGGGCGTCATGCTGCTGATTTCGCTGACCGGCGCTGCGCTGGTGGCGCCAAAGCAGCTGACGTTCCTTTATGCCGCGCTGGCCGCGATCGCGGTGCTGATCGAGCAGGGGTACTGGGTGCTGGTGCTCGACGCCCCGACGAGCAATTTCCTCCAGCCCGGCCTGCTGTCGATGGGTTATTTCGCCACGGCCGGCATCACCAACCAGCTGGCGCAGAGGGTGGTCACCAACGAGACGCTTGCGCGCCAGCGGGGGCGGGCGCTCCGCTCGCAGCAGCGCGTCAACCAGCTGGTGCTGGCCGACATGCAGGACGGCGTGATCGTGCTCGATCGAGACGGCCGCGTGGCGCAGGCCAACCCGCAGAGCGCGCGCATGCTCGGCGTCGATCGGCTGACCGGCAGGGAATTCGCCTCGCTCCTGCCGGAGGCTGCGGGGAAGCTGGCGGCCTGGCGCCGCGAGGCCGCCGAGCGCGCGGGGGCGAAACCGGCGGTGTTCGACCTCAGCTCGCGCGGCCGCGACCTGCGCGTGAGGTTCATCGATGCCGGCACCGAGGAGGAGTTCACCGTCGCCTTTTTCGAGGACCTGACGCGGCTGCGGGAGCAGGCGCAGCAGTTCAAGCTCGCTGCCCTCGGCCGCCTGACCGCCAACATCGCGCACGAAATCCGCAACCCGCTTTCGGCGATCAGCCACGCGGCCGAACTGCTGGGGGAAGGCCAGCCCCAGGAGGGCAGCGGCAGCGACGGGGGCGACAACCTCCGGCTTACGCGAATCATCCGGGACAACACGCTGCGACTCGAGCGCCTGGTGTCCGACGTGCTGCAGCTCAACCGGCGCGACCGCGTCGAACCCGAACGAATCCACCTGACGCAGTGGCTGCGCGGATTCATCGAGGAATTCTCGCGCAACGAGTCGGTGGCGGCCGAGCGCCTGCGGCTCGAAACGCCGCTCGATGCCTGGGTGCGGTTCGATCGCGGCCACCTGCACCAGGTGCTGTGGAACCTCATGCGCAACGCGGCACGCCACGCAACGGGCGCGCCCGGGGCGGTGCGCGTCGTCGTCGACGGCTCGGGCAATCAAGTAGAATTGAACGTGATTGACGACGGTCAGGGCGTGACAAAAGCCATCCAGGGCCAGCTCTTCGAGCCCTTCTTCACCACCTTCAGTGCGGGCACCGGCCTGGGCCTGTACCTTGCGCGCGAGCTCTGCGCGGCCAATGGCGCAGTGCTCGAATACGTCGACGGCGCCCCGGGCGCGCATTTCAGGATCGTCTGCGAGGAGGCGGCAACCGCATGAGGAAACCGGAGCGCGCCTCGGCGCCGCGCGACAGCCTCGTCCTCGTCGTCGACGACGAGCCGGACATCCGCGAACTGCTCGAGCTGACGCTGATCCGCATGGGCATCGGCGTAGTCGTTGCCGGCACGGTGGCCGAGGCGAAGGGGAAGCTCGCGCAGGAGCGCTTCGACCTGTGCCTGACCGACATGCGCCTGCCGGACGCCGAGGGCCTCGAGCTGGTGCGGCATATCGCCTCGCTCGGCATCGACTTGCCGGTGGCCGTGATCACCGCCTACGGGAGCGCCGAGAACGCGGTTGCCGCGCTCAAGGCCGGCGCCTTCGACTACGTGTCCAAGCCCGTCGGGCTCGAGCAGCTGCGGGCGCTGGTCAAGTCGGTGCTCTCCCTGCCGGAGCGCTCGGGCGAGGGTTCGCTCGCCGGCCAGCAACTGCTCGGCGAGAGCCCGGCGCTGCGCCAGGTGCGGGATCTCGTCGCCAAGCTTGCGCGCACCCAGGCGCCGGTTTACGTGTCCGGGGAATCGGGCAGCGGCAAGGAGCTGGCGGCCCGCCTGATCCATGCCAACGGCGCACGGCGCGCGGGGCCTTTCGTGCCGGTCAATTGCGGGGCGATTCCCGAAACGCTCATGGAAAGCGAGTTCTTCGGCTATCGCAAGGGCGCATTCACCGGCGCCGACACTGACCGCGACGGGTTCTTCCAGGCCGCGCATGGCGGCACGCTGTTCCTCGACGAAGTCGCCGACCTCCCGCTTGCGATGCAGGTCAAGCTGCTGCGCGCGATCCAGGAAAAGAAGGTGCGCAAGCTCGGCGCAACCCAGGAGGACCCGGTCGACGCGCGCATCATTTGCGCAACGCACCAGAACCTCGCCGCGCTGGTCGAGGCGGGGAAGTTCCGCCAGGACCTGTTCTACCGGCTGAACGTGATCGAGTTGCCTATGCCGCCGCTGCGCGAGTGCCGCGAGGACATCGGTCCGATCTCGGCTTCGATCCTTGCGCGCCTCGCCACGCAATCCGGCGGGCTGCCGGCCAGGCTTTCGCGGGCCGCACTCGCCGCACTCACGGAATACGACTTTCCCGGCAACATTCGCGAGCTCGAGAACGTGCTCGAGCGTGCCACGGCGCTTTCGGGTGCCGCCGAAATCGGTCCCGACGACCTCCGGATTGCCCCGCTGGCGGGCGAGGAGACCGAAGCGAGCGGCGGGCTGCGCGAAGCCGCCGGCCTGCCGAGCCTGCCGCTGCCGGACTATCTCGACCGCGTCGAGCGCGACGCGATCACGCAGGCCCTGGCACGCACTGGCTTCAACCGCACCGCGGCCGCGAAACTG
>JANMDK010000386.1:0-5196 GCA_031376265.1 Pseudomonadota bacterium
GCGTTGTTTCGCGGTGGTCTACGGTTCTCGGACGCAAATATTCATCTTCAATAAATGGGTTCAGAGTCTTTTTATTACCAGTGGGTGCACAATATTACAAACCGGAAAAATAAATCGACTCTGACCCCAATTAGTTGTCAAGTGCGCGCGGCAATGAACGCCTTGACCTGCGCGGCGTCCGCGTCGAGCACCTCGAAGCGCTGCGGCAGCGCCTCGATCTTCTCGAAGCCCGCGGGGCGGCTCGGCTCGCGGCCGAGCGCCTCGTGGATCGTCTCTGAAAACTTGGCCGGCTGCGCGGTCTCGAGGCAGATCATCGGCACGCCCGCCTCGCGGTATTTGAGGCCGACCTTGATGCCGTCGGCGGTGTGGGTATCCACGATGACGCCGTAGTCCTCGTGCATGCCGCGGATGGTCGAGATGCGGTCCGCATGCGTGGAGGAGCCCGAGCTGAAGCCGGTCGCGGCGATCATGTCGCGGAATTTCTCGCCGGAAAGGTCGAACGAGCCTGACTTTTCGAGCTGCGCCCAGAGCGACCTGAGCTGCGGCGCGTCGCGGCGCAGCAGGTCGGCGACGTAGCGCTCGAAGTTGGACGCCTTGGAGATGTCCATCGAGGGGCTGGACGTCGCATGCACTTCGGAGCTTTTTCGCACGCGATAGCGGCCGGTGCGCATGAACTCGTCCAGCACGTTGTTCTCGTTGGTGGCGAGAACCAGCCGCTTCACCGGCAGGCCAATGCTGCGCGCGATATGGCCGGCGTAGATGTTGCCGAAATTGCCGGAGGGCACCGAGAAGCTGACCACCTCGTCGTTGGATTTCGGCGCGGCGAAGTAACCCTTGAAGTAATAAACCACTTGCGCGGCCACCCGCGCCCAGTTGATCGAGTTGACCGTGCCGATGCGGTGCTTCGCCTTGAACGCCGCGTCGTTGGACACCGCCTTGACGATGTCCTGGCAGTCGTCGAACACGCCCTTCACCGCGAGGTTGAAGATGTTCGGGTCCTGCAGCGAGAACATCTGCGCGGTCTGGAAGGGGCTCATGCGCTGGTGCGGCGAGAGCATGAAGACGCGAATGCCCTTCTTGCCGCGCATCGCGTATTCGGCGGCCGAGCCGGTATCGCCCGAAGTTGCGCCGAGGATGTTGAGCTCCCTGCCCTCCCTGGCGAGCACGTACTCGAAGAGATTCCCCAGCAGCTGCATCGCCAGGTCCTTGAACGCAAGCGTTGGCCCGTTGGAGAGGCCCAGAATATGCAGGCCGGGCTCCAGCGTCTTGAGCGGCGTGATGTCGTCGCTGCCGAAGATCGCCTTCGTGTAGGTCCGGTCGATCATCGCCTTGAGGTCGGCCCCCGGGACATCGTCGGCGAATTTCGAGAGGATCGCGAAAGCCAGCTCGGCGTAAGACATCGAGCGCATCGCCTTGAGCTCGGGCAGCAGGATGTGCGGGTAGCGCTCCGGGAGGAACAGGCCGCCGTCCTGCGCCAGGCCTTCGAGCAGGATGGCGCTGAACGATTTCGGCGAATCGCCGCCGCGGGTGCTGACGTATTTCACTACAGCAGTTCCTCCACCCGGATGCGCGTGACCTTGCCGACCACGGTGCGCAGCTTCTCGATCTTCCTGATTGCGCTGTCGACGTTCTTTTCGATTGCGCGGTGCGTGAGCAGGACAATGTCGACCTTGCTCTCGCCCTCGGCCGGCTCCTTCTGCACCATGGCTTCGATCGAGATGGAGGCGTCGGCGAGGATGCGGGTGAGATCCGCCAGCACGCCGGGCTTGTCCACGACGCGCATGCGCAGGTAGTAGGACGTCTCCACCTCGCCCATGGTCAGCACCGGGATGTCGGACATCTGGTCGGGCTGGAACGCGAGGTGCGGCACGCGGTGCTCCGGGTCGGCGGTGATGAGGCGCGTCACGTCGACGAGATCCGCGACCACGGCGCTGGCCGTCGGCAGGCTGCCTGCGCCGGCGCCGTAGTAAAGCGTCGGTCCCACGGCGTCGCCCTTGACGAGGATGCCGTTCATGACGCCCTCGACGTTCGCGATCAGGCGCCGCGTCGGGACGAGCGTCGGGTGCACGCGCAGTTCGATGCCCGCCTTTACGCGCTTGGTGATGCCGAGCAGCTTGATGCGGTAACCGAGTTCTTCCGCGTAACGGATGTCCTCCTGCGTGAGCTTCGAGATGCCCTCGGTATACGCCTTGGAGAACTGCATCGGGATGCCAAAAGCGATCGCCGACATGATGGTGAGCTTGTGCGCGGCGTCGACGCCTCCGATGTCGAAGGTCGGGTCGGCTTCGGCATAGCCGCGCTTCTGCGCCTCGGCCAACACGGCGGCGAAGGGCAGGCCCTTGTCGCGCATTTCCGAAAGGATGAAATTCGAGGTGCCGTTGATGATGCCGGCGATCCACTCGATGCGGTTCGCCGCGAGTCCCTCCCTGAGCGCCTTGATGATCGGGATGCCGCCGGCCACCGCCGCCTCGAAGGCCACCATCACGCCCTGCTTCTGCGCAGCGGCGAAGATCTGGTTGCCGTGCGTCGCGAGCAGCGCCTTGTTGGCGGTGACCACATGCTTGCCGTTCTTGATTGCCTCCAGCGCGAGGTCGCGGGCGACGCCGTACCCGCCGATGAGCTCGATGACGATGTCGACGTCCGGCGAGCGCACGACTTCCAGTGCGTCGGTAGTAACCCTGGCCTTGCCCTTGACGATCGAGCGCGCGTGCTCGACGGCCTTGTCGGCCACCATGGTGATGCCGATCGCGCGCCCGGCGCGGCGCTGGATCTCGTCGGCGTTGCGGCGCAGGACTTCCCACACGCCGCCGCCCACCGTGCCGATGCCCAGAAGCCCGACGCGGATCGGCTTGAAGTTGTTTTTCATTTGAGCAACCCATCCTTCTTGAACATTTCCCTTACGCCGCGCACGGCCTGGCGCAGGCGGTGCTCGTTTTCGATGAGTGCGATGCGCACATGGTCGTCGCCGTAGTCGCCGAAGCCGATGCCCGGCGAGACGGCGATCTTCGCGTCGTCTAGCAGTTTCTTCGCGAATTCCAGCGAACCCATCGCCGCATAGTGGTCGGGAATCTTCGCCCAGACGTACATGGAAGCGCGGGGGTTCTCGACCATCCAGCCGATGTCGTGCAGCCCCTTGACGATCACGTCGCGGCGCTTCTGGTACTTGGCGCGGATCTCCTCGACGCATTCCTGCGGGCCGTCGAGCGCCACGATCGAGGCGATCTGGATCGGCGCAAAGGTGCCGTAATCGTGATAGCTCTTCATGCGGCCGAGCGCATGCACCAGGTCCTTGTTGCCGACCATGAAGCCGATGCGCCAGCCGGCCATGTTGTAGCTCTTCGACATGGTGAAGAATTCCAGCTCCACGCACATTGCGGTCGGGTTGGACGGGAAACCGAGCACCAGCATCTTGGGCTTGGGGATCAGCTCGCGGATCGCGCGCTCGGCCTCCGCGAAAAAATCGACGCCCGGCGTCATGCGCACCGAGCGGATGTCGGCGCCCGCGATGATCGCGCCGTAGATGTGGATCGGGTACGAGGGGTTCGGCACCAGCACCGTGTCGCCGCGCTCGAGCGTGGCGAGCATGAGGTGCGCGAGGCCTTCCTTGGAGCCGATCGTGACGATGGCTTCCGAATCCGGGTCGAGGTCGACACCGTAGCGGCGCTTGTACCAGTCGCAGATTGCGCGCCGCAATCTCGGGATGCCTTTGGAGACCGAATAGCCGTGCGTGTCCTGGCGCTGCGCCGCCTCGACGAGCTTGTCGACGATGTGCTGCGGCGTCGGGCCGTCGGGATTGCCCATCGACAGGTCGACAATGTCTTCGCCGCGCCGGCGTGCCGCCATCTTGAGCTCGGCGGTGATGTTGAACACGTACGGCGGCAGGCGTTTAATCCGGCTAAACTCGCGCATGGCTTACCTTATTTCCCTGGGGCTTAAAGCACTGAAAAAAACGTAGAATTCTACGCGACTGCGCGCCCCCGGCTCAATTTAACCCGCACCCGAACCCCCTTCCAGACGTTTGAAACTGCACTCTTCGGGGCCGACCAGCCTCAATACCTTTACCAGCTATGGCGAGGGCTTCGTGACGATCAACGGGGTGCGCCATGAAACGAACCTCATCGTGCTGCCTGAGCAATTGCTGCCCTGGGACGCGGCAAGCTTCGATGCCCTCGAGGCGGAAGATTTCGCCTCGCTCGCCGCGATGCCGCTCGAAGTAGTCCTCCTCGGCACCGGCAGGAAGATCCGGTTCCCGCATCCGCGCATAACGAAAGCGCTCTCGGACGCCCGCATCGGCGTCGAAGTCATGGACGTGCAGGCCGCTTGCCGCACCTACAACATCCTCATGGCGGAGGAGCGCAAGGTCGCTGCCGCCCTGCTCTTCAGCTGATCACAGGCCACCGCAATGACCGACTCCCTGGGCTGGCGCAAGAAATTCGCGGTGCTGATTCCTTCGACGAACACGAGCGTGCAGCCGGAGTTCGACGCCCTGCGTCCCGAGGGCATCACCAACCACGTCAGCCGGATCAAGATCCCGAACAATCCGCTCAACAGCGACGAGGATTTCAAGAAACTCGTCGACAACATCGCCGCCGCGCAGCTCGATGCGGTGGACAGCGCGATGAGCTGCGAGCCGGACCACATCGTGCTGGGCATCTCGGTCGAGACCTTCTGGGGCGGCCTCGCCGCCAGCCGCAAACTCAACGCGGAACTCGAAGCCCACACGAAATTGGGCGTGACCGGCGGCGCGGAAGCGTGTGCCGCGGCGTTCGCGGCCTTGGGGGTAAAGCGCATCGCGGTGTTGACGCCCTACTTTCCGGTGGGCGACAAGAACGTGCAGCAGTTCTTCGAAGAATCGGGCTACAAGGTCGTTCGCATCCAGGGGCTCAAATGCGCTTCGCCAGTGTTGATTGCGCATGCGCAGTCGGCGGAATTGCGCGCGGCGACCGAGGCCCTCGACGGCGATGACGTCGATGCGGTCATCCAAGTCGGCACCAACCTCGCGTTCGCCGGGCTGGCCGCCAAGATGGAAGCCGAGCGCAAGAAGCCGATCCTCGCGATCAACACCGCGATCTATTGGCGCGCGTTGAGGAAGAACGGCATTGAAGACAAGATGACGGGATGGGGAAGTTTGCTGGAGAAGTTTTAGTAAAAAGGGGCCAGGCTCAAACCTGACAACGTGGAACTTCGTCAGGTTTG
>JANMDK010000395.1:0-5210 GCA_031376265.1 Pseudomonadota bacterium
AAAAAATGAAAAAGCAACTGCTCGCATGCCTCGTTGCCGGTGCTGTCGCCGGCACCGCGTTCGCCAAGCTGCCTGCCCCGCCGCCGATGACCGACGCGCAGAAGGCGGAAAAAGCCGACAAGGACAAGGCCGCAGCGGCCAAGGACTCCGAGCTGCTCGCCAAGGCGCAGGACAAGTCCGTCGCGCATTACAAGAAAGCCAAGGGTGTCGCCGACCCCAAGGCCGCCCCCGCGGCGAAGAAGAAATAGGGATGCGCAGCCTGCTGCTTTCCGGCGTTGCGATCGCCCTCGTGGCCGGCTGCCAGTCGATGCAGCCCTCCGGCCCCCGCGCCACCGCCAGCCTCGAGCCGACCAAGGGCAGCACCGTGCGCGGCGCTGCGAGCTTCGTGCAGGTGGGCGACAAAGTGCGCGTCACTGCCAGCGTGAGCGGCTTGCGGCCAAACGGCGAATACGGCTTCCATATCCACGAGGCCGGCGACTGCAGTTCCGGCGACGGCATGAGCACCAAGGGCCACTTCAATCCCTACGGCAAGCCGCATGCGCATGCCGGCACCATGGAGCGCCATGCCGGCGACCTGCCGAGCCTGCGGTCGGATGCCTCGGGCAACGCAAGCGTTACCGCGGACCTCGACGTGATTACGGTTACCGCTGGTCCCGCGAGCGTGGTCGGCCGGGGGCTCATCGTCCATGCGCAGCCGGACGACTACAAGACGCAGCCCACGGGCAATGCGGGGGCGAGGAGCGCTTGCGCGGTTATTACGGCTGGGTGATCCGGTCTAAGCGAAAAGGGGCCAGGCTCAAACCTGACAAGCCTCCGAGACGTCAGGTTTGAGCCTGGCCCCTTTTCGGAATTAAGCCCCGTCCACCAGCACCAGCCTCGACTTGGCCGCCTTGAGCCGGATCGCCAGCGCCGGCGCGTACTCCTTCGAATCGTAGAACTTGCGCGCCTGTTCCATCGAGGGAAATTCCACCACCACGAGGCGCGCCGGCTTCCAGTTGCCTTCCTTGCTGTCTACTGTGCCGCCGCGCACGATGAACTTGCCGCCGTAGGCAGCGACCGCGCCGGGCGTGATCTTCTTGTATTCCTCGTAGGCGGCGGTGTCGTTGACGTCGACTTCGGCGATCAGGTAAGCGGGCATGTGAGGTCTCCTTTGCTTGGATTTTACGCGAGGCCCGACAGGCGCAGCACGAGTCCCGCAACGGCTGCCACGCCGATCAGCGGGATGATGCCCACCTTGTAGCGCACCGCCGCCACGAGCGCAGCCGCCGACCCCAGCGCCGAGATCCAGTCGAACCTCCCCGCGCCGCCAGGGTCGAGCCGGCCGCTCGCGGCCTCGGGCCAGAAGACGTGCCCCGCGAAGAAGACCGCGAGGCTCACGATCACGCCGACGACCGCCGCAGTGATGCCGGTGAGCGGCGCGGTGAACTTGAGGTCGCCGTGCGTGCTCTCGACCAGCGGCCCGCCGACGAGGATGAAGACGAACGAGGGCAGGAAGGTGAACCAGGTGACGACGCTCGCCGCTGCGGCGCCGGCGAGCAGCAGCGCGTCCGGCCCGAAGAGTTCCGCGCGCCACCCGCCCACGAATCCCACGAAAGACACCACCATGATGAGCGGCCCCGGCGTGGTCTCGCCGAGCGCGAGCCCGTCGATCATTTGCGTCGCGGTGAGCCACTGGTAGTTCTCGACCGCGCCCTGGTAGACGTACGGCAGCACCGCGTACGCGCCGCCGAAGGTGAGCAGCGCCGCCTTGGTGAAGAACCAGCCCATCTGCGAAAGCGTGCCCTGCCAGCCCGAGACGGCGACGAGCGCGGCCATGGTGACCGCCCACAAGGCCAGCCCGCCGATCGCCCAGGCGAGCGCGCGAGAGTGGCGATAAGTGGCATGCGCCGGCGTCGGCGTGCCGTCGTCGATGATCGCGGGGCCGTAGCCTTTCTGCGCGGCGCCGTGCCCGCCGCCCATCGCGAACACTTTCGGCGCAAAGCGTCCGCCGATCGCGCCGACGATGCCAGCGGCGATGACGATGACCGGGAAGGGCAGCGACAGCGCAAAGATCGCGGCGAATGCCGCAACGCTGATCGCCCAGAGCGCCGGGTGCTTGAGCGCGCGCTGGCCTATTCGCCAGGCCGCGGCGAGCACGATCGCGACCACCGCGGGCTTGATCCCGTAGAGCAGGCCGGCCACCGCGGGCAGCGTGCCGTAGGCCATGTAAACGTAGGAAAGCCCGACCAGGATGAAAAGCGAAGGCAGCACGAAGAGGCCGCCGGCGACGATGCCGCCCCAGGTGCGGTGCATCAGCCAGCCGATGTAGGTGGCGAGCTGCTGCGCCTCCGGGCCGGGCAGCACCATGCAGTAGTTGAGCGCATGCAGGAAGCGCCGCTCGGAGATCCAGCGGCGTCGCTCGACGAGCTCCTGGTGCATGATCGCAATCTGCCCGGCCGGCCCGCCGAAAGAGATGAAGCCGAGCTTGAGCCAGAACCGGAAGGCTTCGCGGAAGGTGACGGCGGCGGGAGCGGCGTCAGCCTGCGCGGGAATCACCGTGGTCTGGCTGGAGGCGTCCAAGGCTCTCTCCTGAATGACCGCAGCGCTTGGACGGGGGCGTCTTTGAAGGGCGGGGAGTCTGCGGCCCCCGTGGCGCGATGATGCTTGCGGGCGGCGGGTGGTGTCAAGCTGCCGCGCTGCAGATAGAGAAAGTCAGACTTTCACTTTCGAATATTCAATACAGGCGCGGCTCTCCGGGTAGTTGGTGTATCGGAATCGATACATTTCCGGTCTAGGAGAAGCCTACGCTGTGGCGGTCGAGCGACACCGCCTTGACCAATGCGAAGACCTCCACGCCCGGCTCGAGCCGCAGGTTTCGGATCGAATGGCGCGTAATGCGCGCGATGATCGACGTGTTGCCGACTTTCATCCTCACGTCCGCGCTGGAGCCGCCGTCCTGCCCGATCTCGGCCACCACGCCCGGGAGACAGTTGAGCACGCTGATGTTCTTCGGGCAGTCCAGGGCAATGGAAACGTCGCGCGCGCGGATGCGAACCCGCACCCGCTCGCCGGCCAGCGCGTCGACGTCGGTAGTCATCAACTCGCCCCCGTCGAACGCGAGCTTGGCGATGCCCGTGGCGAGGTCTTGCGACACCACGCGTGCATCAATGATGGCCCCGCCCTCGAAGCGCCCGATCTGGCTGCGCAGGTCGAGGCGCGAGGTCAGCTCCTGGACGCTGCCCATGCCCGTCACCCGTCCATCAGAGATCAGCACCAGCTTGTCCGCCAGCCGGGTCACCTCGTCGATGGCATGGCTCACATAGATGATCGGGATCTTCAGCTCTTCCCGAAGGCGCTCGATGTAACGAAGAATCTCGCTCTTGCGCGCCGCGTCGAGCGAGGACAGCGGCTCGTCCATCAGCAGCAGCCTCGGGCTGACGGCGAGCGCGCGTGCAATGCCGACCCTTTGGCGCTCACCTCCTGACAGCCGGTCGGGTTTCCTGTCGAGAAGGTGGCCTATTCCGAGCAACTCGATCGCATGCTCGAGGCTGATCGCGCGGGAAGCATTGGCGCGGCGCAGGCCGTATTGGAGGTTGCCCATGACGGAGAGATGCGCAAACAGGCTGGCCTCCTGGAATACATAGCCCACCGGGCGCTCGTGAGTCGGGAGCCAGCGGTTTTCGTCCTGCCAGACTTCCCCGTCGACGACCAGGCGCCCACCCGGCGCGCGCTCCAGCCCGGCAATGCAGCGAAGGAGGGTCGTTTTGCCGGAGCCGGAGCGCCCGAACAGCACCGTCACGCCCCTGCCCGGCAGGGCCAGGTCGACGTCCAGCGTGAATCGGCCCCAGCCCAGCCTGAAGCGGGCCGCGATGCCCTCGGCCGTCATCCGACCCTCCGCGCGGCGGGCCGCCACGCGTAGAGCGCAAGCAGCACTACGAACGAAAACAGCAGCATGACCAGCGAAAGCCGATGTGCCTGCATGAATTCAAGCGCCTCGACATGGTCGTAGACCTGCACGGACGCCACGCGTGTCACCCCGGGGACGTTGCCGCCGATCATGAGCACCACGCCAAACTCGCCGACCGTGTGCGCGAAGGTCAGGACGGACGCCGTGATGAAGCCCGGGAGCGCAAGTGGCACGGCCACCGTGAAGAAGGCGTCCATTGGCGAGGCCCGGAGCGTTGCCGCCACTTCGAGCGGGCGCTCGCCGATCGATTCGAAGGCCGTCTGCAGGGGTTGCACCATGAAAGGCAGCGAGTAGAACACCGAGGCCACCACCAGCCCCCAGAAGGTGAACGGCAGTGCGGCGATCCCGAGGGACTCAGTGAGCCGTCCCACCGGTCCGTGCGGGCCCATGGCGAGGAGCAGGTAGAAGCCGAGGACCGAAGGCGGCAGGACAAGGGGCAGGGCGACGAGGGCGCCGACCGGCACTTTCCACCAGGACTTCGCGCGCGCGAGACCCCATGCGATCGGTGTCCCGACGAGGAGCAGGATCAGCGTGACGATCCCTGCCAGCCGGATCGTCAGCCAGAGCGCTTGCATGTCGGCATCGCTCAACGCACCCCCCTTAGCGCTTCGCCGCCTCGCCGGGCAGCCCAAAGCCGTATTTGACCATCGTTGCGCGAGCCGAAGCGCTGCCCATGTAGGCATCGAACTTCCGCGCCAGCGCATTCCCCGCTGCCCGCTTGGTGACCATGTAACCCTGCTCCAGGGGCTCGTGCAGCTTGCCGGGGATCAGCCAGTACCCGCCCTTGGTTGCGAGCTCGGCATTTAGGGCGAGCGAGAGGGCAATGATGCCGACCTGGGCATTGCCGCTTTGCACATAGTGCGCGGTGTGCGAAACGCTATCGCCATACACGAGCTTTGGCGCCACTTTTTCCCACAGCCCCGAGGCGCGTAGCGCTTCTTCCGCGCGCTTGCCGTAAGGCGCGTGCCGCGGATTGGCGATTGCGATCCGGGCGATCTTCGGGTCGAGGAGGCTCGCGAGCGTCATCCTGGAAGCATCCATCGTCGCGCTCCAAAGCACGATCCGGCCGAAAGCATAGGGTCGGACCTCAGAGGCAGCGAACCCATGCTTTGCAAGTTCATGCGGGTAGGCGATATCGGCCGAAAAGTAGAGGTCGTAAGGCGCGCCTTGCCGGATCTGGGTTTGAAACTTGCCGGACGATCCGTAGACCACTCCGATCGCGTCGCCGGCATTCGAACTCCGAAAACCGGCGACGATCTCATCC
>JANMDK010000009.1:0-9638 GCA_031376265.1 Pseudomonadota bacterium
ACCGGCCGCAGTTCTACTTCCGCACGACGGACGTGACGGGCGCGGTGGTGCTGCCGGCGGGCACCGAGATGGTGATGCCCGGGGACAACATCAAGATGGTCGTGACGCTGATCGCGCCGATCGCGATGGAGCAGGGCCTGCGCTTTGCCATCCGCGAGGGCGGCAAGACGGTCGGCGCCGGCGTCGTAGCCAAAGTTCTCGAGTAGAAGGGCTTACCCCGCAGGCCAATAGCTCAATTGGCAGAGCGTCGGTCTCCAAAACCGAAGGTTGGGGGTTCGATTCCCTCTTGGCCTGCCACTGAATCAAGCAGGGCAACGCGCACCAAGGCGTATTGAAAGGGCTGCAGAAGCAAAAAGATGGCGGATACGATCAAGCTGGTGATTGCAGGGCTGCTGGTGGCCGCGGGCATTGTGGGCTACTACGCGCTGGGCGAGTCCGCGCTGATCCTCAAGATCATTGCGATCCTGGCCGGCATTGCCGCAGGCGCCGCAGTGGCCTGGTTCACCGCGCCCGGCAAGCAGTTCGTCGCCTACGCGGGCGAGTCGGTGGTCGAGGCGAAGAAAGTCGTCTGGCCGACGCGCAAGGAAACGATACAGACGACCGCGGCAGTGTTCGCGTTCGTGTTCGTAATGGCGGTTTTTCTCTGGGTGAGCGACAAGACGCTCGAATGGGTGCTGTACGACATCATCCTGGGATGGAAAAAGACATGACGACAAAAGACATGGCGGCAAAAGACGTGGCGGCAAGAAACGCGACGGCGGGCAAGCGCTGGTACGTGGTGCATGCGTACTCGGGCTTCGAGAAATCCGTGCAGCGCGCGCTTGAGGACCGCATTACCCGCGCGGGCATGCGGGAGATGTTCGGCCAGATCCTCGTGCCGGTCGAGGAAGTGGTCGAGATGAAAAGCGGCCAGAAGCACATGTCGGAGAGGAAATTCTTCCCTGGCTACGTGCTCGTCGAGATGGAAATGAACGACGACACCTGGCACCTGGTGAAGAACACCAACAAGGTCACGGGATTCGTCGGCGGCACGGCAACCAAGCCCTCGCCGATCCCGCAGCGCGAAGTCGACGCGATCATGCAGCAGGTCCGCGAAGGCGTGGAAAAGCCCAAGCCCAAGGTCCTGTTCGAGGTCGGCGAGCTGGTGCGCGTCAAGGAAGGCCCGTTCACCGACTTCCAGGGATCGGTGGAGGACGTGAATTACGAAAAGAGCCGCCTGCGCGTGGCGGTAACGATTTTCGGCCGCTCGACGCCGGTCGAGCTCGAATTCGGCCAGGTGGAGAAAGCCTGACCCGTATTACTTGCGATCGGTATTTGCAATCAGTAAAAGCAGTTCCGTTTTTTAACCGGGGAGAGCGCGAATGCAGCGCTCGCTTGAACCCACCAGGAGAGCCCTATGGCAAAGAAGATCGTCGGCTTCGTGAAGCTGCAAGTGCCGGCAGGAAAGGCGAACCCCTCGCCGCCTATCGGTCCCGCGCTCGGTCAGCGCGGCCTCAACATCATGGAATTCTGCAAGGCGTTCAACGCCCAGACGCAGAAAGTGGAGCCGGGCCTGCCCCTGCCCGTGGTGATCACCGCCTACGCGGACAAGAGCTTCACGTTCATCATCAAGACGCCGCCCGTCTCGGTGCTGATCAAGAAAGCCGCGGGCCTCGAGAAAGGCAGCCCGCGCCCGCACACCGACAAGGTGGGCAAGATCACCAAGAAGCAGGTCGAGGACATCGCCAAGGTGAAGATGCCCGACCTCAATGCCGCCAGTCTCGAAGCGGCGATGAAAACCGTTGCCGGCAGCGCCCGCTCGATGGGCGTCGTCGTGGAGGGAATGTAACCATGGCGAAAATCTCCAAGCGCCGCGAGGCGCTGGCGGGCAAAGTCGACCGCGCCAAGATGTATCCGTCCGTCGACGCGATGAAGCTCGTCAAGGACACCTCGACGGCCAAGTTCGACGAATCGGTCGACGTCGCGATCAACCTCGGCATCGATGCGAAGAAATCCGACCAGACGGTGCGCGGCGCAGTCGTGCTCCCGGCCGGCACCGGCAAGAAAGTGCGCGTCGCCGTGTTCGCGCAGGGCGACAAGGCCGCTGCAGCCAAGGCTGCGGGCGCCGACATCGTCGGTTTCGAAGACCTCGCGGAGCAGATCAAGGGCGGCACGCTCGATTTCGACGTGGTCATCGCCTCGCCGGACACCATGCGCGTCGTCGGCCAGCTGGGCCAGATCCTCGGTCCGCGCGGCCTGATGCCGAACCCCAAGGTGGGCACGGTCACGGCGGACGTCGCGGGCGCGGTCAGGAACGCCAAGGCCGGCCAGGTGCAGTTCCGCGCCGACAAGGCCGGCATCGTCCAGTGCACGATCGGCCGGGCATCGTTCACGCCCGAAGCGCTGAGCGAGAACCTGATTGCGCTGGTCGAGGCGCTGAACCGCGCCAAGCCGGGCAACACGAAAGGCGTGTACCTCAAGAAGGTCTCCGTCTCGAGCACGATGGGCGTCGGCGTCAAGGTCGATGTCGCTTCGGTCTCCACGCAGCAGCCGCAGCAGCAGTAACGAATTCAGAGATTGGGCAGCCGCCGGTCCTTCGGGTCGGGCGGTCGTCTAAGACCGTAGGGGCCTCGAGAGCATGGAGTCGAAATTGCGCCGAGAGGCTTAAACAAGGCAGTCGCCCTACGCAGACGGTGTACCCCAAACAGGATGCAAGTCCTGAAGAACGGTCGCCGAGGTTGGGCCGCTGGAGTCGAAAGTGCGCGGCCCGTTTCGCAACAGTTAGACCAGGAGGTAGACCCTTTGGGCATGAGTCTGGAACAGAAGCAGACCGTAGTGTCGGAAGTCGCCGCGCAGTTGGGCAAGGCCCAGGCAGTGATCGTCGCGGAATATCGCGGCCTCGACGTCGGTCGCATCACGGACCTGCGAGCCAAGGCACGCGCTTCCGGTGTTTACCTGCGGGTGCTGAAAAACACCCTCGCGCGGCGCGCCGTTACCGGCACGCCGTTCGAGAAGCTGGCCGACCAGATGATCGGTCCGCTGATGTACGGCATCGCGCAGGACCCGGTGGCAGGCGCCAAGGCACTGTCGGAGTTCGCCAAGGACAACGAGAAATTCGTCATCAGGGCCGGATCGATGGCCAACACCCTGATGTCCGCCAAGGACATCAAGACGTTGGCGACGATGCCGAGCCGGGACGAGCTCATTGCCAGGCTGCTCGGCACCATGCAGGCGCCGGTGGCCAAGTTCGTACGCACCCTCAACGAGGTGCCGACCGGATTTGTACGGGCGCTCGCCGCAGTCCGCGACCAGAAAGAGAAGCAGGCGGCTTAACGCCGCGCATTGACCCCGCTTATCCAACCGATTCTTCAGGAAACAACTTTTTTCGGAGTTTGAACATGGAACGTGCACAGATCCTCGAAGCAGTATCGAACATGACCGTCCTCGAGCTTTCGCAGCTCATCAAGGACATGGAAGAGAAATTCGGCGTGTCCGCCGCTGCCGCCGTTGCGGTTGCCGGCCCGGCCGCCGGCCCGGCGGCTGCCGCCGTCGAAGAGAAGACCGAGTTCACCGTGGTGCTGACCGCCGCGGGCGAGAACAAGGTCAACGTCATCAAGGCCGTGCGCGAGATCACGGGCCTGGGCCTCAAGGAGGCCAAGGACCTGGTCGATGGCGCGCCGAAGCCCGTCAAGGAAGGCATCAACAAGGCGGATTCGGACGCCATCGTCAAGAAAATCACCGACGCCGGCGGCAAGGTCGAGGTCAAGTAACGAGGCACAAGCAGGCAGGCGGCCCGGGAACCTTTCCGGGCCGCGCGCCTCTTTTATACATCCCCATTCTCCTCAGAGTGCAAAGCCAGAACGCCACCAAGCCCGCCGCAAGGCAGGGCCGCGTCCTGGTTTTGCCCTTTGATAAGCATCAAGGGCGGCAGGGTCTTTCCCTGCGCCCTCACCACTGACCGGGAGCATTCATGACCTATTCCCTCACCGAGCGTAAGCGGATCCGCAAGAGCTTTGCCAAGCGGGCCGCGGTGCTGAACGTGCCGTTCCTGCTCGCCACCCAGCTGGAGTCGTTCACCGCCTTCCTGCAGGCGACGACCCCCGGGGAGTCGCGCAAGAACGAGGGCCTCCAGGCCGCGTTTACCTCGATCTTCCCGATCAGCAGCCACTCGGGCAATGCCCGGCTTGAATTCGTCAGCTACGCGCTCGGCGAGCCCCCGTTCGACGTCAAGGAATGCCAGCAGCGCGGCCTCACGTTCGCGAGCCCGCTGCGCGCCAAGGTTCGCCTCACGATACTCGACAAGGAAGCGGCCAAGCCGACCATCAAGGAAGTGAAGGAGCAGGAGTTCTACATGGGCGAGATCCCGCTCATGACCACCACCGGCTCGTTCGTCATCAACGGCACCGAGCGCGTCATCGTTTCCCAGCTGCACCGCTCGCCCGGCGTGTTCTTCGAGCACGACCGCGGCAAGACCCACAGCTCGGGCAAGCTGCTCTTCTCGGCGCGCGTGATTCCCTACCGCGGCTCTTGGCTCGACTTCGAATTCGACCCGAAAGACTTCGTCTACTTCCGCGTCGACCGCCGCCGCAAGATGCCGGTGACGATCCTCCTCAAGGCGCTCGGCTACACCCCGGAGCGGATCCTCAAGGAGTTCTTCTCGTTCGACACGTTCCACATCGACGCGCAGCACGTGCGCTTCGACCTCGTGCCGGAGAGGCTGCGCGGCGAAGTGGCGCGCTTCGACATCATGGACAAGTCGGGCAAGCCGATCGTCGCCAAGGACAAGCGCATCACCGTCAAGCACATCCGCGACATGGATGCCGCCGGCATCAAGAAAATCGACGCGCCCGACGAGTACCTGCTCGGCCGCACGATCGCGCACAACGTGGTCAGCGCAGACGGCGAGATCATCGCCAACGCCAACAACGAAATCACCGAGACGCTGCTCGCCCAGCTGCGCGAGTCGAAAGTCAACAAGATCCAGACGCTGTTCACCAACGACCTCGACCAGGGCGCCTACGTTTCGCAGACCCTGCGCATCGACGAAACCGCCGACCTCAACGCCGCGCGCATCGCCATCTACCGCATGATGCGTCCCGGCGAGCCGCCGACAGAAGACGCGGTCGAGGCCCTCTTCAACGGCCTGTTCTTCGCCGAAGAGCGCTACGACCTCTCGTCGGTCGGCCGCATGAAATTCAACCGCCGCGTCGGCGCGCCCAGCGAGTACAGCTGGCAGATCCGCCTCAAGAACCAGGCCCTGCCGAAGGAAGCAGAAGAAGCGGTGCGCGAGTATTTTGGCAACGTGCCCGAACTGCACCTCCACAAGGTCAGCCTCGAGGGCATCGACAGCCTGGAATCGGCGCAGGCCGTCGTCGACAAGATGTTCCACGACCTCAAGGCCAGGGGCGTCGACAAGACCAAGCTGGACGTCAAGATCGAGCAGCGCCTGACGCTCTCGCCGAAGGACATCGTCGAAGTCATCCGCATCCTGGTGGAACTTCGCAACGGCCGCGGCGACATCGATGACATCGACCACCTCGGCAACCGCCGCGTGCGTTCGGTCGGCGAGCTGGCCGAAAACCAGTTCCGCGCCGGCCTCGTTCGCGTCGAGCGCGCCGTCAAGGAGCGCCTGTCGCAGGCCGAGTCGGACAACCTGATGCCGCACGACCTGATCAATGCCAAGCCGATCTCGGCCGCGATCAAGGAGTTCTTCGGATCAAGCCAGCTGTCGCAATTCATGGACCAAACCAACCCGCTGTCGGAGATCACCCACAAGCGCCGTGTCTCGGCCCTTGGACCGGGCGGCCTCACGCGCGAGCGCGCCGGCTTCGAGGTGCGCGACGTGCACCCGACGCACTACGGCCGCGTCTGCCCGATCGAGACGCCGGAAGGCCCGAACATCGGCCTGATCAACTCGCTCGCCCTGTATGCGCGCACCAACAAGTACGGCTTCCTCGAGACGCCGTACCGCAAGGTCGCCAACAGCAAGGTCACCGACCAGATCGATTTCCTCTCGGCGATCGAAGAGGGCAACTACGTGATCGCGCAGGCCAACGCGCAGATCGACAAGAACGGCAAGCTGGTCGACACGCTCGTGTCCTGCCGCAACAAGAACGAGTTCTCGCTCTCGACGCCGGACCGGGTCGAGTACATGGACATCGCGCCGGCGCAGATCGTGTCGGTGGCGGCCTCCCTCATCCCGTTCCTCGAGCACGACGACGCCAACCGCGCGCTGATGGGCTCGAACATGCAGCGCCAGGCGGTGCCTTGCCTGCGCCCGGAAAAGCCGCTCGTCGGCACCGGCGTGGAGCGCACTGCGGCAGTCGACTCGGGCACCTGCGTCATCGCGCTGCGCGGCGGTCTTGTCGACTACGTTGACGCCACCCGGATCGTCGTTCGCGTCAATGACGACGAGACGGTGCAGGGCGACGTCGGCGTGGACATCTACAAGCTGACGAAGTACACGCGCTCCAACCAGAACACCAACATCAACCAGCGTCCGATCGTCAAGATCGGCGAGCGCATCGCCAAGGGCGACGTGGTCGCCGACGGCGCGTCGACCGACCTGGGCGAACTGGCCCTCGGCCAGAACATGCTGGTCGCGTTCATGCCCTGGAACGGCTACAACTTCGAGGACTCGATCCTCATCTCCGAGCGCGTCGTGGCGGAAGACCGCTTTACCTCGATCCACATCGAGGAACTGACGGTCGTCGCGCGCGACACCAAGCTCGGCGCAGAGGAAATCACGCGCGACATCTCGAACCTGTCGGAAGGCCAGCTCGCCCGCCTGGACGAGTCGGGCATCGTCTACATCGGCGCGGAAGTCGAAGCCGGTGACGTGCTCGTCGGCAAGGTCACGCCCAAGGGCGAGACCCAGCTCACCCCGGAAGAAAAGCTCCTTCGCGCGATCTTCGGCGAGAAAGCGTCGGACGTTAAAGACACCAGCCTGCGCGTGCCCTCGGGCATCTCGGGCACGGTGATCGACGTGCAGGTCTTCACGCGCGAAGGCATCGAGCGCGACAAGCGCTCCTCGCAGATCATCGAAGACGAGCTGCGCCGCTACAAGACCGACCTTGCCGACCAGATGCGCATCGTCGAGGCGGACACGTTCGAGCGCCTCGAGCGCCTCCTGACGAACAAAGTCGCCAACGGCGGCCCGAAGAAGCTCGCCAAGGGCACCAAGATCGCCAAGGCTTACCTCGAGTCGGTCGAGAAATACGACTGGTTCGATATCCGCCTTGCCGTCGAAGAGTCCGCCGGCCAGGTGGAGTCGCTCAAGGAGTCGATCGCGCAGAAGCGCCGCGAGTTCGACGCCGCCTTCGAAGCCAAGCGTAAAAAACTCACGCAAGGCGACGAGCTGCCCCCGGGCGTGCTCAAGATGGTCAAGGTCTACGTGGCGGTGAAGCGCCGCCTGCAGCCCGGCGACAAGATGGCCGGCCGCCACGGCAACAAGGGCGTGATCTCCAAGATCACCCCGGTGGAAGACATGCCGCACATGGCCGACGGCACGCCGCTGGACATCGTGCTGAACCCGCTGGGCGTGCCTTCGCGCATGAACGTCGGGCAGATCCTGGAAACGCACCTGGGCTGGGCCGCCAAGGGCCTGGGCCTCAAGCTCGGCGAGATGATCAAGCAGCAGGCCAAGGCCATCGAAATCAAGAAGATGCTGCAGAAGATCTACAACTCGAGCGGCCGCGAGGAAGGCGTCGAGGACCTGAACGACGAGGAAGTCGTGCAGCTCGCCACCAACCTCAAGGGCGGCGTGCCTTTCGCCACCCCGGTGTTCGACGGCGCTTCCGAGGCCGAGATCAATACGATGCTGGAAATGGCCGGGCTGCCGACCTCCGGCCAGGTCACCCTGTTCGACGGACGCACCGGCGAGGCCTTCGACCGCCAGGTCACCGTAGGCTACATGCACGTGCTGAAGCTGCATCACCTTGTCGACGACAAGATGCATGCGCGCTCCACCGGACCGTACTCGCTCGTCACCCAGCAGCCGCTGGGGGGCAAGGCGCAGTTCGGCGGACAGCGCTTCGGCGAGATGGAAGTCTGGGCGCTGGAAGCTTACGGCGCGGCGTACACGCTGCAGGAAATGCTGACGGTGAAGTCGGACGACATCAACGGCCGCACCAAGGTGTACGAAAACATAGTCAAGGGCGATCACAAGATCGATGCGGGCATGCCGGAATCCTTCAACGTGTTGGTGAAGGAAATCCGGTCGCTGGGCATTGATATCGACCTTGAGCGTTATTGAGATTGACTGAGGAGTCGCGATGAAAGCACTACTCGAGCTGTTCAAGCAGGTACAGCAGGATGAGGAATTCGATGCGATCAAGATCGGGCTAGCATCGCCCGAGAAGATCCGCTCGTGGTCGTACGGCGAGGTCAAGAAGCCGGAAACGATCAACTACCGCACCTTCAAGCCGGAGCGGGACGGCCTTTTCTGCGCCAAGATCTTCGGGCCGATCAAGGACTACGAGTGCCTGTGCGGCAAGTACAAGCGCCTCAAGCATCGTGGCGTGATCTGCGAAAAGTGCGGCGTCGAAGTGACGCTCGCCAAGGTCCGCCGCGAGCGCATGGGCCACATCGAGCTCGCCAGCCCCACCGCGCACATCTGGTTCCTCAAGAGCCTGCCGAGTCGTCTCGGCCTCGTGCTCGACATGACGCTGCGCGACATCGAGCGCGTCCTGTACTTCGAAGCGTTCGTCGTGACCGATCCGGGCATGACGCCGCTCAAGCGCTGCCAGCTGCTGACCGAAGACGACTACCTCGCGAAAGTCGAGGAATTCGGCGATGACTTCTCCGCCGCAATGGGCGCCGAAGGCATCCGCGAGCTGCTGCGCTCGATCGACCTGAATCACGACATCGAGCAGCTGCGCAAGGACCTCGAAGCCACGACGTCGGACGCCAAGCTCAAGAAACTGGCCAAGCGCCTCAAGGTGATGGAGGGTTTCAAGAACTCCAACATCAAGCCGGACTGGATGGTGATGGAAGTGCTGCCGGTGCTGCCGCCGGAGCTGCGCCCGCTCGTCCCGCTGGATGGCGGCCGCTTCGCGACCTCCGACCTAAACGACCTCTACAGGCGGGTCATCAACCGCAACAACCGCCTCAAGCGGCTGCTCGAACTCAAGGCGCCCGAGATCATCGTGCGCAACGAGAAGCGCATGCTGCAGGAAGCCGTCGACTCGCTCCTCGACAACGGCCGCCGCGGCAAGGCAATGACCGGCGCGAACAAGCGCCCGCTCAAGTCGCTCGCCGACATGATCAAGGGCAAGGGCGGCCGTTTCCGCCAGAACCTGCTTGGCAAGCGCGTCGACTACTCCGGCCGCTCGGTCATCGTCGTCGGCCCGCAGCTGAAGCTCCACCAGTGCGGCCTGCCGAAGAAGATGGCGCTGGAACTGTTCAAGCCGTTCATCTTCAACAAGCTCGAGTTGCTTGGCTTGGCCACCACGATCAAGGCCGCCAAGCGCCTGGTCGAGCAGGAAGTGCCCGAGGTCTGGGACATCCTCGAAGAAGTCATCCGCGAGCACCCGGTGATGCTGAACCGCGCGCCGACGCTGCACCGCCTCGGCATCCAGGCTTTCGAGCCGGTGCTGATCGAAGGCAAGGCCATCCAGCTGCACCCGCTGGTCTGCGCCGCGTTCAACGCCGACTTCGAC
>JANMDK010000024.1:0-8152 GCA_031376265.1 Pseudomonadota bacterium
GACGCCGGCTACGCGATGCACCTGCTAGGCCGGTGGGTCCGCGAACTTGGACGCTTTAGCCTTTCGCACGCCATTCGCAAGCTCACCAGCGATCCGGCGCAGGTTTACGGCATCCTCGACCGCGGCCGCATCGAGGTGGGCGCGTGGGCCGACCTGATGCTGTTCGATCCGAAGACCATCCATGTCAGCAAGGCGCAGCGGGTCGCCGACCTCCCGGCAGGCGCCAGCCGCCTGATCCGCAGCGCGCCTGGCCTGCACGGCGTATGGGTCAATGGCACGCAAGTGTTCGACGGCAAGGACTACGTCAAGGTCCATCCGCCGGGCAAAGTGCTGCGCAAGTTCAGCAGCGACAGGACGACGCTTGGAATGGGACCGCCACTCAACGCGGGTTCCTGAGGCTCGCTTCGTTCACGCAGTTGATCAGCGTGCCGTCCTTCAGATATCCATAAACCGTTTCGATGGCCTTGCGCCGCATGTCGAGCGCCGAATCCGGGCTGTAATGCGCGGCATGCGGATTGAGCAGCATGCGGCCCCGCATCCACGGCTCGTTCGCCTGCCAGGCGGCCACCAATGGGTCCTCGAGCGTGGCGGGCTCCTGGGGCAATGCATCGATGCCAAGCGCGGCGAGCCGTCCGGATTTCAGGCCATCCCGCAGTGCGGCCGAATCGCAGATAGCTCCGCGCGCGGTGTTGATGAACCAGGCGCCCGGCTTCATCGCGCCCACCGCCGCTGCGTCGATCATGCCGCGCGTCTCATCCGACAGCGGCGCATGCAGCGAAATCACGTCGGCCATGCCCAGCAGATCCTCGAGCGTGCGCGCGCGCCGGTAGCCGTAGGAAAGTTCGGTGCCATTGGGGCGGTACGGGTCGAAAAACGCGACGTTCATGCCGAAGGCGCTCGCGCGAAGTGCGGCAGCGGTCCCGATGCGGCCCAGGCCGATGACGCCGAAGCACAGGCCCCGCAGGCGGCGCGAGGTTGGATTGTTCATGTAACCCCAGCCGGTTTTGAGGTCGGCGCGCAGCGCGTTATCCAGCGTCGCAGTGCCACGGGCAAAAGTGAGCATGAGCGCGATCGCAGTGTCCGCAACATCGGTGGTGCCGTAGTCGGGCACGTTGCAAACGGCAATGCCCGCCTCGCCGCAGGCCTTCAGATCGACGGTGTCGAAGCCCACGCCGGCGCGCACGACGATGCGCGTGCGGTGCAGATGCGGGACGACTTGCGAATCGATCGGCACGCGCGAGACGACGATCGCGTCGCACGTCTCCCAGGCCTTGCGTTCGATGGCCTCGAAGCTGGCTGCGCGGGGATTGAGCAGGAGGGTGTCCGGGCCGACGACCTCTCGTTCGATGTCCTGATCCTCGGCCCGGCCGTCGGGAAAAAGGATCGTGAAGGGCGCTTGGGACTTGGGTGCGGGCTGCGGCACGTTGACCTCCTCCAGATACTTCAACGATTGATCGAAGCCTCGAAGGTTAATGCAATTCCCGCGAGGCGCTCGAGCAGGGCGGCCTTACTCGTCGTCTCGATGCCGCTGTTCACAACCTCAAGACCGCCAAGGCCTTGGGAATCAAGGTTCCGGAGTCGGTGTTGCTGCGTGCAGACCGGGTGGTCGAGTGACTTGAAGCGGATCGGCGCTTGCGGGCTTGGAGAGGATGCTAAGCCGCAGGAGTGGCCGGCTTAATCTCACTGATGTCTTGGGCGATACCGGCGACCTGAACTATTTTCTCGTCGGAGTCCCTGATCAGGAAGGTACGAAGATGCACGCGGCGCACGGTCGCGTCAGGCCGGACGATCCGGCACTCCAGGTCGACGCCGCCACTGCGCAGGTCCCCCGTATCGCGGCGAACTCTCGGCAGGTCCTCGGGATGGATCGGCGCAAACAGCTTTTCGAATCGATCCCCCGCGGACAGGCGCTGGCCGGTGATCGTTTCCCACGCAGGATTGATGTATCGGATCAAGTCGCCAGTGATTTCCCGTACCCAGAGCGCGTCGGGAAGGCTGGCGGCTACCTGGCGGAACAGCGCCTCGCTGTGCTTGAGGCTGGCGGTCCGTTCCTGGAAAGCCAGTTCGGGACCGTTGCCGCCGCCTCTGGCATGCGCGTACGCCAGCCGTGCCTGGAGCAGATCGTGAACCTGGGCAAGCACCTCTTTGCTGTTTATCGGCTTGGAGATGAACTCCCTGGCGCCGGCCTGCATCGCGCGAAGCTTGTAGTCCGGCTGGGCGCTGATCACGAGCACGGGAAGATCGCCGTCGCCTTCGATCTCCTTGAGGCCTTCGATCACCTGGAATCCGTACATTTCGGGCATCAGCAAGTCGAGCAGGATCAGGTCATATCTTTTCTCGCGATGAAGATCGCAGACTTCGCGCGGATCCGTGGTCGACGCGACGGACGTGTAGCCTCCGCTGTCCAGTATGACCTTGAGAAGCTTGATGTTGTTTGGCTGATCGTCGACGATCAGGATCCTGGCATCGAGGATTTCGGATGCAACAGCCATGTTGACGACCTCCGTTGCGCCGCGCCTCTCCCTGAAATCCCTCGAGGCGACCGCAGCTTGATCATCCCGGAATACTGCACAGCCGTATGTTCGATACCGCGCTTAGTTGAACCCCTACCGCTTCGAGTACGTGTAGTTCCCGATCCGCAATCCTGCACCGGAAATCGAATAGCGCAGCGTCGTGTCCTTCGCCCAGATCGAAAGGCCGGGGCTGTTGGCTTCGGTCCTGTCGTAAGCCTGCGCCGGGTCATCCGTGTCGAGGAGCGCGAGCCGTGCGAATTTGTAGACCATGGTGTCGTTTCCGCACGAGGAAACATTCATCGCGGTGATCTGCCTCGCCTTCGATCCGTACTTGGCTGCGGGCGCAACGCGCGTCCCCAGGTTGCCCGCAAAGGTCCAGGTGCCACCGGCCGGATCCGACCATGTCCCGGCAAGCCTTCCGAGGCACTGCGAAGCCAGGCTATGGGCCGACTGCGTCGCGCGCTCCAGCTGTGTATGAGCCGCCTCGGCTTCCGCCCTGGCTTTCGCTTTCGCTGCTGCATCGGCTTCGGCGCGGGCGCGCGATTCGGCTTCCGCCATTGCGCGGGATTCGGCAGCGAGCAGCTCTTCCCGCCGCTTTTCGAGCTCGGCCTGCGCGGCTTTGCGATCCTCTGCGATCTTCGCGCGCATGTCGGCGAGCGATGCCACCGTCTCCTGAAGCAGGCCGATCGCTTCGGCCCGCTCGCCGCTCCTGGCCGCCGCCGTCGCCGCGCCAAGGGAGCCCTCGGCCTTCGGCAATCCCGCAGGCCCTTCGACCCGTTCGCGCACCTTGTTCTCGAGTCCGATCGAAGTCCTTGCCATGCGACGCGCCTGGTCCAGCGCCGCATCCAGGGCCAAGCGATCCGGGCTCGAGCGGGTCGAGCGCACCAGCCCTTCGACCCGCTCGATTTCGCGGCCGGCGGCGGCTGTCGCCTCCCTGATCTCGCGCCGGTCGTTGTCGACGAGTTTGAGCAGCGACTTTGCCTCGCCCTCGAGCCTGGCGATCGTCTGCTCCGCCTTCTTCCGCTCGGCGCTGTCCTTGATGGCCGTCCACGAAAGGGCCAGCACCGACGCCGCGATAACGACCGCCGCACCGATCGCGAGCTTTACTCCGCGGGCAAGCGTCGGACGGGGACTTTGAACCTTGACCTGGACCGGGCCGGCGATGCGTTTGGGCGCAGACGAGGGCGACGACGCGGCCGAGGGCCGGAGGATGGCGCCCGAAACCGCGCCCCTTGCCGGAGCTGCCGGGGCTGCCGCCGGCGGCGATGCCATGGTCACGTTCATGACTTCCAGCTCGTAGTCGACCATCGCGAGGACGTCGCCGGCGTGCACCACGAGTTCGCTGCCCTGGAAATGCGACACGCCGTTGACGATGACCGGCGCCATGCTGGACATCACCCGGAGCAGGTAGCCGCGCGGGGTCTTCTCGAATTCCGCGTGAAGGCGCGACAGGTATTTGTTCGGGTCCTCGAGGATTACCGTGCACGTGGCGCCGCGCCCGATCGTGATGCGGTCCTCCTTTAGCACGCGCTCGTCCAGCAGCTTCTTGCGGGTGGGGGTGCGGCTGAAAATCTTTAACGTCAAAGGCATCTACGTTTGCTCCAGGCAACGGCCGGCACGGGTAAGGTACAGTCGAGGTTCAATAACCAGACTATAGAATGATTCCCAAGGAGGTGATCGAATGAACAGGCGTGATGCCTCACTTGCGATCCTTGCGCTGGGGACGGCCCCCTTTTCAGCGCTCGCCCAGCGGCAACCCAAAGTCTGGCGCGTCGGCTGGCTGGAATGGACCGACAAGGGGCGCTTCAGCGAGGTGACCGCCAGAGCCTTCATGGAAGGACTGCGCGCCGAAGGCTATGTCGAGGGCCGTAATCTCGCCATCGAGAAACGCGTGGCGTTCGGCGAAGTGAAAAAGCTGGCTGCGCACGCGCGCGAATTGGCCACCCTGAAAGTCGATGTGCTTTTCACTCCTTCCAAGGCCGCGACCGACGCGGCCTGGTACGCGAGCCGCGAAATTCCCACGGTGATCGCCACCGTGACCGATCCGGTGGCAGTCCAATACGCCAATTCGCTCGCGCGGCCCGGTAAGCACATCACCGGTGTTACTACTGCAAGCGCCGAACTGACCGGAAAGCGCCTGGAACTGCTCAAGGAGGTCACTTCGGGCGCAACGCGAATCGCGGTGCTCTACGACAAGACCTTGTACGACAGCTGCCAGGAGGAACTCAGGCAATTTCGCGCTGCGGCGAAAGCGCTTGGCGTTACGCTCGTCGAAGTACCGGTCGCGAATCTCGCGATTTCATTCGCCGACCTCGAGCCGTCGTTCCGCAAGATCTCCGAAAGCAGGGCGCAGGCGATGATCATGCCGCTGTTCACGTCCGTCTCGGACCTGTCTTCGGAGATTGCGCGGCTCGCGCTCAAGTACCGCGTGCCGACCATGCAGGAGGTCAGCAGTTTTACCGAGGCAGGCGGATTGATCACCTACGGACCCGACTTCGCTGACGTCTACGCACGGGCTGCGCACTATGTCGCCCGGATACTGAAAGGCGAGAAACCCGCTCAAATGGCGATCGAGGAACCGAAGCGGTTCCGGCTCACGCTCAACCTGAAAACCGCCAAAGCCCTCGGGATCGTAATCCCGCAGTCGATCCTGATCCGTGCGGATGAGGTGATCGAGTAAGGGGAGTGAGGTCGCGTCCTTCGCCAGTTGTGTAGCCTGCCGCGCAGTGCTGCTGGCCCGGCGGCCTTAAACTGGCCGCATGAAAAGAATCGCGATCCTTACCAGCGGCGGCGATGCGCCCGGCATGAATGCAGCTGTACGCGCGGCGGCGCGCGCCGCAATTGCGCAGGGATGGGAGACGTACGGCGTCCGCAATGGCTACGCAGGACTGATTGCAGACAACATCGCGCCGCTGCTTGCGCGCGACGTCGGCGGCATCATCCAGCGCGGCGGCACGGTCCTCGGCAGCGCGCGATGCGCAGAATTCCGCGAGGCTTGGGGCCGCGCGACGGCACTGCGCAACCTCGCGCAGAAAGGCATCGACGCGCTCGTCGTCATCGGCGGCAACGGCTCGCAGTCGGCTTCCAACCTGCTCGCGCAGGAAGGTTTCGCGGTGGCCGGCGTGGCCTCGACGATCGACAACGACGTCTATGGCACCGACATCACCATCGGCGTCGATACGGCAGTGAACATCACGCTCGAAGCGATCGACCGGCTGCGGACCACCGGCTCGTCGCACCAGCGCGCCTTCCTCGTCGAGACCATGGGCCGCGACTGCGGCTACATTGCGCTCATGGCCGGCATCGCCGGCGGCGCGGAGGTGATCGCGATCCCCGAATATGATGTCGAGCCGGCGATGGTCGCCAGCCGGCTGCGCGCCGCCTACCAGCGCGGCAAGACGCACGCGGTCGTGGTGGTGGCCGAGGGCTCGCGCTACGACGCGGCTGCGATGATGAAGTACTTCGCCGAGAACCAGGGCACGATCGGCTTCGAGCTGCGCGCCACCACGCTCGGCCACGTGGTGCGCGGCGGCGTCCCGACGGCCGCGGATCGCGTGCTGGCCACGCGCCTCGGGGCGGCCGCGGTCGAGCACCTCGCGCGTGGCGAAACCGGGATCCTGGTGGGGCAGGTGGGGCGCGACATTGTTGCAACCCCGCTGGCCGAAGTGGCAGGCAAAACCAAGCAGATCGACCTCGAACTGCTGAATCTTGCCCGCGTCCTGGCCCAGTAGTTCCGTAATTCCTACGGGCTGTCCTGCCCGTTAAGTGGCCGAACGCATGGAAGGCCGCGATCCTTCGCGATAACTTCTCCGAAGCTGAACTTGAGCATCCTGGAGTGTAGATGTCGCACGCGATCCGTCGGGGAATCCGCTTTCTCGCATTCTTCTTCGCAATGTCCGCGGGGTTCGTTACCTCGGCCGCTTCCTCCGCGGGCGAGCTGGACGAATCCGCCCGCGTTATTGCCGGCTACGGCGCCTACACTGGCAAGGCGGACGAGGCCTTCTGGCGCAGCTATTCGCAGGAAGTGTCCAATTACTGGCGCGATTACGAGCGGCGCATCGGCCGCCCGATGCGCGAGTGGGCCTGCCAGGAGCTCGGCAGCGCCGACGGTGTTACCGTTTTTTATCCGTTTGCCGGACCGGACCTGCCCGCGGCGTACCAGCTCTTTCCGGACGCCGACCGCTACGTGCTGCTGTCGATGCAGCGGGGCGAGCCGCCGCCGCGCATCGAAGCCTTGTCCAGCAGCGACCTGGACGACTACCTGAACTCGTTTCGGCGCGCCTGGAAATTCTATGGGGCGCTGGGATTCTTCCGCACCGACGACCTCGACGCGGTTGGCAAGTCGGAGGGCGGCCGGCCGGTCGGCGTTTCCGGCGCGCTCATGGCGTTCGCGGTCCGGCTGGGCTTCGAAGTGGAGGCGATCGAGCCGATCTTCCTCGACCTCAACCAGAACCTCCTCGCGCCGCGCGACAAACTGGGCGCAGGACGAGACACCTGGGACTCGGTGCGGCTTACGCTGCGCAAGGACGGCCGGAGAGTCATTGTGGACCACGTAAGGATGGACCTTTCCAATGCCGCGCTTTCGGCTACGCCCGGCCCGCGTCCCTGGCTCGAGCGCGTGGCCCGGAACCCGACGATTCTCAAGGCCGCATCGCATCTCCCGCAGGAGCGGGAGTTCTCGATCTTCCGCAACCTCGTGGTGGCCAACTCGCCGCTGATCGTGCAGGACGAAACCGGCATCGACTACGCGAAGCTCGCCGAAAATTACAGCGTGCGCCTCTACGGAAAGTTCACCCGGCCGAATACGTCTTTCGAGCAGGATTTGCAGCAGTCGCTTGCCGCGGCCTACCGCAAAGCGGTGGGCGTGAAGCCGCTGCCCTTCCGTTCCGGCTACGAGAAGGACGCAGGCGCGGCTTTGCAGGTCGCGCTTCGCAACGGTTCGGGCTGGCCGTCGGGGAGGAATTGCGCGCCGGTCGAGTTCGAACTGAAGGCGAAGCGGTAGACTGCGCGAAACCGCAGGAGGACCCATGGCCGTCGTCATCCAGTACTGCTCAGCCTGAGGCTACAAACCCGAGGCCCTCCGTGTGAAGGCCTGGATCGAAGCCCGCGGCCACGGGCCGGTCGAGACGCAGGCCGGCAAGGCCGGCCAGTTCGACGTTTCGGTCGACGGCAAGCTGGCCTACTCGCGCTATGAGACCGGACGCTTTCCTGCCGAGGCCGACCTGGAGAAGCTCAAGCTGGGCTGAGCTGATGGAATTATTCCCACCCGGAATTGTCTCAAGGGCATGGGACTGACTTCAAAACTTGCGCTCATGCCGGCCTTGGCCTTGGTGTGCTGCAGTGCTTTCGCGCAATCGAAGCCGGACGTCGAATTGCCTTCGGTGTCCGCCACCGCGGTGCGCGACCCGGTGGACAAGTCCTACCGCAAGATGCTCAGGGGCATGGACTTGTTCGAGGAAAAGCAGGTCATGGCGCCGAACGCCTCGCTGCGCTACAAGCTGCTGCCGCGTCGCCGCGAGACCACCATGAACAATATCTCGCTCGATATCGTCGGCGAAACCGTGGCAATCGCGGTGCCGGTGTCGCGCGACCACACCTTTACGCTGGAGCGCGACCAGAAAGCGCTGGACGAGAACGCC
>JANMDK010000053.1:0-16147 GCA_031376265.1 Pseudomonadota bacterium
CCCCCGTACCCCCTTCCTAAAAGCTAGCTCTTCTTTAGAGCAGTTGCTCGGAGCGCTGACAGGGTGGTCGTAGGCGTGATGGCTTCGGGGTCGAGGCGGAGTTCGATCAGCGCGGGCTTGTTGGCGGCCATGGCCCGGGCAAGCGCCGGTGCAAAAGCTTCCGTGGTATCCACCATCTCGCCAAACGCGCCGTAGGCCCGCGCCAGCGCGGCGAAATCCGGGTTCACCAGTTCGGTGCCCGACACCCGTGCAGGATATTCCCGCTCCTGGTGCATGCGGATCGTGCCGTACATCCCGTTGTTCACCACCACGATGATGACATTCGCGCCGTATTGCATCGCGGTGGCGAGCTCCTGCCCGTTCATGAGGAAATCCCCGTCGCCGGCAAAAGCGATCACGGTCCGCTTGGGCTCGGCGATCTTGGCGCCGATCGCGGCCGGCACGCCGTAGCCCATCGAGCCGTTGGTCGGGGCGAGCTGGGTGCGGAATCCGCGGTAGTGGTAGTAGCGGTGCACCCAGGTGGCGAAATTGCCCGCGCCGTTGCAGATGATGGCGTCCTCGGGCAGCGTCTCGCGCAATCCCTTGATGATCTCGCCGTACTGCAGCTTGCCTGGCAGCGGCTTGGGCTCGCAGTAGGCAAGGTAGTTCGCGCGCGCGGCCTCGGTGCCCTTCTTCCACTTGGCGCCCTCCAGCTTCAACTCGCCAAGCGCGTCGACGAATTGCGGATAGCCGGAATTCACCAAGACGGCGCCCTGGTAAACGCGGCCGAGTTCTTCGGCGCCGGCATGCACATGGAGCAGCGTTTGGCGCGGTACAGGCACGTCGAAGAGCGTGTACGCGCTGCTGGTCATCTCACCGAGGCGAGCGCCGACCACCATCACCACATCCGCTTCCTTGATGCGTGTGGCGAGGTTAGGGTCGATGCCGATGCCCACGTGACCCGCGTACGAGCTCGAGCGGTTGTCGAGCAGGTCCTGGCAGCGGAACGAGGCGCCCGCGGGGAGGTTGTGCTTTTCCAGGAAGGCGCGCATCGCGACGACCGATGCCTTGGTCCAGCCGCTGCCGCCGAGAATCACGAAGGGCCGCTCCGCGGCCGACAGGATCTTGCCGATCTCGCGCATGTGCGCCGGGTCCGGCGCGGCGCGCACGATCTTGTAGTGCGGCACGTCGGCCACCGCCGCCTGCGCGAAGAGCATGTCCTCCGGCAGCGCCAGCACGACGGGACCGGGACGCCCGGCCATCGCGGTATGGAAGGCGTGGCTGACGTATTCGGGGATTCGCTCGGTGCGGTCGATCTGCGCGACCCACTTCGCCATCGGGCCGTACATGCGGCGGTAGTCGATTTCCTGGAACGCCTCGCGCTCGGCCATCTCGTTGCCGACCTGTCCGATGAACATCACCAGCGGCGTCGAATCCTGGAACGCCGTGTGCACGCCGACCGCGCCGTTGGTCGCGCCGGGGCCGCGGGTGACGAACAGCACGCCGGGCTTGCCGGTGAGCTTGCCGTAGGCGTCGGCCATGTACGAAGCGCCGCCCTCCTGCCGGCAGATGACGAAGCGGAGTTTCTCTCGCACGTCGTAGATGCCATCGAGCACCGGCAGGAAGCTCTCCCCGGGCACGCCGAAGGCAAGCTCCACGCCGTGGCCTACGAGCGCGTCGGCGAGGATTTTTCCGCCGTGGCGGGTTTTCAGGTCGGGTTTCATGCAGTCACCTCGTTGAAAGCTTTGCGCAGCGCGGCCGAGCAAGCCGCGATCGCTTCGTTGGCGGTATCCAGCACGCCCCCCATCAACAGGAAGCCGTGAACCATGCCGGGGTAGTCGATGTATTCGGTCTTCACGCCCTCGGCCGAGAGCCGCTCGGCATACGCACGGCCTTCGTCGACCAGCGGATCGTAGCCGGCGGTCAGCACGTACGCCGGCGGCAGTCCCGCAAGGTGGGTCGCGAGCAGCGGCGATGCGCGCCAGTCGAGCCAATCGCGCTCTTCCGGCAGGTAGTGCCCGCGAAAATAATTCATTACTTTGCGCGTCAGCAGGTAGCCCTCGGCATTGCGCACGTGCGAGGCATGGCCGCTGCGCTGGTCGGTCGCCGGATAGATGAGCAGCTGGAAGCAGGGCAGCGAGTGCCCCGAATCGCGCGCATCGATGCAGACCACCGCGGCAAGGTTGCCGCCCGCGCTGTCGCCGCCGACCGCGATGCGCTTCGGGTCGATGCCAAGCGTTGCAGCCTGCGCGGTGATGTAACGCGTGGCGGCGATGCAGTCGTCGACCGCCGCAGGAAAGCGCGCTTCGGGCGCCAGCCGATATTCAACCGACAGCACCAGGCATCGCGCGCCGTTCGAAAGCTGGCGGCAGGCCACGTCGTGCGTGTCGAGGTCGCCGATGACCCAGCCGCCGCCGTGATAGAAGACCAGCGCCGGAAGGATTTCGGTCTTGGTACTGGCCACAGGTCGGTACACCCGCACCGGCAACGGCCCCGCGGGACCGGGCACCAGCATCAGCGTCACCGACGCCATCTCCGGCGGCGCAGGCGAGGTCGCGCCGCGGGTGTCGTGATAGAGCCGGCGCGAGACCGCCGGCGGCAACTCGTGATACGGCGGCAGCTGCGAGCGCGCCACGCGCTCGAGCAGCGTCACGACCTGGGGATGCAGGCTCAAGCGGCCTTGGCGGCCAGCATCTTCGCCAGCCGCTCCTTGAAGAACGGCGCGGGTTTCATGATGCGGGTGTCCTGCGTGACGATCAGCGGCCGGACCTTGGCGACATAGGCCTGCCACGCGGGATCGGCCTGCATCGAGGCGCGGCATTTCTCGCGCTGGTTCAGGTCGTCGTACGCCCACTGGTGGACGATGAGGTTCTGCATGCCGACCTCGGTGACGTAGTAGCCGACCATGTGAGGCAGGTGCTTGAGCTGCGTCGGCATGCCCTCGGTCTCGTACAGCTTGAAATATTCCGGGACCTTTCCCGGATGCAGCAGGTACATGCGCTCTTCGACGTACATCGACGGTGCTCCTGGGGAGTTTTCGGGGCGGGGTATGGCTGCGGCGATTATATAATCCGCCCTCCAGTGCCTTCGGCAGTTTCACCATGATCGACACCGACATCGCCACGCTGCGCCGCATTCTCAAGACCGCCCGGACGATCGCGGTCGTCGGCCTGTCGGCCAACTGGTACCGGCCGAGCTTCTTCGCGGCCAAGTACATGCTCGAGCATGGCTACCGCGTCATCCCGGTGAACCCGCAGTACCCCGAAGTGCTCGGCCAGAAATGCTATGCCTCGCTGCGCGAGATCCCCGAAAAAGTCGACATGGTCGATTGCTTCCAGAAAGCCGCGCGCATCCTGCCGCTGGCGCAGGACGCGATCGCCATCGGCGCCAAGGTCCTCTGGCAGCAGATCGGTGTCATCAACGAGGACGCCGACCGGCTGGCGCGCGAAGCCGGCCTCGATTCGGTGATGGATCGCTGCGTGAAAATCGAGCACGGTAGGCTGTTTGGAGGCCTCAACTGGGTGGGTGTGAATACGCGCGTCATCTCCGCCAAAAGGCCTCAGACGCTCGCCTATTGAGCCAATTTCGGCCCAATTCCGGGTTTTGCCTGTGGCCCGGTTGCGTAAGTAGTCACTCTCTCTTGCTGACCACACCCCGATTTCCGGGATATCCTTCTATCCGATGCTGGCGCGCCTAGGAAGCGGGCGTTATCCTGCGGGCTCATTACTGGAATAAAACCGATGTCCAATGCGTTGCGCCTGTTCGAAGGCCGGTTTGGCCGGGTCGTGCTGACCGAGTCGGTCGCCGCCCAGCCCGTGCACACCCACGCCGAGCACCAGCTGATCCTCAAGTACGACGGCGCCGACCGCCAGTTCCAGATCGGCGGCGAGCGCGAGCTGCTGACCCGCAACGACATCCTGTTCATCAATTCCAACCGGCCGCACGAGACGCTCGCCAACGAGGACGGGTCGCGCTCGCGCCTCTTGCTCATGAACATCTCGACGGACTGGTTCGCGCAGACCTTTCCCGCGATGTTCCGCGGCACCGAGCAGGGCCCCTACCCGCGCACGCTGGATGCGGTCACGCCCCACATCCGCAAGATCGCCGACGCAATGGCGATCGACATGATGAACGACCGCTTCCTCTCGGCGGACCGGCTCGAGTTCATGGTGCAGGAGCTGATCCTCTCGATCATCGACAGCTACATTGCCAAGCGGCGCTCGACCTCGCCGATGTGGCGCGGCTCCAGGTTCGCCGACTCGCGCATCCGCCGCGCGATCTCGATCCTGCGCGCGCGTCCGAACAAGGAAGTCAACATGGACGACATCGCGAGCCAGGTCGGCCTCTCGCGCTCGCGCTTCTACGACCTGTTCCAGATGTGCACCGGCCGCTCGCCGCGCGAGTACCTCGACATGCTTTGCGTCGAGACGGCAATCACGCGTCTCTCGACCTCGGACACCAAGATTGGCGACGTCTCGGCGGAGCTGGGCTTTTCGGCGCAGAGCAACTTCACGCGCTTCTTCCTCAACCAGGTTGGCGCATCGCCCTCGGAATATCGCCGCTTCTCCTCCCTAGACGTGCAACCCGCGGGGGCGGCCCCCGCCGCGCCCGAATCCTCTGGCGCCCCTGACCTGCCGCCGTTCGGCTCCGGGCTGGAACCGGCAAAATAGCGCTTCCTCGCTGCGCGTCGAATTAGCCCGACACGGCGTCGGGGCGCGGCAATTTCCGTAGTCAGTCGCCTTGCCAGTGGCACATGGCTTGCTTAAAGTTAGGCACCGTTTCGAGCCTTCGCCATGCCCGCTTCCGCACAGCACTACGATGAGATGAACCTCCCGGGCGCCGGGAAGAATGTTCGCGAGCACGTAAGGGAGCACTACCGACATCTCGTGGAATGGCTCGCGGCGATGCCGCCCGAGCGCGTGGCCGAAAAGCGCCGCGAAGCCGACTTGCTCTTCCACCGCGTCGGCATCACTTTCGCCGTCTACGGCGACGAAGCCGGCGCCGAGCGCCTGATCCCGTTCGACACGATCCCGCGCATCATTCCCAAGGAAGAGTGGGACCTGCTCGCCAAGGGCCTGAAGCAGCGCATCACCGCGCTGAACCGCTTCCTGCACGACATCTACCACGAGCAGAAGATCCTAAAGGAAGGCGTGATCCCCTCCGAGCAGGTGCTGACGAACGAGGCCTATCAGGTGGCGATGATCGGCCTCGACCTGCCGAACCAGGTCTACGCGCACATTTCCGGCATCGACCTGATCCGCCACGAGGACGGCAGCTACTACGTGCTCGAGGACAACCTGCGCACGCCCTCTGGCGTTTCGTACATGCTCGAGTACCGCAAGATGATGATGCGGCTGTTTCCCGAGCTGTTCGCTTCCCAATCGGTGCTGCCGGTCGAGCACTACCCCGGCCTGCTGCTCGACACGCTCAAGGCCGCGGCGCCGCGCGAAATGCGCGAACCCACTGTGGTCGTGCTGACGCCGGGCCAGTACAACAGCGCCTATTTCGAGCACGCCTTCCTCGCGCAGCAGATGGGCATCGAGCTGGTCGAGGGCGCGGATCTCTTCGTCAAGGACGGCCGGGTTTTCATGCGCACCACGGGCGGCCGGCAGCGCGTGGACGTGATCTACCGCCGCGTAGACGACAGCTATCTCGACCCGCTCGCGTTCCGTCCCGATTCCTTCCTCGGCGTGCCGGGGCTGCTTTCGGTCTACCGCGCCGGCAACGTCAGCCTGGCCAACGCCATGGGCACCGGCGTGGCCGACGACAAGTCCACGTACCCCTACGTGCCGGACATGATCAGGTTCTACCTGCACGAGGAGCCGATCCTCAAGAACGTGCCGACCTACCAGCTCAAGAAGGCCGAAGATTTCCAGCACGTGATGGACAACCTCGCCAAGCTGGTGGTGAAGGAAGTCCAGGGCTCCGGCGGCTACGGCATGCTGATCGGGCCGACCTCGACGAAGAAAGAGGTCGAGGCCTTCCGCCTGCGCATCCAGGCCAACCCGGCCAACTACATCGCGCAGCCGACGCTTTCGCTCTCCACCTGCCCGACGTTCGTCGAGCAGGGCATCGCCCCGCGCCACATCGACCTCCGCCCGTTCGTGCTCTCGTCGAAGGACGTCAAGTTCGTTCCGGGCGGCCTCACGCGCGTCGCGCTCAAGGACGGCTCGCTGGTGGTGAATTCGTCGCAGGGCGGCGGCACCAAGGATACGTGGGTGGTTGAGTGAAGCTGACAGGGGGAAATGCCCCCCCGTACCCCCCATGCTCTCTCGCGTAGCGGACCGCATTTTCTGGATGTCGCGCCAGATGGAGCGCGCCGAGAACATGGCGCGCATCCTCGGCGTCACGTCGAACCTCGTGCTGTTCGGCACCAAGAACGAGCTGCAGCAGAAGAACCTCATGGCGCCGCTGTCGATCACCGAGACCGACGAGACGTTCTTCGAGACCCACAAGAAGCTCACGCTGCCGGCGCTGCTCGACTTCATGGCGCTCGACGAAAAGAACCCCTCCTCCATCTATTCCTGCCTCAAGTGGGCACGAGAGAACGCGCATGCGGTGCGCTGGCAGATCACCTCCGAGATGTGGGAGACCCTCAACGCCACCTGGCTCGAGCTCAAGTCGTTCAAGAAGAAAGAGGTTGTCGGCGCCGATGCGACCCGCTTCTTCGACTGGGTGAAGGACCGCAGCCACCTCTTCCGCGGCGTCACGTACGGCACCATCGTGCGCGGCGAGGCTTTCAACTTCTCGCGGCTCGGGACTTTCCTCGAGCGCGCCGACAACACCGCGCGGATCCTCGACGTGAAATACCACATCCTCCTGCCGCGGGTGGAGGACGTCGGCGGGGCGCTCGATTACTACCAGTGGGCCGCGCTGCTGCGCTCGGTGTCCTCGTTCGAAACCTACCGCACGCTGTATCGCGACCAGATCTTCCCGATCAAGGTGGCGCAACTCCTCTTGCTCGAGCGCAAGATGCCGCGATCTCTCGCCGCCTGCTTCGACCAGGTGACCGAGGCGCTCAACCGCATCGACGGCCAGAACGACCAGGCCGCCAAGCGGCTCGCGAGCGAGATCCACGCGCGCTTTACGCACGCCGACATCGAAGAAATCTTCCAGAGCGGCCTGCACGAGTACCTCGAAACCGCGCTGGACGACATCGGCGAGCTCGGCAACCGCATCCAGCGCGCCTACCTCGGCACGGTATGAAACTCAAAATCGAGCACGAAACCATCTACCGCTACGACGCGCCGGTGCGCTCGTCGACGCAGTACATCCGCCTTACCCCGCGCGAATCGGCTCGGCAGAACGTATTGCAATGGCAGATCGATACGCCCCGCACGCCGACGCAGACACACGACGGCTACGGCAACGTGCTGCACGTGCTCACGCTCGACAAGACGGTGCGCGAGATCCGCATCCGCGCGCATGGCGTCATCGAAGCCAATCCCGAGGCCGACGAGAAACCCGACCCCGCCGGTTCGCTGTCCCCGCTGGTCTTCCTGCGCTGCACTACGCTCACGCGGCCGGACGAGGCACTGGTGCAGTTCGCGGAGAAATTCCGCCGGCGCAGCGCGGTGCTCACCGGCCTGCGAGAACTCGCCTCCGAAGTCGTGCGAAAGCTTCCCAACGGCAAGGCGGAGAATCCCGAGACGCATACGTGCGCCGAAGCATTTGCGAGCGAGCACGGCTCGGTCCGCGACCAGGCGCACGTGTTCATCGCCTGTTGCCGGCAGATCGGCATCCCGGCCCGCTACGTCAGCGGCTACGTGCTGACCCACGGCAAGGAGGGGGACGGCATCTATGGCCACTGCTGGATCGAGGCCTGGGTCGGCGATCGCTGGCGCGGTTTCGACCTCGCGCACCGGACCGCCAGCACCGAGCATGTGGCTCTCGCGATCGGCGCCGACTACCTCGATGCCTGCCCGATCCGCGGCATCCGCACGGGCGGCGGGTTGGAAACCATGGAAGCGCACGCAAAGGTCAGCGTCAGCCAGTAGGCGTTGGGCATGCGCTAAGATTGGCGCCATGACCTATTGCGTAGCCGCCGTCACCAAGGACGGCATCGTGTTCGCCTCCGACTCGCGCACCAACGGCGGCGTCGACCAGATCTCCGTCTTCAGCAAGATGAACGTGTTCGAGCTTCCGGGCGAGCGCATGGTCTGCCTGCTGTCGGCCGGCAACTTGGCCACCACCCAGAGCGTGATCTCGATGCTGCATATCCGCGCCAAGAAGGACGACGCAACGCAGGTCAATCCCGACGGCATCAATGGCCTCCCCTGCATGTACGACGTCGCGGTGCTCGTCGGCCAGACGCTGCGGGAAGTGATCGCCCGAGACGGCCCGGCGCTGGAGGCCGACAACATCAATCCCGGCTGCACCTTCATCCTCGGCGGCCAGATCAAGGGCGAGCCGCCCCGCCTTTTCCTCGTCTACCCGCAAGGCAACTTCATTGAGGCGATGAAAGACACCAACTATTTCCAGATCGGCGAGCGCAAGTACGGCAAGCCGATGATCGACCGCGTGGTCACTTTCGACACGCCGCTCAAGGACGTGGCCAAGTGCATCCTGGTCTCGTTCGACTCGACCATGCGCTCGAACCTCTCGGTCGGCCTGCCGATCGACCTCATGGGCTACGAAGTCGACACGCTCAAGGTGACGCACCGGCGGCGTTACGAGGAGGGCGACCCCTACTTCGCCACGATCAGCGGCTTCTGGTCGACCGGCCTGATGCGGGTCTTTGCCGAGGTGCCGGACGTCAGCTGGAAGTAGAACGTGGGGAGTGAAACGCAACGCGAGACTTTGACCTCACCGGTCGTTCTAAACATCATGACAGCAACACAATTGAAGTCGTGATGCCATGAGGACTACGGTTACTCTCGATCCGGACGTGGAGGCACTGTTGCGCAAAGCCATGCGCGCACGCGGCGAGCCGTTCAAGCAGGTGCTCAATGCCGCGATCCGCGACGGGCTGCGCGCCGGTTCCGCTCGCGCTCCGGCTGGAAAGTTCCGGCAGCGAACCTTCAAATTGGGCAAACCGCTGGTCGACCTGACCAAGGTATTGTCTCTGGCCTCCGAGCTGGAGGACGCGGAGACCGTCACCCGGATGCAACGTCGCGGGTCGGCGCGATGAAGCTGCCGGCGATTAACGATCCAGAGAAACATTAACTTACATATCCATAACTAGCCGTCTGGAGCCAGCTACACGCCAGTTGTGTTGCGCGATTACACAACATGACGCGGATGCTTGAACGTGGCATTGATGACCGGCACCCTAGGAAACTATAGCTTCCATCCGGTCTTGATATTCGTAAGGTGCTTGTTCACTTCGTCCATCACACCTTGCGGCACTGATGTGCTTTCCCCCAATTCCACGGCGACTTTGAAACGCAGCCGCTGACCGGCGGCTGCTTTCATGAGGTCGCCGACGACCTCAGCCAGGTCCTGAATCTCGGAAGCTTCGAGTTCGGCGGTGGCGACCTTTGCGCCATATGGAGTCGGTTTGCCTCCATCTGCGCGTCTCGCTTGCTGACATCTACAACGAGTCTGTAAGCCGATCTCCGGCCAAGAGACTGACATTTTCTACTTTTACCAATGCGCATAAATACGGCTCCGCGGTTTCTGCCGCCTTAATTGAGACCGCGCGTCGCGCCGAGATTATCCGTGTTGTTGATTGCGGCCTTTGATCAAATCAACCAACTGCTGGAAACGATTCGCTCCGGACTCATCACTCGTGCCGGAGGCGTTAAGAGCGTCCAACTCTTTCCGCGCACGTTCAACTACCCAGGGTGACTCCCAACCTTTGTCCAGCGCCAGCGCAACAAGCGCATCGCCCATGACATTCATTGCTTTCAAGTAATCCGGCACCGAGACATCCGCGATTTTCAACTCTCTCCGCTTGAAATGGTCGGTGACCAATTCCCTCGAACGTACCGCAATCTTCGATAGCAGCAGAATAGCGTCACTCCATGGGTCCTCTCGCTGGTCCGTGGAATAACGAAACGAAATTGTGGTCGAGGTAATTTTCGGAGCCAATCCATCCTTGATTGCGCCTTTCACGCGATCACGCAACAGGGTGATCACTTTGTCGACCGAATCTGATGGCATCGCCGTATTCGGGTAAAAGCGTTTGTAAATGTTCTCAAGATCCTGCTTGATGGCAGGGTGCCTACTGCCCAAAAACTTCTCGAGATCGCCGCCGTAAGCTGTACTGAGAGTTGACTGAGGCGACTTATCTGCGTGGTCAATTGAAGCATTGAGGGCTGCCCTCGCTGTGTCCGGCACCCAATATTTCCCGGTTCCAAAGGAATAACTGAACAGCTGCACAAGATCTGTGACTCGCTTAAGTTGCTGTTCGACCTCCTTCGTAGCGGCCTTGTCTGCAAAGAGTTCAATGCGGAACTGTTGCTTGTAATTCACCGCGCCGACCTGTTGTGCTCCTTGCTGGCCAAAAAGCGACGCTGGTATTGGCACCGACATCGCCTTCACCTTATGCTGGACTGAGACGAGTGCGCCTCTCTCGTAGAGCGCCTGAACATCTTCTACGATCGACGGAATCTTCGGCACGTGACTGACCAACGCCGGCGGAGGTGCATCCTGACTGATCGGCATTGCCTCCTCGTCGAGCTTGCCGTCGGGAGTTAGTGGAAGGTCCTGTATCGAAAGCCCCGGCTGACCGAACGCATCGGAAGCGTCATTCAACATTGCCTCGAATGCCTGCCAATGGATGTAGCCTTCCTCGTTACCTTTGCTTGGATCCAGCAGCGGCACTTCGCAGCGATGCTTGGTGAGCTTAGCGGCGCTCTCCCAATAGGCGCGCGCCAGGTGCCGAATGTCATTCGTCTGGCTGGCCGACAGCGTGATCCACAAATTGACATCGCCCGCTGCCGGAACGCCTAGCCCGAAAGCCGGAGACGAACCAACCGATGCCGATAGGGGCTCATTCTGCTGGCTGAGGATCGCCAACGATAACCTCGGTGCGGCATTCCCCAACTTGGCGGGCGTGAGCAAGCGCGAGGAAAGTCGTCCGTTGCTGTTTTCCTGCAGCGCGTGGATGCGTGTCAGGACTTCACCAATCTCGTGCGTGCCGTAGCTTGGGTCGAGTGCAAGAACGATCTCCCAGTGTGCCTCTGCTCTCGCTCGAGACCAGTGTTGCTCAAGCCACTGCACGAACAAACGATTTGGTACGCAGACGGCCAAGAATGCATAGTCACACGCAGTCAGTTGCTCGCCGAATGGCGGCAAACATGGCGAATCGCCAGTAATGCGGGCCCGCATGTCTGGCCATACGCGAGTCTGGGAGCAGTTGAAAGTGCTATTTGTCATATCCCTTAAATTGCTCCTCGCTTCACCGCTGGTTGCGCCATTAGCCTGCATCGCATCGCTTCTTCATAGGCCTCGCGAAAAAACCGCGTGAGCGGCCTTGATTCATACATTTCGTGCTCGCGGATAACGTCCTCGTGGTCGCCGTCGCCAAGATGTTGACGATAGTGAAGCCAAGCGTACAACCTCGGCGTCGTCTCCACATTGAGGCCGAACTTGGTCGATGCAACGTGACGTGCCTGCTTTTCGTCAGTCATGAATGCGATGCTTCTGACTCTGTAGGCAACAGCGATGCAAGACAATTCGCCGCTTCCCAGCCCTTTTGGCGCCACGCGAGACATGTCAGCGAGATCATCGAGACTGCATGATTCAGTTGGAAATCCGCCGTTTCGTTGCGCGCGTTCCAGTCGCCGCATCATCTCGGTGCGCTCTGGAGAGGTAAACGAACGCGGTTTCTGCAGGCACTCATAGAGCACCATTCCTGTGATACAGAAATGCAACTTCGCGTCGATTGCTGCCTGATACAGTTTCCGTGAGGACAGCATGTTCCATACCGAACATGTGTCGGCAACTGACATCGGGGAAAAGCGGGTCGGATCAAGCGCCATTCTGGATTGACCGCCCGTACAAAACAGAAATCTCACGCAATTCGACGTGGTCTGCGAGCAAGGCTTCGCTCAATCGCCCCGCCGAAATCTTGCCTTGCTGATGTGCATCGAAGCACAGTCCTACGTAATAGTCGGACAAACCTCGCTCAAGCAGGGCAACACGTCGGAATCGTTGCTTGTCCGTCAGATCTCCGGGGGCTTCAGGGTCAATCTTGTCCGTTGAGGGAACGCGGACGCTCCGAATGGTTGCTGCAGCTTCATCGTCGACGATCCCGGCTTGCCGTAATGCAAAGGACAAAGCAGTCGTGCTGACCCGCAGTCGCTGCGCCCACTCGATGGCCCGGTCAGGCGTCCACTGCGGCATTCGAGGCAATTGGTCCGGCGGCATGAGGTAACACGAGGCGAAGCGATTAGCTCGCACTTCCTTTAGATACCACTCATCGTCTCTCGACAGTTTGTGACGGAACGTCACCATGACCGCCTCAGAGGAATCGAAAATCACGTGCGCCGCTTCGTGACTGACTGAGAAGCGCTGGCGGTACAAATCCTCGTCGTAGTTCACCAGAACGCAGTGACCGGCGATAGGATGTTCGATGTACAGGCCCGAAATGTCAGAATTGACGAGACGTCGCCTGAATATATGAACACCGATCTTCCGGAAATCGGCAAACACGTCACGCGGGATTTCATTGGCAGCGTAGCCCAGTTCGCGTCTGAGCGCTCTCGCAGCAGGCTCGCCATGCGCCTTGAAGGATGTACCGCTTGGAGAAAAACTGAATGAATGCTTGGTGATGACCAGTAAGGTCTCTAGGGTGGATTCGATCTCGCAAAGATACAGAAATTCTTGAATAGCTCTGCGGTCCTCGGCCGTAAAGGCATTACCGTGGCGCCGGTAGAGAATATCGGTCTGCTCGAATGGCGCCGGACGTGTGGCGTCAAGGAAATCCCGGAAATCATGCCGATAGAAATTTGCGAGAATGAGCACTTCATCACCGGAGACGCCAGATTTTCCAGACTCGATGAGATTAAGTCTATCGGAGCCAATACCTGTAGCATCACTTACCGCATCGACGCTCAGCGATTGTAATTCGCGCGCTCGGCGGAGTTTTCGTGCGACGACAAGGATGTCAAGAGGCATACTCAAGCCTCTGGCCTCTAGTCCGAATATTTCGGGAATGCAACCCTGTTAGTCGCATTGCGCCGCCCTCGGTAACGCAAGAAATCTGTCGGCTGCGCTCACAAGTCCCGCCTCAGAAGCCTCTCTTCCGCCGGTGCGCCTCGTAACATCTCGCGTAGCCACGGCTGTTGAGACAGTTCGCTTGGCGGGCGAGTGGTAGTGGTGATGATGTACTGAAACAAAGGCTGATCCCCAATCTGTTCCAGCTTGTGCGCGAAGTGAAAGAGCTCGTGATAAACGCTAAGGCCGAGGTCGGCCTCTCTCGGACTGTCGTGTACCAGAAATGCCGGAATGTGGGTGTACCCTTCAATGCTCATGCAGATCACAGCCAAATCGAATGCGATGACCTTCAACGACTCGATCGCTGTCGTCGAACGTTCACCGCCCATTTCGACCGTCAATTGCAAACCGTTACCATCCAGAACGACTTTTCCTTCGGCGGTTGGTCCGACAAGGTCACGAATAACGGCGTCGAATCCTTGAGATAACCGACGAAAAACGTCCGCCTGCGCATCTCGGTATGCGCCGACTTGTCCCCGTTTTACTTCGATCTTATGAAACAGTTCGTCGGCGCTTAGCTGCGCTCGCTCTTGTGCGATCAGCATTTGATCCAAACGATCAGCTTCGTCAATTCGCCGGCGTGCTTTGTACCATGCCTCCGCTCGTGCATCGCGCGCTTGCTCGGCCACGCGAAGCCTTTTGCGTACATCGTCTGCATCGCGGCGAACCGAGTCGAACTCGGCTCTGATCTTGGGTAGCTGGTTCCTATCCTCTTCAAGCCGTAGTGATTCGCGTTTGTGATCTTGTTCCAGTTTCTCCCAGCGAGCACGTACTTGGTCGGCGTCAGGCAACTTGTCGGATAGCTTGCAACCTTCGGCGAGCGCGCGATCAATGGGAACTTCGCAAATCGGACAAACCGGGTTTTCGGATTTGTGGATGGAAAACGAAATGCCAGGCATTTCTCCTTTGATGCGGCTTACGAGGCGCTCAATTTCTGGAATCCGAACCTCGACCTCAGCCAAGCGTTTTGCTAGAGCTTCGACACGCCCTCGCACCTCGTCATCCGTCGCCCGAAGTCTGTCGAGGTCTCCAACATTCGTGTCCGCATTGACAGTCGCTCTGCGGGCGAGCTCTGCTCTGGCAGCCTGGCGCACGGGTTCCACAGCCAACCGACCGGGGAGAAGCTCGTCTTCGCGCAATCCAAGTTCTCTGAAAAGACGAGATCGCATTCGGTCGGCTTCCCACTTGCGATGGCCCGCCTCCTGACCGGCATTCTGGTGTTCCGCTTCCAAAGCCACAATCTCCGCGCGGAGGTTTTGTTCTTCCGGAACTATGGCGCCAATCAATGCCCGAAGCGCATCCAAAATCCTTGTCGCCGAAAGATTCCGGACGGGGGAGCCTGAATCCGAAGCGGCGGATCGCCAATCGAGCACATGATCGAATCGACAGTCCTGATCTCGGGCAAGCCAGGCGAGTGCGACTAACCAAGCATGCAATGGACGATCTCCGGGAATGAGGGAGACAACTTCTCTGGACAGAATGCCGTTTTCTACTGCCTCTATGAATGAGGCAATACCATTTGCTGCAACCGCGGCAATCTCAATGTCTTCCAGAATTCCTTCGCGAATCGCGAAATGTTTTCTTCCCGTGCCGATGGGTCGAACAATCGCCCAACAGGTTCCATCCAAAATAATCTCCGCGCCGACCAAGCCCTCGGGAAATGCAAGAACAACACGATCCCGCTGATCCTCTGGTGCGAAGCGATCCTCCCCCAGGCAGTAACGGAGTAAGCGGCAAAATAGACTCTTACCACCGCCGTGTCCCAGCGCGCTCTGGCCGTCCGTCGCGTTCGACTGTTCGGCAGGATCGGGGGACCAGATGATGTTGAGACCTGGCCGAAGAACGATCTCGCGAAGCACTACACCTGGTTCACTCCACACCACGAGCCTACGCACCCATAGGCGAGGTTCGGACCGTCCTGCTTCCGGCTGAACGTGCAGTCCAGGGGGGCCTATAAGATCAAGCTGCCTTGGCATCAACCCACCTTTGGACTTCGTCCGGAAGCTGCCGAATGACCTCATCGATGCTGCGACGACGCAACACGCTCAACACCATGCGTGCGCGACCATCGGGCCAACCATCAGTCTGAATGGCATCCAGGCCCGGTCCCGGTCCCCATGTATCGGCAGTGAGATTCTCCACTAACAAGCCACTGCCCCGTAACTGCTGCACGGCGCCGCCCCAGGCACGATAGGCGCTGGGTACAAATTGCCGTACCTCAGAGGCGGTTGGCGCGGCATCTGCACCGATAAGCCGTCGCCACATGAGCGATTCATCCGCAGTGAGGGCTGGTGTGAGGAGTCGCGGCTCGTCTGCAAGGAGCGACGCCAGCCGAACATTGCGTGCAGATTCCTGAGCGCCAATGGCTTTCAGAACCGCTGCAAGGATCGCTCCTATCTCGGCACCACGATCTGTTCCGGATCGTGCCCAAGCCCCATCGGGCAGCGGTGATAGGTGATCATGCGCGGGCAGATTGCGGGCGATCCCTGGCAGTGGGTGCAAACGGCTTGGATCAAAGAAGTCTTCGTGAGCTTCGTCGACAGTCGTCTTTTTGCCGCGCTTTTTCTTGACTGGCGCAGCAGCGGCCTCGAGGGCTGCACGCTCATGATTGAGCGCTAGCAGATGGCGCAGAACTTCGTTACGGGCGGCAGGGCTGATCGTGTAGCGGACGCGGTCGTTTTCAGGGAGGGTTTCAACTTCGTGGAAGTCATGACCGAGGTCAATGGACTGCCACCCGTAGGCGTCGCGGATGGCTTCGTCGAGTTGGCGGTGCAGGCGACGCAATTCGAGAGTGCCCTGATAGCCTACCTCCGCTTCTCCTGGGGATTTCTTGCTGACCTTTGCGACTACATCGGGCGTAAGGTCACGGGTGTGAAATAGGTTGTAGATGTCGGTCAAGCCAATCCAGAGCTGTCGCATGAGGCCACGGCGGTGTTCGTGGTAGTGCTCGGCGATTTCCGCCAGGGTCGAGCTGGCGGTCTGCCACAGTCCCTCGGGGAAGGGG
>JANMDK010000106.1:0-17913 GCA_031376265.1 Pseudomonadota bacterium
GTCTTGCCTTTGACCACCGCTAGGTCGATCTCGCGCGTGCGGTAAGTGCCTTTGAGCTTGCGGAAAGTGAACTCGCTGATCAGCAGTTTCGCGCCATACATCTTGCACGCCGATTCGAGTCGCGCCGCAAGGTTCACGCCGTCGCCGATGATGGTGAAGTCCATGCGCTTCTGCGAGCCGATGTTGCCGGACACGACGCGGTCGGTGTTCAGCCCGATGCCGATCTCGACCGGCAGCTTGCCCTCCGACGCGCGCTGCTGGTTCCAGTTGGCGAGCGTCGTCAGCATGGCGATTGCGGTTCGCATGGCGCGGTCCGGATCATCCTCGTGCGGCACCGGGATGCCAAAGGCCGCCATCACGGCGTCGCCGATGAACTTGTCGAGCATGCCTTCCTCTTTCTGCAGGCAGTCGACCATCAGCGTGAAGTATTCGTTGAGCAGCGCCACCGTTCCCTGCGGGCCGAGCTGCTCTGTCAGCGTGGTGAATCCCCGGATGTCGGAGAACAGCACCGTCGCCTCGAGGTCCTGTCCGCCGAGCAGGTCCGTGCCTGCCGCCAACAGGCGATCCGCGATACCCGGATCCATGTAGCGGGACATGGTCGACTTGAGCCGCTTCTCCGAGCTGATGTCCTCCAGCACGATCATCGAGCCGATGCGTTGCTGGTCCACATTGAGCAGCGGCTGCACCGTGAAGTTGACCGAGAGCGTCGCGCCGCCGACCTGCAGCGGCGCATCGATGGCGATTTGCTGCTCTCCGGTTTCAGCCACGGCCTTGAGCTTGTCGACCACCCAGGCGTTGGCGGGGCCGAAAAACTCGGACACCGAGGCATGGGTGATGTCCTTGGCCGTGGTCTGCAGAATGCGCAGCCCGGCAGCATTGCAGGTCGCGACCTTCTCTTGCGCGTCGAGGGTGATGAGGCCGTTCGACATCGATTCGAGCATCGCCTCGTTGTAATTCTTCATCGCCTGCACGTCGGCGAAGAGCTTGGCGTTCTCCAGCGCGATCGACACTTGCGCGGTGAAGGCGCGCAGCCGTGCCTCGTCCTCGTTCGAGAAAGGCCCGCCGCGCTTGTTCAGCACCTGCGTCACGCCGATGGTCTTGCCGAGCTTGTTGACCACCGGCACGCAGAGGATCGAGCGCGTGAAGTAGTTGGTCTTCTTGTCGAACGCCGGGTTGAAGCGCAGGTCGGCGTAGGCGTAAGGGATGTTGATCGTCTTGCCTGACTGGAACACCGCGCCAGCAATCCCGAGGTGGTTCGGCAGCCGGATCTGCAGCGACTCGAGGCCCTGCCCGACTTCCGACCAGAGTTCCTTGGTCTTTTCGTCGTTGAGGAACAGTGTGGAGCGCTCCGCATTCAGCATGCGCGTCGCCTCGCCCATGACCTTCTGCAGCAGCGACCCGAGCTTGATGTCGGAAGTCATCTCCGAGACGATATTGACGAACTCGAGCTCCTGCTTCCTCACCCGCTCGACTCGCTCGATCACCTGCGCACTCTGCAGCGCCACGGCGCCCTGCGCGGCCATCTGCTCCAGCAGCGCAAGGTCCGCCGCGGTGAACTTGCCCTTCTTCTTGTTGAGCAACTGGGCGACGCCGATCACGTGCCCTCTCGCGGTCTTGATCGGCACGCAGAGGATGTCCCGCGTCACGAACCCGGTGCGCTCGTCGATGCTGCGGTTGAAGCGGGGATCGGCATAGGCGTCGTGCACGATGGCGCCCTGTCCGGTAGTGAAAACGTGCCCGGCGACGCCCGTGGTGTTGAGGATCCTGATCTCGCGCCGGAATGCGCCCTGCGCGACGCGGGAATAGAGCTCGCTGGTTTCGGAATCGTTCAGGAACAGCGTGCCGCGCTCGGTGTTCAGCTCGCTCGTGGTCGCATCGAGCAGCGTGTTCAGCACCTCGTCCAGCGAGTCGGTCACCGACATCTTGCGCGAGACTTCGAGCAGCAGCTCGGCCTCGCGCAGCCGGCGCTTCTGGGAAATGGCCGTGTCGTTGCGCTTGGGAGAGGCGGCAGGCTTCTTCGACGCGGCCGCAGGGCGGCCGCGCGGCTTGTCTAGGGAGGCTGTGTTTTCGCTCATTGCGTGGCGGTGTGGCGTTCCATGGTTTCGCGCATGGCCACGATGGACGCATGCAGCTGGGCGATCTCGTCCTGCGACGCTTGCCGCGCGACCTGCACGCTGGCCTCCGCGCTGACCCTTGTCATTTCGAGTTGCTCGCGCAGCGCCGCCGCAGTGGCTTTCAGCTGCGTGATCTCGTTTACCGAAGCGGCCTGCGCGGCCTGCACGCGGCTTTCGGCGGAATGGCGGGCCATTTCAAGCTGCTCCCGCAAGGCTGCGGAGGTCGCCTTTAGCTGGCCGATTTCATTGGCGCCGGCAGCGTGCGCGGCCTGCACGTCCGAATCGCGCTTGATCGCCGCTTGCTCGAGCGCATCGCGCAGGCTGGCCGCGGTCGCCCTGAGCAGCTTGATCTCGTCCTGCCCTGCGGCAACCGCCTGCTGCACTTCCTGCTCGCGCCTCGCATGCGAGAGCTCGAGTTCTCCACGCAACGCGACTATTGCACGCTGCATGTCGCGCAATTCCTTCTGCGCGGCAAGCAGCAAATCCTCGGGCGATTGGTTCTCGGCGGCAGTCATTCGACTACGGTCATTTTTCTGGTTCCCCCTGAGGTTCCATTCTAAGCGGTATCATTTCGCCCATGATACAAGTCACCGTCAATGGCGCGGCGCACCGTTTCGACGAAAGCGTCGACGTCGCCCGCCTGATCGAGCAACTGCAGCTCGCCGGCCGCAAGGTCGCGGTCGAGCGAAACGGCGAGATCGTGCCCCGCAGCGCCCACCGCGCCACGCTGCTTGCCAACGGCGACCGCGTCGAGATCGTCGTCGCCGTCGGCGGAGGCTGAGATGGAAGACCAGCTCTTCATTGCCGGCAAGCCGTATTCGTCGCGCCTCCTCGTCGGCACCGGCAAGTACAAGGACTTCAAAGAGACGCGCGCCGCCATCGATGCGTCCGGCGCGCAGATCGTCACCGTCGCGATCCGCCGCACCAACATCGGACAGAATCCCGGCGAGCCCAGCCTGCTCGATTCGCTGCCGCCTTCGCAATTCACGCTCCTGCCGAACACGGCTGGCTGTTACACCGCGGCCGACGCGGTGCGGACGCTTCGCCTCGCGCGCGAGCTCCTCGACGGCCACGACCTCGTCAAGCTCGAGGTCCTGGGCGACCCGCAATCGCTCTACCAGAACATGCCCGAGACGCTCGACGCCGCAAAGACGCTCGTCGCGGAAGGATTCAAGGTCATGGTGTACTGCTCCGACGACCCGATCCAGGCGAAGATGCTCGAAGAGCTCGGCTGTGTGGCGGTCATGCCGCTCGCGTCGCTCATCGGTTCCGGCATGGGCATCCTCAACCCGTGGAACCTCCAGCTCGTGATCGACCGCGCCAAGGTGCCGGTGCTGGTCGATGCGGGCGTCGGGACGGCATCGGATGCAGCGATTGCCATGGAACTGGGATGCGACGGGGTGCTGATGAATACCGCAATCGCCGCAGCGCGCGATCCGGTAGGCATGGCGCGCGCGATGAAAAAAGGCGTCGAAGCCGGTCGCGAAGCTTTCCTCGCGGGTCGCATGCCGAAGAAGCTCTATTCGGCCTCCCCCTCGTCGCCGACCGGCGGAATGATCGGCGGGACCGCCCAGGTCAAAACGGCCTAGGCCTCCCATGGAGGAGGCGCCGCGCAGGACGGTCAAAAGCTACGTCCTGCGCCAGGGCCGGGTCTCGAACGCACAGCAACGTGCCTGGGACACGCTCTATCCCCGATTCGGGATCCCGTTTTCCGCCCAGCCTCTGGATGCGAAGGCGATTTTCGGCCGCGCCGCGCCCCTCATCGTCGAGATCGGCTCGGGCATGGGCGAGACGAGCGTCACGATCGCGAAGGCGCATCCCGAAAACGACTACATCGCGATCGAAGTCCACCTGCCCGGGGTCGGCAGCCTGCTCAAGTCGATCGACGAGGAAGGCCTGCCCAACCTGCGGGTGATCCGGCACGACGCCGTCGACGTGCTCGAAAAAATGATTCCCGACGGCTCGCTTGCCGGGCTGCACGTTTTCTTCCCGGACCCGTGGCCGAAGAAGCGGCACAACAAACGCCGGCTCATCCAGCCGCCGCTGGTGGCGCTGGCTGCCCGGAAACTCGGCCCCGGCGGCTACCTTCACACGGCGACCGACTGGGAACCGTATTCCGAGCACATGCTCGAGGTGCTTGGCGCAGAGCCGCTCCTGGAGAACACCGCCGAGGCGTACGCGGCCCGCCCGCCGTACCGGCCGGAGACCAAGTTCGAGACGCGCGGGCTCAAGCTCGGGCACGGCGTTCGCGACCTCGTGTTCCGGCGCAAAGCCGCCTGATCCGATCCGGAATGTACTGGTACCGACACACGAATTGGCCGGAGAGCCGCGCCCTGCTTTGCTCTAGTAAGACGATTCTGCCGAAATCAGGGCAGGAAGAGCTCCAGCAGCTCGTTGAGGAAACGCTGTCCGCGCTGGGTCGGGCGGATGGTTTGCCAGTCCCGCTCGAGGAGGCCCAGCGCCTCGCCTTTGGCCAGCGCCGACTCGATCGCCGGAAGCTCGATGCCGGTGCGCTCATGAAACAGCGGGACCGGAAATCCGCCAACCAGCCGCAGCGCGTTCAGCATGAATTCGAACGGCAGCTCGTTTAACGCAACCACCTTGTGCTCGACGATCGAGCGGCCCTCGGGCGCCATCGCGAGGTATTCGCGCGGCTGCTTGGCGCGCGAATGGCGCTCGACGCGATCGGGGAAACTGATCTTGCCGTGCGCGCCGGCACCAAGCCCGAGGTAGTCGCCGAACTGCCAATAATTGAGGTTGTGCCGGCAGCGCATCTCCGGCCGGGCGAACGCCGAGGTCTCGTAGTGCTGGAAGCCGGCCGAGGCCAGCATTGCCTCGGCGGCTTCCTGCATGGCCGCCGCCGCATCATGCTCCGGCAACTTCGGCGGGTGGCTGTAGAACGCCGTGTTCGGCTCCAGGGTGAGCTGGTACGCCGAAAAATGCGTCGTGCCCCAGCGGATGCCCTCCTCGATGTCGGCCTGCGCTTCGTCCGCGGTTTGGCCGGGCAGCCCGTACATGAGGTCGAGGTTGAGGTTGTCGAAGCTCGCCTTGGCGATCTCGATCGCGCGGCGCGCCTCGTCCGCGCTGTGGATGCGGCCAAGCGCCTTGAGGTGCGCATCGTTGAAGCTCTGGATGCCGATCGACAGCCGGTTGACGCCGCAGGCGCGGTAGTCGCGGAACTTCTGCGCCTCGAACGTGCCCGGGTTCGCCTCGAGCGTGATCTCGGCATCGGCCGCCAGCGGCAGGCGCGCGCGGAATTCAGACAGCAGGCGATCGATCGAGCGTGCCGAGAAGAGGCTCGGCGTGCCGCCCCCGAAGAAGATGCTGTACACGCGCCGGCCCCAGATCCACGGCAGCGCTTGCTCGAGGTCTGCGATCAGCGCGGTGCAGTACGCGTCCTCGGGCAGGTCGCCTTTCTTTTCGTGCGAGTTGAAATCGCAGTACGGGCATTTGCGCACGCACCACGGCATGTGCACGTAGAGCGACAGCGGGGGCAGCGCTTCTAGCCGGATCGAGCCCGGCCGCGTGAGCGACACCGGCGTGGCGACAGGCATCAGCCCTCTTCCTGCAGCCGCTGCACCAGCCGCTGAAGCGCGATGCCGCGATGGCTCATGCGGTTCTTCTCGGCCGCTCCGAGCTCGGCCGCGGTCTTGTCGAGCCCCGGCAGCAGGAACAGCGGGTCGTAGCCGAACCCATTGCTGCCGCGCGGCTTGTCGGTGATCACGCCGCGCCAGTTGCCTTCGGCGACCAGCGGCTGCGGGTCCGAAGCATGGCGCACGAGCACCATGACGCAGGCGTAGTGGGCCGACTTGATGGACTCGCGAGACAAGGCGTCGAGAAGCTTCGCGTTGTTGCGCGCATCCCTTTCCTCCCGCTTGCCGTGCGTGCCGGCGAAGCAGGCGGAATTCACGCCCGGCTCGCCGCCAAGCGCATCGACGCAGATGCCGGAATCGTCCGCGAGCGCCGGCAATCCACTCGCGCCGCTTGCGTGGCGGGCCTTGGCCAGGGCGTTCTCGAGGAAAGTGAAATGCGGCTCATCCCCTTCCGCAATCCCGAGCTCGCCCTGCGAGACGACTTCGATAGCCAACGGTGCTAGCAGCGCGCGGATCTCGCCAAGCTTTCCGGGATTCCCGCTCGCCAGGACGAGCTTCTTCAGCACCCCCGCCTCACAGACCCGCCTCACAGCCCCGCATCACAGCCCCAACGCGTGCTTCTGCGCAATGACCAACTCGCGGATGCCCTTGTCGGCAAGGACGAGCAGCTCGTCTAGTTCCTTGCGCGAGAATGCAGCGCCTTCCGCTGTGCCCTGCACCTCGACGAACCCGCCGCCACCGGTCATGACGACGTTCATGTCGGTGTCGCACGAGGAGTCCTCCGCGTAATCGAGGTCGAGCACCGGCACGCCTTCGAAAACGCCAACCGAAACGGCAGCGACGAATTCCTTCACCGGCAGCTGGTCGATCGTCCCGCGCGCCTGCAGCCACCGGAGCGCGTCGTACACCGCCACGAACGCGCCTGTAATCGAAGCCGTGCGCGTGCCGCCGTCGGCCTGCAGGACATCGCAATCGATCTGGATCGTGCGCTCGCCCAGTTTGGCGAGGTCGACCACGGCGCGCATCGAGCGGCCGATGAGCCGCTGGATCTCCTGCGAGCGTCCGGACTGCTTGCCGCGCGCCGCCTCCCGGTCGCCGCGCGTATTGGTCGCCCGCGGCAGCATGCCGTACTCGGCGGTGAGCCATCCTTGTCCGCGGCCCTTGAGGAAAGCCGGCACCTTCGCGTCCACGCTCGCGGTGCAGATCACCTTGGTGTCGCCGAAGCACACCAGCACCGAGCCTTCGGCATGCTTGGTGTAGTTTCGCTCGATCGAAACGGCGCGTAGCTGGTCGGGTCTGCGTTTGCTGGGTCTCATTTTTTTCCGTTGCTGTACTGTTTGAGCTGGGCCTTGATGTCGGCAATCGCGCGCTCGATTTCGGCGTCGCTCATGTGGCCATCCTCGAAGCCCGGATCGGTTGCGGAGAAATCCTGCACGTCGGTCGGCAAATCGTGCGTGGGGACGGTGACCGGCGCCGAGGCGCCCGGCCGCCGCTGCGCTGCTTCCTCGCCCCACGCGATCGCGACCACCGAGAGGTTATCGCAATCGGCGCCGGCGCGAATCTCGGCTGCGGACATCAGCTCCGGCATCGCCTGGCTGAGGCTCTTCTCCACCAGCTTGCCGACGAGCTGGCGTTGCGTGAGCGGCCCCCAGAAGCCGTCCGAGCAAAGCAGGAGGATGTCGTCCTTGGCCAGCGGCGCGCTCGAGGTCGGCTCTACCTTGGGCGTGTGGCCGCCGCCGAGGCATTGCAGCAGCTTGTTGCGGTCGGGATGCGAGCTCACCGCCTCTTCGCGGATGCGTCCCTGGTCGACGAGCTGCTGCACGCGCGTGTGGTCGCGCGAGCGCGTGAGCACGTTGCCGCGCCGGATCAGGTAGAAGCGCGAATCCCCCACGTGCGTCCACCATGCGATCCCGTCCTGCACCACGCAGGCCACGAGCGTGGTGCGCGGCGAGTCGGGCAGGTTGAGCTTCTTCGTGTACTCGTCGATCGCGGCGTGCACTCGGCCGATGCCCTTGAAGAGGAACAGGTCGGGATCGGGCAGGCGAGTCTGCGCATCGCGCTGGAATGCAGTGGCCAGCGTATCCACCGCGATCTGCGCGGCGACTTCTCCCATGAGGTGGCCGCCCATGCCGTCGGCGAGCACCAGCAGCAGCGAATCGCGCGTGTACCAGTGGCCGATGCGGTCCTGGTTGTAGGTGCGCCCGCCCACGCGACTGTCCTGGAAAATGGAGAATTTCATCGGTCGGCGCTATTTGCCCTGGGCCGGGCCGCCGGCGGCGGCCTTGTCAGCGCCCTCCGCGTCGTCCGGGCGTTTCGAGAAGCGCGAGAAGATTCCCTTGATCTGGTCCATGAGCGGCACCTCGCCTTTGTGGTCCGGGTCCTTCTGCCCGAGCAGCGCCTTTTGCAGCGCGAGCACGCTTTGCGGGCGCTCGAGATGGTCGAGCCGCATGCACCAGTCGATTGTGTCCAGCAATTTCGCGGTGTACTTGCCGCTCCAGACCTTGCGTGCGGGCTCGACCTTGTCCAACACTTGGCGTTTATCCGCAGGCTGCGGCGCATCCGCCGAAAGGCACGCATACATCGCCGCGCCGACCGAATACATGTCGCTCCAAGGACCGAGGTTCTGGCGGTTGGCGTAATGCTCGGGGGACGCGTAGCCCGGCGTATACATCGGCGGCAGCTGGGTGCCTTCGGCCGTGAGCGTTTCGCGCGCGGCGCCGAAATCGATGAGCAGCGGCGAGCCGTCGTTGCGGACGTAGATGTTGCCGGGCTTGATGTCCAGGTGCAGCAGCTTGTGGGAATGCACTTCGCGCAGGCCGTTGAGCAACTGGCTGAACGTGCGGCGGATCCAGGCCTCCGATAACGGCCCGCGCCGGGCGACGATGTGCTCCTGCAGCGTGCGGCCGCGCTCGTAGCGCATGACCATGTACACGGTGTCGTTGGCGCGGAAGAAGTTGAGCACGCGCACTACGTTGGGATGCGAGAGAGTCGCCAGCGCGCGGCCCTCCTCGAAAAAGCATTTCATGCCGTAGCGGTAGATCGGCAGCTTCTCGTCCGGCACCACCGGCTTCACGTCGTCGCCGGTCCGCAGCGCAAGGGAGGCCGGGAGGTATTCCTTGATCGCCACCGGGGTCTCGTTCTCGTCGTGCGCAAGGTAGACGAACGAGAACCCACCCGACGCAAGCACGCGCAGGATCTTGTAATTTTCAAGCTGGAAGCCTTCCGGCAGAGACTGGTTGGCTTGGACGTTCATCGGCGGGAATCGCGCGGGCGGCGGGAGCGGGACAGGTGCTGCGGACTGTTATGATACGCGCTTGGTCCGCGGGGGCTCGCGCAGTAGTGCACATTTGCCCCATATCAACCACTTCTCCAGTGCCCTCGATGATCCACAGCATGACCGGTTACGCCGCCGCATCGGCCGATATCAGCGGCGGGACGCTCAACATCGAAATGCGCTCGGTCAACTCGCGCTATCTCGACGTCCAGTTCCGCGTTGCCGACGAGCTGCGCATGCTGGAAGCGGGCTTGCGCGAGGCGATCACTTCGAAGCTTTCGCGCGGCAAGATCGATTGCCGCCTGTCGCTGTCGACCACCGCGACCGGCCCGCGCGCGCAAGCGCTGAACGTCGAAGCGCTCGAGGAACTCGGCAAGTTGGCGGCCATAGTCAGGAAGGCGATGCCGGAGGCTGCGCCCCTGCGCACTGCGGACATCCTGCGCTGGCCGGGCGTGCTCGCCGAAGGGACGATTTCCGAGGCGGAGCTTCGCGAGCGGGCGGCCGCGCTCGGCGAAAAAGCGATAGGCGAACTCGTCGCAGCGCGCGCGCGCGAAGGCGCAAAGCTCGCGGGCGTAATCCTCGAGCGCGCAGCAGCAATGCGCAAGAGCGTCGCAGCCGTCGCGCCGTTCGTGCCCGAAGCCATTGCGGCCTACAAGGAAAAGATGGCGCTGCGCCTGCGTGAAGCTCTCGGCTCCGCCGACGATGAGCGCGTCGTGAAAGAGATCGCAGTGTTCGGCATCAAGATCGATGTCGACGAAGAGCTGCAGCGCCTCAATACCCACCTCTCCGAAGTGGAGCGCGTCGTTGCCAAGGGCGGCTCGGCCGGCAAGCGGCTCGACTTCCTCATGCAGGAGCTCAACCGCGAAGCCAATACGCTGGGCTCAAAGGCCGCATCGCAGGCGATTTCGGATTGCGCGCTCGAGCTCAAGCTGCTGATCGAGCAGATGCGCGAGCAGGTGCAGAACATTGAGTAACCCGGCGCCCAAGGGCCTGCTGGTCGTGATCACCGCGCCGTCCGGCGCGGGCAAGTCCTCGCTCATCGGCGCGGCACTCAAGGCCGACCCGGCGCTGCGGCTTTCGGTGTCGTACACCACGCGCTCGCCGCGCCCCGGCGAACAGGACGGCCGCGAATACCACTTCGTCGACGAAAAGACCTTCATCGCGATGCTCGATCGGGGCGAATTCCTCGAATCGGCCGAAGTCCACGGGCATCGCTATGGCACATCGGAGGCCGCGATCAATCGCGAGCTCGCCTCCCATCACGACCTGATCCTCGAGATCGACTGGCAGGGCGCGCAGCAGGTGCGCTCCCTTTACCCTGATTGCATAGGGATTTTTATCCTGCCACCGTCGATCGAGGAGCTCGAGAGCCGCATGCAGAAGCGCGGGCAGGACACGCCCGAAGTCATCCGCCGCCGCATGGCGGTCGCGAGGGAAGAGATCAGCCACTCGCCCGAGTTCAATTATGCTATTATTAACAAGGACTTCGATGAGGCCGCAAAAGACCTCCTCGCGATCATCCGCAGCGCGCGCCTGGAGACTGGCAGGCAACTCGCGCAGCATCCGGAAATCTTCAAACTCGGGAACTAGATCAATGGCTCGCATTACTGTCGACGACTGTCTCAAACGCATTCCCAACCGCTTCCAGCTCACGCTCGCCGCGACCTACCGCGCGCGCCAGGTGAGCACCGGCGCCTCGGCGCTCGTGGAGCCGAACAAGGACAAGCCCACCGTGATCGCGCTGCGCGAAATCGCCAGCGGCAAGGTCGGCCTCGAAGTCCTCAAGAAGAACCCGGCTTCGCCGATGCCGGTCGCGACGCCCTGACCTAGAGCTGCCCGGCAAGCGGCCGGCGCGAGGGGGACCGCCGCTCCGGGCATCGAGACCCGCCCTTTCCGAAGCCCCAAGGAAGCCCTCCCCTCATGGCTGCCGTCACCGCGCTCAACGAGGGCCTCTTCAAATACCTGAAGCCGACGGACATCGCCCGCCTCGGCGATGCGTACCGCTTCAGCGAAGCCGCCCACGCCGGCCAGACCCGGCAGTCGGGCGAGCCGTACATCTCGCACCCGCTCGCAGTCACCGAGATCCTCGCCGGCTGGCACATGGACAGCCAGGCGCTGATGGCCGCGCTCCTGCACGACGTGATGGAGGACACCTCGGTCACCAAGGACGAGATTTCCGACACCTTCGGACGGCCGGTGGCCGAGCTGGTGGACGGCCTGTCCAAGCTCGACAAGATCGAGTTCCAGTCCGCCGAGGACGCGCAGGCCGAGAATTTCCGCAAGATGCTGCTGGCGATGGCGCGCGACGTGCGCGTCATCCTCATCAAGCTGGCCGACCGGCTGCACAACATGCGCACGCTCGGCGCCGTCTCGCAGGCCAAGAGAAAGCGGGTCGCGCGCGAGACGCGCGAAATCTACGCGCCGATCGCCAATCGCCTCGGACTGAACAACCTCTACCAGGAGCTCGAGGAGCTGTCCTTCGCGCACCTGTACCCGATGCGCCACCGCGTGCTCGCCAAGGCCACGCGCTCGGCGCGGGGCAACCGGCGCGAAGTGATCGGAAAGACGCAGGATGCGATCAGGAACCGCCTCGCCGACGCGGTCATCGAGTCCGCGGTCAACGGCCGCGAAAAGCACATCTACAGCACCTACAAGAAGATGATCGAGAAGCACCTCACCTTCTCCGAAGTTCACGACATCTACGGCTTTCGCGTCATCGTCAAGGAAGGCGTCCCGGCGTGTTACCTCGCCCTCGGCGCGCTGCACGGCTTGTACAAGCCGGTGCCGGGCAAGTTCAAGGACTACATCGCGATCCCCAAGGCCAACGGCTACCAGTCGCTGCACACCACGCTGATCGGGCCGTTCGGCACGCCGGTGGAGCTGCAGATCCGCACCGAGCAGATGCACCGCATCGCCGAAACCGGGGTGGCTTCGCACTGGATGTACAAGGACGAGGCGGCCACGCTCTCGGACCTGCAGAAGAAGACGCACCAGTGGCTGCAGTCGCTGCTCGAGATCCAGAACCAGTCGGGCGATTCGGCGGAATTCCTCGAGCACATCAAGGTCGACCTGTTCCCGGACGAGGTCTACGTCTTCACGCCGCGCGGCAAGATCCTCTCGCTGCCGCGCGGAGCAACGGCGGTCGACATGGCCTACGCAGTGCACACCGACATCGGCAACCGCTGCGTCGCCGCGAAGGTCAATAGCGAGCTCGTGCCGCTGCGCACCGAGCTCAGGAACGGCGACCGCGTGGAGATCGTCACCGCGAGCCATGCCAAGCCCAGCCCCGGCTGGCTGCAGTTCGTGCGCACCGGCAAGGCTCGCTCGAACATCCGCCACTTCCTCAAGACGATGCAGTACGACGAGTCGGCCGCGCTTGGCGAGCGGCTGCTTGATCAGGCGCTCCGGCCGCTGGGCATGTCCATCGGCGAGATCGACGCGCCGACCTGGGAGCGCGCCGTGCGCGACTCGGGCGCGCGCTCCCGGCAGGAAGTGCTCGCCGACATCGGCCTGGGCAAGCAGCTTCCGGCGGTCATGGCGCGGCGGCTGCTGCGCTTCCGCGAAGCCCCGAAGGAAGACGGCAAGGTCACCGCCAGGCTCATGGGCAGCGTCGTCATCCGCGGCACCGAAGGCATGGCCGTCCAGCTCGCCACCTGTTGCCGCCCGATTCCCGGCGACGAAATCGCCGGCTCGATCAAGAAAGGCCAGGGCCTGGTCGTGCACGCCGCCGACTGTCACCAGATCGAGCGCTCACGCAAGAACGAGCCGGACAACTGGATCGACGTCGAATGGGATCCGGCCACAGCCAAGCTGTTCCAGGCCGCGATTCAAGTCACCGTGACCAACCAGCGCGGGGTGCTCGCCAAGGTCGCGTCGGAAATCGCGGACGCCGGATCGAACATCGATTCGATCACCATGGACGAGGACCGCTCCCTCTACACGACGATGCTCTTCGTGCTCGAAGTCGCCCACCGCCAGCACCTCGCACGCGTCATGCGCTCGCTGCGGCGGCTGCAGGACGTGGTGAAGATCGCGAGGATGCGGGAATAAAAAAGGGCCCGGGATTAACCGGGCCCTTCTCGGATTTTGGAAGGCCGTGGCGGGTTCGAACCGCCGACCAACGGATTAAAAGTCGATCAGGAACGCTCTCGCATCGCTTGCCAAGTACGACAAGTTAAACATAAAGCCGCCTGAACCTATAGCAATCGGGGTCTGTCCGACACAAAACTGGCACATCGTCCAAAGAATTCTGACGTGTTACGCTTTCAGGACACCGATCGGGATCTTGGTATCAGCCATATGCCTAAATCAGATAAAGCCGTGGATAGCGCTTCATTACAAGGCCCCTCACAAGGGCCTTCGCGAGTGCAAAGTGTATTCATAGATATTGTCGGTTTTACAAAGGATCGTAGTGTCGAAGCGCAATCCGATGTAGTGGCGACCTTAAACAGGGTCGTCACTGAATCGGTAGTTTCACTGCAGATTGATCCTAATGACGTAATTTTCCTGCCTACCGGCGACGGAATGGCAATAGCTTTAGTCGATGTTAAAGGGCTTGATTTACATTTGCGTCTCGCGCTCGAACTGCTTCGGCTCACAAGTGCGCACAACAACACGGAGAAAGACGAATCTCGCCGATTTGATCTTCGGATAGGGATAAATGAAAACATCGACAACGTACTGACAGATATCAATGGAAGGCGAAACGTAGCCGGAGATGGAATATCAATGGCTCAGCGCATTATGGATCAGGGGGACGCCGGACAAATTTTGGTAGGAAGCACCGTATTCGAAACACTCAGACATCGAGAGAAGTATCTGAAGGCGTTTCGCGGATACGTTGCTAAAGCGAAACATGAACGGCAATTCAGCGTCTACCAGTTCATATCAGAAGGAATCGACGGTCTACAAACAACCGTGCCGACGGCGTTTAAGAATAAAGACGTCGGAGAACCTAAATTTTCTCCAATTGTTGCTAGTTTCATTGCGCTTGCTCACTTCTACCGAGCCGCGATTCTCAAGTTTCCAAAGCGACCCATAAGGAACGACGCCGCGACATTGCTGCTTTTTCATTTGGCACAGGACGCTGTAGCGGAAAGTGAAGCGGGCGAACACGAAACAGCTCGGAAGAGAGCGCTTGGTCCCGAGAAGGCTAGCTTTGAGGATCGTTATGCGATTTATGTTGAGCTGCCAACTATAGTGATCCTCGATCTACTTAAATTTGTTAAGCAGTCTTACTTCTTACCTTACCTGCATCATTTTGAAGTCTCGGAATGCACGTTCGTCAAGGTGAGCGCATTGAATAAACTAAAGTCGGAATACCCGCACATCGCAAAGAGCGTAAATATTTGATTGCTGTACCTAAGGATTGCTCAAGGACTTGCGCCACACTTGGGCGAGCTGGCACGCGCAGAACGGTACACCTCTGAACGTCCTCCAAGAAATGGGAGGATGGGAGACAGGCAGCATGGTTAGGCGATATGCGCACCTTTCACCCGCGCACCTGAAGCAAGATGCAGAAACGGTTGCCGGAATGCTTATCGACACAATTCCGGCACAGTCGCCCAAAGAAAAAGGCCCTAGCCGGAGCTAGAGCCTTGAAATTTTGGTAGGCCGTGGCGGGTTCGAACCGCCGACCAACGGATTAAAAGTTGGCGCTGATTAACTAAGCTGTTGATATTGGCCCGCCCTCGCTCGCCAAAACGTGAGGACACTCGTCAAGCACTCCACGTTTTCCCCACGGTTTTCGTGGCTCCTCACCAGTTCTATTGCGCCGCTCACGGTTACTCGCGCTTCAAACTCTGAAATCCTTCGTTGCCAACAAAAATCGTGCGGCTGCTGTCCTGCTGAAGAAGTCCTGGTATTTCCCAGCAATCAAACAGCAGAAGAATCTCGTCGATTTCGTTGTCATCGACGAATGCCTCTGAGACCTTAAGGAGAAGGCTGTTCTTCTCAATCTGCACCTTAAATCGTTGCGCCGATAAATTGAAGTCATTCGCCTGCTCAATACCGCTATTCGGAATGTGCTCCGCCAGGTACCGCTCAATGGCCGCGTACTTTTGTACTCTCATGGGACTTTCTCTTCGTAACTACTTTCCGATGCTTTCGTTTTGGTTGGCAGCAATTGCTACCGCTTCACAAGCGGATCGCGAAACGGCTCCAAAACATCCCACCAAGGCGCGTCCTTTTCCTTCTTTTCGTACCGAGCTTGCGAAATTTGCATCCAGGCTCGGTACGCCAAATCGCTAGCGGCGGAGTCATTGAAAACTTTGTCGCAATAGGCAAGGGGAATTCGCTCCGTATGACAGAATGCTTGTCGGTGTGCTGCAACGAATGCATACATTTCATGGCGCTCACGCTGCGTGGATTGACTCTCGTATCCAAATAGTGAGGCAACCATCAGATATAGCCCCCCCGGGATTAAGGTCATGACGTAGACGCCGGTCAGCAGCACGGCTCCCAAAAAAGCGCCGATCAACCCTTTAAGAGCCAAATCAGCGAGGAGGTGAAAGAGTCTTTCAAAGGAAACTCGCAAGGGACCAATCATGTTCACCCGCCTTTTTCAAGGTTCGGCATACCTTGCCGCAAGTCTACGCCAATGATGAGCTTGAAGAAACAACACCTTCTACAACTTAAAATCGCGGCACTTGATTCAAGACGGAGTTCCGAAGAGTTGCGTCTTGAGCTTCAAAAAATGCCACGAGAGGTCCGCGAGAAAGTCTTGGGGTCCGGTTCGTGGTGGGCCTGGGCATACGAATTGTCAATCGTCCAGCATCAAGCATTGTTCTTCTGGTCAATTGGCCAGCTAGACAAGCTGCTTGCCGCACTTGACGCAAGTATGGATAAGAATCAAGCGGTTCTCGACTTCGTAAAAAGCTATCTGCCAGGCGAAGAAATAGACAGATTGTTCGAATTAGAAAGCGACGCATCCAGGAAAACGTTGGCTATGTCGTTGCTGCTGGCTTTGATGCGTCAAATTGAGTGCCTAGAAACAGAGGGGGGTTACATATCTGACCTAGTGCAGAAAGTGGCAAATCACGAAGACGAAGCATTGTTTAAAGCGCTGCACATTGACCGAACCCTGGTGAGCTGCCCTACAGTCGCGGCGCGCATAGCCCGCGCGGAAATTGAAGACGATAAATTATTTTTCGCAAATCTCGCGCGAGCGCTGAAGACGCGATGGAAAAAGAAGTCTCCACAAAAGAGAGAAGAGCACAAGGATCTGCGCATCATGCTGCAGGCCGCCTACGAATCGGGCCAACTGCAAAGAATGTCGATAACGGAAGCCGATGAGCTTTTTATAAAGGAGCTAGCGGTCTATTCCGATGATGGCGAAGACCCGGCCCGTAGCCTTCAAAGATTTATACTTCGCTTTAAGAACAACAAGTAGACATCAAAGCGCGGTTTGGTGTCGTCGCCCGCGCAGGGCTTGGTGCATAGATTCCGTATCCGTCGCAGGACGCCAAATCGGCATGCCTGCCGTGGATATGGGGTAGTGCATGTCTCAGGATCAACCTGGCCCAGGCAGGGCAAAACGGGAAATTGGGAACGATGGGCAAGTCGGCGAGCGGCCGGGTACGGACGCGCCAGCGCCCGCCCCGGCCGCCGGCGGCTTGGATGCGCAGTCCAGTAACACAGCATCCAAGTCATACAAGGACAAGGAAGAACAACAGGAATGCCAGGTCAAAATCCTTCGGATGGGGATTGATAGCCTTTACCTGTCCTATTACGGGGAAATCGATCCTGAAATTGACCTGGAGTTGGGCCTCAAAAAGCTCCTAGCGCAAAGCCGGGGTGCCAAAGATAAGTCTCAGGCGCAATGGGTGGTTAACGGCCATATCTTCGAAGTCTCCAGTAGAGGTCAGAGCGCCCAGGGACAGGGGGGATTCGCGTACATCCTCCAGGACAACGCTTTCAGGATTTGCCTGTCCTCCAGCGGTAGTAGGTCGCTACCTTTGGCTTACGTCCAAGTGTCTAGCGAGTACCTGGCGCACGTTGGGCCGGAAGCTGCGACCCAGGCGCTTACCGAAGTCGTCGCCACTTTCGGCAATGCCGAGGAATTTCCGACCGTCAGCCGGGTGGACCTGTATGCAGATTTCCAGGCGAACGTGGATATTGAGACGTTCGGGCGCAAGGCCTGGATAACTCGGGCGGGAGCGTTCGCTTCCTACGCGGTAAAGGGCGAGTTTTCGGGCTACACCATCGGCGTGGGAGGGCCGATTAGCAGCCGCCTTTACGACAAGACTCTAGAAATCCTCAAGAGTCACAAGACCTATCTTTTTGAGCTTTGGCGTCGTGCGGGCATGGACCCGGATCGCCACGTATGGCGGCAGGAGTTCCAGGTCACGCGGGAAATCCTTCGGCAACTTCACATTCCGAGCTTTGAATCCTTGATTCGCAATCAAGGCGGCATCTGGGGCTATGCAACGCAGACCTGGCTTCGCCTGTGTATTCCGCAAGAGGGGGACAGCAATCGCGCGAGGTGGCAAACCCACCCGCTTTGGGAACGGCTTGCAAATATCCAGTGGCAGCTGGTCGATGTGCCACTTACCCGCACCTTCACCCCTGCCCGGGTTCCGTCGTTGGACAAGCTATACCGGATGCGTCACAGCCTGCTTACCAGCTTCATGGCGAGCCAGGGAATGCGGGATGAGGCAGCGGGGGAGCGTGCATTCAGGGAGGGCGCTAGGGCGTTCCTGACCGCACGTTGCGAGGGCTTCGGAATCAGCTACGAGGAATGGTTCGGTCAAGATATTTCCGTCAAGGCGAAGAAGTTCAACACTCAGGCGAACATCCCCAGCCTGGAAGAAGACGCCGAAACAAGCGACGAGGTAGACGCCGATGCAATCGACTACTTGCGCGCCACTCGGGGCGAGTAATGAAACCGGGGAGCCGCTTCATCTGCCTCCTATTCGCTGCCTTACTAGAGAGC